>NZ_FPCB01000008.1:0-292731 GCF_900116815.1 Methylobacterium sp. 174MFSha1.1 | reverse complement strand
GGCCCAGAGCCCGGATCTGGCGCGCCCAGTGATGGGCGGTGGCGCAGGCCTCCATCGCCACGATGGTGGCGGGGATCTTCTTGAGCGCCGGCAGCAGCTTGTCGCGCGAGACGCGCTCGGTGCTCACCACGGCGCCCTGCGCGTCCTGGGCCTCGAACTGGAAGACGGACTTGGCGATGTCCAGGCCGATGATGCTAATCTGCGTCACGGACGGTCTCCTCGGTTGGGTGTCAGACGACCTCAACCTGGCACTTATGATGCCGGCGGGGGCCGTCCACCCCAACATCCCGGGGCCGCGACAGCGGAACCCGGGATCCATAACCGCTCACGTCTCAAGAAGAGGCGGAAGGCCGGTCACCTTGTCCGGCATCGTCAGCGGCTATGGATCCCGGGTTCTCGGCGTTGCCGAGCCCCGGGATGACCCTGTGAAGTGGGAAGCCGGCTGGCCGTGCCGGAAGGCCGGCCGTTTCATCAGCCTCTGACCGCGGTCGCCTCGATCTCCACCAGGTAGCCGTGGTGCAATTCCGGCACCGGCACCACCGTGCGGGCCGGCCGCGCCTCCCCCAGCATCTCGGCGTAGACCCGGTTGAAGTCCGGCCAGTTCTCGACGCCGACGATGTAGGCGGTCACCCGCAGGATATGCTCCGGCCCGCTGCCCGCCTCCGCCAGGATGGCGAGCAGGCTCGCCAGCGCTTGGCGCACCTGCGCGGCGAAGGGCTGGTCGGCGGTGTGGCTGCCGTCGGGCCGGGCGGCGAGCTGGCCTGAGACGAAGACGAGGTCGCGCCAGGCGGTACCTTGCGCATAGTGCCCGGCCGGCGCTGGCGCGCCGGCGGTGGCGATGCGGGTGATCGATTCGGTCATGGCTCGTCTCCTACCAGCCGTTGATGCGGGGCCATTCCGCCGCGACGCGGCCCGCCCCGTCGAGGACGTGGTAGCGGTCGTGCTGCGCGCCCGTCGCGCAGGCGTGGTTGGGCAGGATGCGGACCTGCGCGCCGATGGACAGGTCCGGCAGCGCGGCGCTCGAGCCCGGCCGCAGGGCCAGGATGCCGTGCTCCTGGTTGGCGTCGCGGACGATCAGGTCGGGATAGGGCCGCCCGGCCGCGTCGCAGACCATGCCGTAGCCCTGGTCGACCGCCTGGCGCGCCGTGCCGCGATCGCGCGACAGCGCCATCCAGCCGGCATCGACGACGATCCAGCCCTTCGCCCGCTGGTGGCCGATCACCATGGCGAGCACCGAGAGGGCGATGTCCTCGACCACGACCGCGCCGACACCGGCCTGGAACAGGTCGCCCAGCATGAACACGCCGGCGCGGACCTCGGTGATGCCGGTGAGGTCGCGGGCGAAACGCGCGGTCGGGGTCGAGCCGACGCTGACCACCGGGCAGGGCAGACCCGCCGCCCGGAAAGACTCGGCCGCCGTCACCGCCGCGACCCGCTCGGCCTCCGCCGCCGCCGCGAGGGCAGCCGGATCGCTCAGGGCGTAGCTGTCGCCGGCATGCAGCAGGACGCCGCGCAGGGCCGCGCCGCCGGCGGTCAGCCGTCGGCCGATCGCCGCCAGGGTGTCGCGGTCGCGCGGCGCGACGCCGGAGCGGTGGCCGTCGGCATCGACCTCGATCAGCACCGGCAGGGCGTCGCCGCTCGTGCGGGCGTGCTCGGCCACGGCCTCGGCCTGCTCGACGCTGTCGAGGATGATCGCGAGGTCGGTGCCGCCGGCCCGGATTTTCGCGACCCGGGGCAGCTTCGCCGGGGTGATGCCGACGGCGTAGATCATGTCGCGCACCCCGCCGGCCGCGAAGTACTCCGCTTCGCGCAAGGTCGAGACCGTCGCCGGGCCCTCGGGCGAGGCCATTGCGATGCGGGCGACGTCGAGGGACTTGGCGGTCTTCAGGTGCGGCCGGAGCGCGACGCCGAGACGGTCCAGATGCGCGCGCATCCGCGCGACGTTCCCGCGCAGGCGCGCCTCGTCGAGGAGGAGGCAGGGGGTCTCCAGGCGTTCCAGGGTCGTCCGGCTCGTCTCGGGCATGGTTTGCTGCGCTCGCCGTGATCGCGTCGTTCCCCGTGGAAGACCACGGAACGGTGGGCAACGCCATTAACGCCGCCTGCCTTCTGCATTAAGATGAAACTTAATGCTCGCGACCGACGACGTCCGCTTCTTCCTCGCCGTGGCCGAGGCGCCCTCCCTCGCCGCCGCGTCGCGGGCTCTCGACGTATCGCCGCCGGCGGTCACGCAGCGCCTGCGCGCCCTCGAGGAGCGGCTCGGCGTGCATCTCGTCGACCGGACCGGGCGCCACCTCGCGCTGACCGACGAGGGCGAATTGCTCGCCGAGCGCGGCCGCGGGATCCTCGCGTCGCTGGCCGAACTCGACGAGGCCCTGGCCGCCCGGCGCGGGCAGGTGGTGGGGCACCTGCGGATCGTGGCGCCCCTCGGCTTCGGCCGCCGCCACGTCGCCCCGGTCGCCGCGGCCTTTCAGGCGGCGCACCCGGAGGTCGCCCTCGACCTGACGCTCTCCGACCGCCTCGGCGGCGTGCCGGCCGGCACCTTCGACCTCGCGATCCATGTCGGTGGGATCGCGCAAGCCGCGCCCGGCCTGATCGCCCGGCGCCTTGCCCCCAACGACCGCGTCGTCTGCGCCGCGCCCGCCTATCTCGCCGCCCACGGCACGCCGGCCGGCCCGGCCGAGTTGCGCGCCCATGCCTGCATCGCGTTGCGCGAGAACGACGAGGACGTCACCCTGTGGCGCTTCCGCCGCGACGGCGCGGAGGCGCGGGTCCGGATCGAGCCGCGCCTGTCCAGCAACGACGGCGAGGTGGTGCGCGGCTGGGCGCTCGCCGGGCGCGGGATCATCCTGCGCTCGGAATGGGACGTCGCCGACGACCTGCGGGCGGGGCGCCTCGTCCGGCTGCTGCCCGCTCACGCCCTGCCCGACGCTCCCGTGACGGCGCTCCTCGGCGCGCCGCGGCGCGCCCGCGCCGCCCGCACCCGGCGCTTCCTCGACGCGCTCGCCGTCGCCCTCGATCCCCCGCCGTGGCGGGCCTGAGCGCGGCCTCACGCGAACGCGATCCGGCCGGCCTCGCCAGCGCCCCAGAGTCCGGGTAACCCGGGACCCATGCCCCGCCTCGCGCCCCTCCTCGCCCTTATCCTCTCCTGCCTCTCGCTCGGCGCCGCCGAGGCGCAGGGCCAGCGCCCCTCGAAATACGCCGATCTCGTCCGGGCCGAGCTGGTGACGCAGGAGAGCGCCGTCGCGCCGGGCGCCACGCTCACCGCCGGCCTGCGGCTGACGATGAAGCCGGGCTGGCACGTCTACTGGCGCAATCCCGGCGATTCCGGCCTGCCGCCGGAGATCGCCTGGTCGCTGCCGGCGGGTTTCTCCGCGGGCGCGATCGCGTGGCCGGCGCCGGAGCGGATCCCGGTCGGCGACCTGATGAATTTCGGCTACGAGGGCGAGGTGCTGCTGACGGTGCCGGTGACGGCGCCCGAGACACTCGGATCCGGGCCGGTCCCGCTCCGGGCCAAGGTCTCCTACCTCGTCTGCGAGCGCGAATGCGTGCCGGGCGAGGCCAGCCTCTCGACGAGCCTGCCGGTGGCGCCCGCCGGGACCAGCCCGCGGCCCGATCCCCGCCACGCCGCCCTGTTCGCGCAAGGGCGCGAGCGGCTGCCGGTCCCGGCGCCCTGGCCGGTCCGGATGGTTCAGGACGGCGCGACGCCGGTCCTGACCGTCGACGCGCCGGAGCTCAAGGCGCGCGACGTCGCGTTCTTCCCCTATTCCGAGACCGCCCTGGAGCACGCCGCGGAGCAGGTCGCAACGAGCGACGCGACGGGCCTGCACCTGCGGCTCCAGCGCAGCAGCCAGGCCGCGCCCGACGCGCCGGCGCCCCGGGCCGACGGGGTGCTGACCTTCACCGAGGAGACCGGATCCGGCCCGGTCCGCCGCGCCTACGCGCTCGGCGACGCGACGCCCGCGCCGGCGAGCGCCGCCCCCGCCACGCCGGTCGCCGCCGCGCCGGTCACGGCCGCCGCACCGGCCGAGGCCGAGGGCCTGTGGCAGGCGGCCCTCCTCGCCTTCCTGGGCGGGCTCCTGCTCAACCTGATGCCCTGCGTCTTCCCGGTCCTGTCGATCAAGGTCCTGAGCCTGGTGCGCCATTCGGGCGAGAGCCCGGGCCGGGTGCGGCTGCACGGCCTCGCCTACGCGGTCGGCGTGCTGGCGACCTTCCTGGGCCTCGCCGGGCTGCTGATCGCGCTGCGGGCCGGCGGCGCGCAGATCGGCTGGGGCTTCCAGCTGCAATCGCCCCTGGTGGTGGCCGGCCTCGCCTACGGGCTGTTCGCGATGGGCCTCAGCCTGTCGGGGGTCTGGCATCTCGGCGGCCGGGCGGCGGCCCTGGGCGACGGCCTGACCCGGCGCGCCGGGCTCGCGGGCTCGTTCTTCACCGGCGTGCTGGCGACGGTGGTCGCCACGCCCTGCACCGCCCCGTTCATGGGCGCGGCGGTCGGCTATGGCCTGACGCAGGGAGCGGCGGTGGCGCTCACCGTCTTCGCGGCGCTCGGCCTCGGCCTCGCCCTCCCCTTCGCCCTGCTGGCGGCCTGGCCGGCGCTCTTGCGCCGCCTGCCGCGGCCCGGCGCCTGGATGGAGACCCTCAAGGGATTGCTGGCCTTCCCGCTCTACCTCACGGTGGCGTGGCTCACCTGGGTGCTGAGCCAGCAGGTCGGCCCGGCCGGGCTGATGGCCGGGCTCACCGGCCTGGTGCTGGTGGGGTTCTGCGCCTGGCTTTCCGCCCGCACCGCGACGGCGGCCGGCCTCGCCCGGCGGGTGGGCCTCGCGGCGCTGATGCTCGGCCTCCTCGGCCTCGCCGGGCTGCTGGTCGCCCTCGACCGGGACCGCGCCGGCCCGGCGGCGGTGGCGAGCGCCGACGGGATCGAGCCGTTTACCCAGGCCCGGCTCGATGCTTTGCTCGCCGAGCGCCGCCCGGTCTTCGTCAACATGACGGCGGCGTGGTGCATCACCTGCCAGGTCAACGACCGCGCGACCCTGCGGGCGGCCTCCGTGCGCGAGGCCTTCAAGGCCCACGACGTCGCCCAGCTCAAGGGCGACTGGACCAACCAGAACCCGGAGATCACCCGGGTGCTGGAGGCGAATGGCCGGTCGGGCGTACCGCTCTACCTGCTCTATGACGGCCGCGGCGGCGTCGCGGTGCTGCCGCAGATCCTCACCGAGGCGACGGTGCGCGACGCGCTGGCGGCCCTGCCGACGGGGACCGGGCCGCGGGCCGCGCTGCCGTAAGAATAGGGTCGACCCATCGGCGAGACTGAAACCCTCCATCGTCATCCCGGGGCCGCGAAGCGGAACCCGGGATCCATAACCGCTGGCGTCGCAAGATGAGGCGGACAGCGTTCCGCTTCGTCCGGTCCCGTCGGCGGTTATGGATCCCGGGTTCTCGCCTGCGGCGAGCCCCGGGATGACATCGAGGGTGTTCATCCCGTCGAGCAGACCAGTTCGGCGGAGCCATTCGGGCTCATCGACCAAGCCGGGGCACCGCAAACCTGCCATGCGGCGGGCGGCCTAAGCCGTTCCGACCTTCCGGCCTATGCTGCAACGCAACAACGAGGACGGCGATGCAGCACACCCTCCACGACACCGCCGGCGCCGCCGCGACCGGGCGGTCCGCGGCCCTGGCCCTCCTGGCGCTCGCCGCCGCCTCCTTCGGCATCGGCACCACCGAATTCGTCATCATGGGGCTCCTGCCCGAGATGGCGGCCGATCTCGGCGTGAGCATCCCGAAGGCGGGCCTGCTGGTCTCCGGCTACGCGCTCAGCGTCACCTTCGGCTCGCCGCTCGTGGCGGTGGCCCTGTCGCGCCTCGACCGGCGGCGGGCGCTGCTGGTGCTGGTCGGCCTGTTCATCCTAGGCAACGCGCTCTGCGCGCTCGCTCCCGATTACCGCCTCCTGATGCTCGCCCGCATCGTCACGGCTCTGTGCCACGGCGCCTTCTTCGGCCTCGGCTCGGTGGTGGCGGCCGATCTCGTGCCGGCGCACCGCAAGGCCAGCGCCATCGCGATCATGTTCACCGGGCTCACCCTCGCCAACGTGCTCGGCGTGCCCTTCGGCACCGCGCTCGGCCACGCTCTCGGCTGGCGGGCGACGTTCTGGGCCGTGGTCGGCATCGGCTTCGTGGCGGCGGCCGCCCTCCTCGCCTGGCTGCCGCGGCACCTCGCCCACGAATCCGGCAGCCTCCTGTCCGAGATGCGGGTCCTGCGCCGGACGCAGGTGGTGCTGGCGATGCTGCTCAGCGTGCTCGCCTCGGCGAGCCTGTTCAGCGTCTTCACCTACGTCGCGCCGCTGCTTTCCGCCACCGCCGGCGCGACCCCGTCGGCGATCACCGGCGTGCTGCTGCTGTTCGGCGTCGGACTGACGCTGGGCAACGTGCTCGGCGGCCGCCTCGGCGACTGGCGGCAGATGCCCTCGGTGATCGGCCTGGGGATCGCGCTGGCCCTCGTGCTCCTGGCGCTGATCCCGGCGAGCGCCGCCCTGATGCCCGCCACCGCGCTCATCGGCCTGTGGGGCATCCTCGCCTTCGCGCTGGTGGCGCCGTTGCAGCTGCGGGTGCTCACCGCCGCCGACGGCGCCCGCAACCTCGCCTCGACGGTGAACCAGGGCGCGTTCAACCTCGGCAACGCGCTCGGCGCCTGGCTCGGCGGCGTCGCGATCACGGTCGGCGTGCCCTACGGCCACCTGCCGGTGATCGGGGCGGCGCTGGCGCTGGCGGTGGCCGGGGTGGGCGTGGTGGCGCACCGGCTCGATCGCTGAAGCGATGCGACGGCCCTGCCCGTGGAAGGGGGGAAGGTTCCGTCCGGACCTCTCGACGACCGCGTGACGGAAAACACCGTCCCACCGCCCGCCGCCGCACAACCCCCTGGCAATGGCCGGCAACCTGTGCTGCATATCCCCGCAAGACAGCCGTGAAGCGCGCCAGGCGTCGCCGGCCGATCGGGGGGGACGCGGTCTCGTCGTGCGCAGGTCCGGAGAGAGCACAGCCACGGCCCGGCCCCGCCTGACGCCCGATCGCCTCGCGGAGCGCGTCGCCGGCCTTGGGGAGGGCGAGCGTCTCGCGGTCGTCGGCCTGACGCGCGACGGCGCCGGCGCGGTGCTGGCGGCACGCGAGATCGGCCGCGCGGTGCTGCTGGTCGCCACCGAGGAGCTGCGGACCGCCCGCGCGGTGATCGACCGCCTGCTCGACGATCTCGCCGACCTGGCGCTCGCCCGCTGGCCGGACTGGCCGGGGCGGGACGGATCGGCGCCCGCATTCTCGGGCCCCTGGCTGAAGGCGGCCGCGACCTTCGCGGCGGCCGGGCGGCCGCCGCGGTTCCGGCGGATGGCGCCGGCGCTCGAATTCGCGCAGCTGCTGCAGGCGGTCGATCCGGGCAGCGTGATCCTGGTGGCGGAGGTCGACCCGGCCTCGCCGGCCCGCGCCGCGCCGGTGATCGAGGCGCTGGAATGGTGCGCCGGCCACGGCGCGGCCTGCGTCGTCGCCCTGCCGGTCGAGCCGCCGGACGCCCCGCCCTACGACCGCATCCTCTACGGCGCCTGCACGATCGGCCGCGCGCCCGAACCGGCGGAGAAGCGCTTCATCCCCGCGCGCTCGCAGGCCCATCACGCCAGCGAGGCCGAGCGGCGGATCGAGGCGGCCCTGGCGAGGGACCCGGAACTGGCCGGGCTGTTTGCCGGCAACGAGATCGTGCGGGTGGCCGGCCACGGCCGGCAGCCGCGGGTCGACCTGGTCTGCCGCGAGCACCGCGTCGTCGTCGAGATCGACGGGCCGGAGCACCAGGCCAGCCCGAAATTCGGCCAGGACCGCCACCGCGACTACGAGCTCATGGTCGCCGGCTACCTCGTGCTGCGCCTCACCAACGATCAGGTCGCCGAGGACCTGCAATTCGCGGTCGAGAAGATCCGCGCCGTCGTCCGGCTGCGCCGCACCCTTCCTTCCCCCGGAGACACGACCCGATGAGCGAGACGCCGACGCCGGCTCAGGCGATGATCCTCTGGCGCCTGCTCGGCCGGCAGGGCACCGCCCTGAACAGCGAGATCGTGCCGAAGAAGCCGGAGCGCGACGCCCTGGTGAAGGCCGGGATGATCACGGTCGAGAAGGAGGGCCGCTCCTCGCGGCTGACCGTGACCGACGGCGGATGGCGTTGGGCCGGCGAGCACCTGCGCGATCCCCTGCCGCCGGCCATGCGGGTGCTCCAGGACTGGCTCATGCGCCTCCACCACCACCTCGACGCGACGGGCGCGACACTGGCCGATTTCGTCGGCTCTGCCCCGGAGCGGGTGGCGCCGGAGCCGAAGCCTCCGAGAGTTCGGAAGACGGCTGATCCGAAACCCAAGGCCGCCCCGAAGACCAAAGCCGCTCCGCGGCCGGAAGTCTCCGCCGCCCCGCCGGATTCGAACCGGCTCCGCGCCCGCATCGAAGAAGCCTACCTCGCCTGCACCGGCGGCCGGAGGGCCGCGCCGGTACGCCTCAGCGCCCTTCGGGCGGCGCTCGCCGACCTCGACCGCGCCGCCGTCGATGCCGGGCTGGCGGCGATCCTGCGCGACGACCCGAGCATCCGGCTCACCCGGATCAGCGACCCAAAGGCCCTCGACGCGGCCGAACGCGCGGCGGCCTTCGCACCGGCCGGCGAGCCCTTCCACGAGATCTGGATCAACGTATGAGCGACGCCCTCGACGCCCTGCGCCGCGTCAACTTCGACTGGGTGCGCACCCTCGACAGCGTCTGGCTCGACGCCGAGCCGACCGGCGCGCCCAACGAGGCCCTGATCCCGGGGATCATCGAGGCGCTCCACGCGCAGACGGCCGGCAGCCGCCCGCGCGGCCGGGTGCTCGTCGGCGACCCAGGCATCGGCAAGACCCACCTCGTCGGCCAGATCCGGCGCGAGGTCTGGCGTTCGCAGGGCTGGTTCGTGCTCCTCGACGTGCTCGGCCTCAGCGATTTCTGGCGCAGCGCGGCATTGAGCTACCTCACCGCCCTGATGCAGCCGATGCCGGACGGGCGGCGCCAGTCCGACGCGGTGCTGGCCGGCGTCGCCCGCCGTTTCAAGGTCGAGGAGCAGGTCGAGCAGGCGTTCAACACGCCCAACATCGACACCCGCAAGATCGTTGACCTCCTCGTCAAGGCCTTGATGCACGTCGACAGCACGCGGGCGCTCAATCACCGTGACGTCTTCAGGGCGCTCTGCCTTCTGCGTTCGCAGGACCTTAACGCCGTCGGCCTCGCCCATGCCTGGCTACAGGGCTACGACGCCGACCCGGCCGCCCGCGCCGCCCTCGGCTTCACCATGCCGCCACCTCCGCCCATCGATCTGGTGCGCGGCATGGCCTGGATCATGGGTCTCAGCGGCCCGACCCTCGTCGCCCTCGACCAGATCGACGGCGTGGTCGATGCAGGCCGCCTGACGCTCGACGACGATTTCGAGGCCGGTCCCGCTCCCACCCTCGCGGAGGTACTGGTGTCGGGGCTGATGCAGCTGCACGACGGTGCCGGCCGCGGTATGACACTGATCACTTGCCTATCGGATTCCTGGCGGAGTTTGCAGGAGCGCGGGTTGAAATCCGCGATGGACCGATTCGAGCAACCGGTGGGCCTGAAAGGCATGAACAAGCCGGCCGCCGCAGCCGCGCTCATCCGCGACAGGCTGGCGCCGGCTTATGCGGAGGCCGGCTTCACGCCGCCCTCCCCGATCTGGCCCTTCAGCGAGGCGGCGATCACGGCCGCGGCCCATGCTGCGATGCGACCGCGCACGCTGCTCATGCGATGCGACGCTTTCCGCCGCGACTGCCTGACGGGCGGGGCCGTTACGATCTGCAACGATCTCACCGATGCGCTGCCCAAGCCCCTAGCCGACAATCCATTTTCTGATTTCGACCTCGACGCCGCCCGCCGCACCGCCGACATCACCGGCATCCTCGACGACGAGGATGCCGGGCTCGGTGAACTCTTGCGCACGGCCTTCGACCTCTACGCCCTGGAGGACGATCCCCACGACGCGATCGACGTGGTGAGCAAGGGCGAGCCGGAGCAGAAGCTGCCGCCGCTGCACGGCCGCCTCACCTTCCTCCACCGCGACGAGAACGACCGCGAGCGCCACGTCTGCTACCGCGCCCTGCTGCAGCCGCACCCGATCGCGTTCCAGGCGCGGTTGCGCGCAGCCCTCACCGCCTCGGGCATCTCGTCGAGGATCCCGGGCCGCGAATTGCTGGTGGTGCGCCGCGGCCCGGTGCCGGCGGGTACCAAGACCGGCACCCTGGTCAGCCGCTTCGTCGCCGCGGGCGGCAAGCTGATCGATCCGTCGGACGACGACCTGCGGACCTTCGTGGCCCTGCGCACCTTGCGCGACGCGGCGGTGCGGGACGGGCAGTCCGACCGGTTCGAGAGCTGGATGCGCACGACGCTGCCGGTGCGCGGGACCGGGTTCTTCCGCCAGATCGGCCTGTCGGGCGACGGCGCGGAGCCGGGGAGGCGCGGTCGTGCCCCCCTGCCGCCGCTGCCGCCCCGCCAGCCCCGGAGGGAGATCGATCCGCCGACCGGGGATCCGGAACTGGCGTCAGTCCAGGTCGAGCCCGCGAATCCTCCGTACCGGCCGGCCGGCGCGGAGCCGGCCATGCGGGTCGAGGCCATGCACGTCGAAGCCATGAGCGTCGAGGCCGCGCGGGCGCGCCGCGCCGTGCCCGCCCACGCCATCGAGACGGTGACGCGGATCGCCGATACGCTGCCCGCCGGGCCCACCGCTCCCCCGCAGGCCCAAGCCCCCGAGCGCCCGGCCCCCGAGCCGCGAGCCGAACCCGTGCCCGACGCCATCCCGGTCGGCCACCGCCTCACCCCCGACGCGCCGCCCGTCGCGCTGCCGCTGCGGCTCCTGCCGCGCCACACCGCGATCATCGCGGGGTCCGGCTCGGGCAAGACCGTGCTGCTGCGGCGCCTGGTCGAGGAGGCGGCGCTCGCCGGCATCCCGGCGATCGTGGTCGATCCCAACAACGACCTGTCGCGCCTCGGCGATCCGTGGCCGGAGCGGCCGGAAAAATTCACGCCAGAGGACGACCGCAAGGCGGCCGCTTACGCCGAGCGGGTCGAGGTGGTGGTGTGGACGCCCGGCGTCCATGCCGGCAATCCACTCTTCCTCTCGGTGATGCCGGATCTGGCCGCGAGCGACGACCGCGACGAGCGCGCCCAGGCGATCGAGATGGCGACCGAGACCCTGGGACCGCTCGCCGGCGCCACCAGGACTCTCCAGCGCGGCGTGCTCGCCGACGCGCTCCGGGCCTTCGCCGCCCGCGGCGGCGGCACCCTCGCCGCCTTCACCGGCCTGCTCGCCGACCTGCCGGACGGCACCAGCCAGATCGGCAGGGCGCAGACCCTCGCCGCCGCCATGGCGGACCAGCTGCTGGCCGCCGTCGCCACCAACCCGCTGCTGCGGGTCGAAGGCGCGGTGCTCGACCCCGCCCGGCTGTTCTTCGGTCCGGACCGCCGTCGCACCCGGATCTCGGTCGTCAACCTGTCGGGTCTCGCCTCGGACGCGGCGCGGGAGGATTTCGTCAACCGGCTGCAGATGGCGCTGTTCGGCTGGATCAAGCAGAACCCGTCGCCGCGAGGCCTGCTCTACGTCGTGGACGAGGCGCAGACCTTCCTGCCCTCGGGCCGCACGCCGCCGAGCCTCGGCAGCGGCATCAAGCTGGTGGCGCAGGGGCGCAAATACGGCCTCGGGATGATCGTGGCGACGCAGGTGCCCAAGGGCATCCACAACCAGGTCGTGTCGAACTGCACGACGCAGTTCTTCGGCCGCCAGAGCGCGCCGGCGACCATCGCGGCCGCCCAGGAGATCATGGCGGCGAGCGGCGGGGCGGCGTCCGATCTCGGCCGGCTCGGCGCGGGCGAGTTCTACTTCGCCACCGAGGGCTCGGGGAAACCGGCCAAGCTGCGCACGCCGCTCTGCCTCAGCCACCACCCGGCCAACCCGCCGGCGCCCCACGAGGTCGTCGCCCGGGCCCGGCGCTCGGCCGGCCCGGAGCGCTGAGCCGGCCTGCTTAACCGTGACATCGCGGCGGACCGGCTTCAGGTCCGCCGCCGGGTCTTCTATGTCTGCGGTTCATCGTCTCGACCGCACCCCGCATGGATGCCGCCGATCTCAGGTCCTCGTCCGACGTCTTCCTGCACATCATCGAGGAATCCGGCTTCGCGGGGGGCTGGCACTGGGTCTTCGCCACGGGCGAGCAACGCTGGTCGCCGGGCTTCTTCCGGCTGCTCGGGCTCGATCCCGCCGCCATCGCCGCGAGCTACGACCTCTTCCTCGACCTCGTGCATCCCGAGGACCGGTCGCGGCTCGCCACCCCGGGCGATGCCCTGCAGGGCCATGTCGCCCCGACGGCGCTCCTGCGGCTGATCCGGCCGAGCGGCGAGCTGCGCGTCCTGTCCATCCTGTCGGAGATCCGGGTCTCGCCGGAGGGACGGCCGCTCGCGCTGAGCGGGGTCGCCCTCGACGTCACCGACCGCGAGCGGCTGAAGCGGCTCCACGCCGCCGAGCAGCGCCGGCGCCAGGCGCTCTACCTGACCTCCTACGCCACGACCTATTCCATGGGGATCGACCTCCTGCACCAGTTCCCCGCCGAGATGGCGCGGGTGCACGGGCCGTCCCTGCACGAGATCAATGTCGATCCGTTCGTCATGATCGTGCCCGAGGAGCGCGAGGCTTTTCGCGATCGGGCCTGGGACCAGCACGACCGCCGGCTGCACTTCCAGGGCAGGTCGCATGAGCGCCTGGCCAACGGCGAGCTGTGGCAGTTCCGCATCGTCGGGGTCCCGCTCTGGGACGAGGCCGGGCGCTATCTCGGCCGGGCCGGGGTGAAGTACCCGATCCACGAGTCCGGCGCGCCGGTCCGCGAAGCGGGCGCACCGCGCGATCCCCGGCTCACGCAGGCTCTCGAGCAGGCGGTGCGGGGCCATCACCTGCGGGCGGCGCGCGGGTTGCTCGACTGGTCGATGATGCGGCTCGCCGAGGCGAGCGGGCTGTCGCTCTCGACCGTGCGGCGCCTCGAGGCCAATGCCGAGGCCCCGGGCGCCCGCTCCCGCCACAAGGCCGTGGCGGCCCTGCGGGCGGGCGGGGTCCGCTTCGTCACCCTCGACGACGGCACGCTCGCGGTGGCGAAGTTCTGACGGATGCTCGGTCGGACGAGCCGCGCGGACGATGCCGCGCGGCTCGAGGGTCATGGTCTCTCTCCCAAGGACGGGCGGCGCCGCGCCGCCCATCCCCGTCTTCGTCAGCGGGCGCGGTTGGCCGGGCTCGTCGCCGCGGCGTTGCCGCCGCTGTGGCTCGGCAGGTCGTCGGTGCGGGCGGCGGCGCCCGGCGCCGTCACGGTGCCGGTGGTCAGGTCGCGCTCCGGCATGCGCTTCTCGGCGTTGCTCTTCACGCTGCCGGGATTGTTCATGTTGCCCTCGGCCGAGCCGGGCATGCCGGTCTGCGCCGCGGCGGCGCCGGTGAGGGCGAGCGTGGCGGCGAGCGCGAGCAGGGTCGTACGCATGGGGTGTTCCTTCTCCGAGGGATCGTGCGGCGGCAACGCGCGACGGCCCGGCCAAGCTCCCCCGGAATCCACTGCACCAAAGACTTGCCGCTGCCGACCTATGTTCCTATTTTGTTCTCATCGCTGGATGGAACACGGGAGAATGCGATGCAGCAGGTACCGGAGCGCGACGAGGATCCGGGCGAGACCGCGCGCATCGAGCAGGCGGCCTGGACCGCCGCGATGATCGAGGCCGAGCGCGAGCGCGCCCTCGACGCCTGGCTCGCGCGCGAGGCGGGCCTCTGACGACGACGAGTCTTTGAAACGGACGTCCCTGCGCGTTTGCGCGGCGGAGGCCGCCCTGATTTTCCGCAGATCAGGCTCTTGCGTCCCGGCCCAAGCCAAGTATCGTTCGCCTACGAACGAGTTTGCATCCTGGTGACGACAAGTCGCTCCGGGATGGGCCGGAGGTTCGCGCCATGTCGACCCGCGACGAGACGATTCGTCCCCTGTCCCGCCGTACGCTCCTCGGCGGACTCGCCGCGGCCCCGTTGGGCCTCTCAGCCTCCCGGGCGATGGCGCAGGGCCAGGGACACGGGACTGGGCCGATCCGGATCGGCGAGCTGAACTCCTACGGCCGCATGGCGGCCTTCGCGGTGCCCTACCGCAATGCCATGCAGCTCGCGCAGGACGCCGTCAACAAGGCTGGCGGCATCAAGGCGCTCGGCGGCCGGCCGATCGAGATCGTGTTCCGCGACGACGGCTCGACGCCGGGCGACGCCACGCGGGTCGCCGAGGAGCTGCTGACGCGCGAGAACGTCGCGTTCCTGTGCGGCACCTTCCTGTCGAACGTCGGCCTCGCGGTGGCGGATTTCGCCAACCAGCGCAAGGCGCTGTTCCTCGCCACCGAGCCGCTCACCGACGCGCTGACGATGGGCAGCGGCAACCGCTACACCTTCCGGGTGCGGCCCAACACCTACATGCAGACCCGGATGCTGGTCGACGCGGTCAAGGACAGCGGCGTCAAGCGCTGGGCGATCGTGGCGCCGAACTACGAGTACGGCCAGTCGGCCGCCGCCAACTTCAAGAAGCTGATGGCCGCCGCCGTGCCGGGCTTCGAGGTGGTGGGCGAGCAGTTCCCGGCTCTGGGCAAGGTCGATGCCGGCGCCACCGTCGGCGCCCTGTCGCAGATGAAGGCCGACGGCCTGTTCAACGTGCTGTTCGGCGCCGACCTCACCGCCTTCGTGCGCGAGGGCAACACCCGCGGCCTGTTCGAGAAGCGCAAGGTCGCGAGCCTGCTCACCGGCGAGCCGGAATACATGATCCCGCTGGGCGACGAGACGCCGGAGGGCTGGGTCACCACCGGCTACCCCTGGGAGACGATCGACACCAACGGCCACAAGGAGTTCGTAGCCGCCTACCGGGCCCGGTTCAACGACACGCCACGCCTCGGCTCGCTCCTCGGCTACGTCGTCGTCGGCATGATCCGCGACATGCTGGAGAAGGCGAAGTCCACCGAGACCGAGGCGATGATCTCCGCCCTCGAGGGCCTGACCTCCCAGACCATCGCCGGCCCGGTGACGATGCGGGCGCTCGACCACCAATCGACCCTCGGGGCCTGGATCGGCGAGACCGCGCTCAACGGGCGCCAGGGCACCATGAAGAAGGTTCGCTACGCCGACGGGGCCGACTACATGTTCCCCGAGGCCGAGGTGAAGGCGGCCCGCAAGGCCTGACCCCTCGACGATCCGGAGCGGAGGCCCCATGGACCCGTCCTTCCTCGTCCTCCAGGCGCTCTCGGGGCTCGCCAGCGCCTCGTCGCTGTTTATCATCGCCTCCGGGCTGACGATCGTGTTCGGCGTCACCCGGATCGTGAACTTCGCCCACGGCTCGTTCTACATGCTGGGGGCCTACATCGCGGTCACGATCGTGCCGCGGCTCATCGATTTCTCCTATTCCCCCGCCGCGTTCTTCCTCGGCGTGCTGCTCTCCGCCCTCCTCGTCGGGCTGATCGGCGTCGCGGTCGAGGTGCTGCTGCTCCGCCGCATCTACCGGGTGCCCGAACTCTTCCAGCTGCTCGCCACCTTCGGCGTGGTGCTGATCGTCGAAGACCTGGTGCTGAAGATCTGGGGGCCGGTCGACATCGCGGGCCCCCGCGCGCCCTCGCTGCGCCACGGCGTCGAGATCTTAGGCCAGCGCTTCCCGGCCTACGAACTGGTGCTGATCGCGGTCGGGCCGCTGGTTCTGGGGCTGCTCTGGCTCCTCATGCACCGCACCCGCTTCGGCGTGCTGATCCGGGCCGCGACCCAGGACCGCGAGATGGTGGGCGCGCTCGGCGTCAACCAGGCGCGGCTCTTCACCCTGACGCTGTTCCTCGGCGCGAGCCTCGCGGGGCTCGGCGGCGCGCTGCAGATCCCGCGCATCCCGGCGAACGCCCATATGGACCTTTCGGTCATCACCGACGCCTTCGTGGTCACGGTGATCGGCGGCATGGGCTCGGTGCCGGGCGCCTTCGTGGCGGCGCTGATCATCGGCCAGCTCCAGGCCTTCGGCATCCTGATCTTCCCGAAGGTGACCCTGGTCCTGGTCTTCGCCCTGATGGCGGTGGTGCTGGTGGTCAAGCCCTGGGGCCTGTTCGGCCGGCCGGAGGCCGCGTCCGGCCGGGTGATGCCGCCGGAGGGCATCCCGGGATTGCGCCGCTTCCGCCCGGCGGAGACCGCGCTCGCGGGGCTCGCCATCGTCGCCCTCTTGGCGGTGCCGCTCGTCGGCGACGCCTACAAGGTCAAGGTCGCGACCGAGATCCTGATCTTCGCGCTCGCCGCCTTCTCGCTGCAATTCCTGGTCGGGGTCGGTGGGCTCGTCTCGTTCGGTCACGCGGCGTATTTCGGCCTCGGCGCCTACGCCGCCGGCCTCCTCGTCACCGGGCCGTTCAAGGCGCCGATGGAGCTGGCGCTCGTCGCCGCGCCGCTCGCCGCCGGCCTCGGTGCGGCCCTGTTCGGCTTCTTCATCGTGCGGCTGTCGGGCATCTATCTCGCGATGCTGACGCTCGCCTTCGGGCAGATCGTCTACGCGGTCTGCTTCCAGTGGGTCGAGGTGACGGGGGGCGACAACGGCGTCGTCGGGGTCTGGCCCTCGTCCTGGGCGTCCGGCCGCAATACCTACTTCTATCTCGTCGCCGCCCTGTCGCTCGTCGCGATCGTCTGTTTGCGCCGGGTGATCTACGCCCCCTTCGGCTACACGTTGCGGGCGGCGCGCGATTCCGCCACCCGCGCCGAGGCGATCGGGCTCGACGTGCGCACCCATCGTTGGCTCGCCTTCACGCTCGCCGGCGCCGCGGCCGGGCTCGCCGGCGGGCTCTACGCCTTCATGAAGGGTTCGATCGACCCGACGCTGACCGGCATCCCGCTCTCGATCGACTTCCTGGTGATGGTGCTGGTCGGCGGCATCCAGACCGTGATGGGACCGCTCGTGGGCGCCGCCTTCTTCCACGCCCTGAAGGACGCGGTGATGCCGCTGACCGAGTTCTGGCGCCTGCTGCTCGGCCTCGCGATCATCGCCACGGTGCTGGCCTTCCCGCGCGGCCTCGCCGGCGCCGCCGAGGCCCTGCGCGGCCGCAAGGTCGCTCGGACGCCGGTGGAGGCCCAGGCATGACCCTGCTCCTCGTCGAGGGCCTGACCAAGCGCTTCGGCGGCGTCGCCGCCGCGAAGGACGTGTCGTTCACGCTCAGCGCCGGCGAGATGCTGGCGATCATCGGGCCGAACGGTGCGGGCAAGTCCACCACCTTCAACATGGTCGGCGGGCAGCTTCGCCCCGACTCCGGCACCATCATGCTCGACGGCCGCTCGATCGCCGGCCTGCCGGCCCGGGCGATCTGGAAGGCCGGCGTCGGGCGCACCTTCCAGGTCGCCCAGACCTTCGTGTCGATGACGGTCGCCGAGAACGTCCAGATGGCTTTGCTCTCGCATCACGGCCGTTCGCGCGGCCTGTTCCGGGATGCCCGCGCCCTCTACCGCGACGAAGCGCTCTCCCTGCTCGCCGGGGTCGGGATGCGCAAGGACGCCGACCGGCCGGTCTCGGAACTCGCCTACGGCGACGTGAAGCGGGTGGAGCTCGCCGTGGCGCTGGCCTCGCAGCCGAAGCTCCTGCTGATGGACGAGCCCACCGCCGGCATGGCGCCGCGGGAGCGCTCGGGCCTGATGGCGCTCACCGCCGAGGTGGCGCGGACACGCAGCATCGGGGTTCTCTACACCGAGCACGACATGGAGGCGGTCTTCGCCCATGCCGACCGGGTGCTGGTGCTGGTGCGGGGCGAGATCATCGCCGCCGGCACGCCGGAGGAGATCCGGGCCAACCCGCGGGTGAAGCAGGTCTATCTCGGCGAGGCCGGCACCGAGGCGGCGATGCGCGCGCGCCGGAAGGCGGTGGCATGAACGCGCTTCTCGACGTTTCCGGTCTCACGGCCTCCTACGGCCGGGCGCAGGTCCTGTTCGGCGTCACCCTCCGGTTGCGCCCCGGCGAGGTGGTGGCGCTGATGGGCCGCAACGGCGCCGGCAAGTCGACGACGCTCAAGGCCATCATGGGCGTGCTGCCGCCGACCGGCGGCACGGTCTGGTTCGAGGGCCAGGCGGTCACCGGCTGGGAGCCGTTTCGCGTCGCCCGCCGCGGCCTCGGCTACGTGCCGGAGGAGCGGCGCATCTTCACCGACCTGACCGTGATGGAGAACCTGGAGGTCGGCCGGAAGGTCCCGGCCGACGGGCGCGCCGCCTGGACGCCGGAGAAGCTGTTCTCGATCTTCCCCAACCTCGCCGAGATGCGCACCCGCCGCGCCGCCGCGATGTCGGGCGGCGAGCAGCAGATGCTGACCATCGCCCGCACGCTGATGGGCAATCCCCACGCGGTGCTGCTCGACGAGCCGTCGGAGGGCCTCGCTCCCGTCATCGTCGAGCAGATGGCCGACGCGGTGCTCAGGATGAAGCGCGAGGGCATCGCGGTTCTGCTCTCCGAGCAGAATTTGAGCTTCGCCGGCGCGGTCTCGGACCGGGCCTACGTGATCGAGAAGGGCGCGATCCACTTCGAGGGCACGATGGCGGCGCTCGAGGCGGACGAGGCGGTGCGGGAGGCGTACCTGACGGTGTGAGGGGAAAAGCCTTCATAACACCCACCCCTTTCCGGGCCCGGAACGGGCCTGCACGACTGAAGCGAAGCGGAAGGAGATCCGGGATCCAGGGGAAGAGTGCCGCGAAGCGGCTCTGATTCTGCAACGTTGCAGGCACAAGGACGCTTCGCGACTTTTTGCGCTGGATCCCGGATCTCCTTCCGCTGACGCTTCAGTCGTCCGGGAAAGGGGGGAGCCAAGACAAGCCGACCATGGGACCCTGGTCCCATCCAGCCGTTCGTAGGCGAATGATCGAGGTGTGACGTGAGACGCGTGGCAGGCATCGATGTCGGCGGCACCTTCACCGACCTTCTCCTGACGGAGGCGGATCAATCGGGCGTGCGCGTGCGCCTCGCCAAGGTGCCGACCACGATCCGCAACCAGGCCGAGGGCGTGCTGGCGGCGATATCCGCCGCCGAGGTGGCGCCGGCCGACCTCGACCTCGTCATCCACGGCACCACCGCCACCACCAACGCGGTGCTGGAGCGCAAGACCGCCAAGGTCGGCCTCATCACCACGGAAGGCTTCCGCGACGTCCTCGAACTCGGGCGCCGCACGAGACCGAAGCCCTACGGCCTGTTCGGCACCTTCGAGCCGCTGATCCCGCGCGAGTGGCGCCGCGAGGTCCCTGAGCGCGTCATGGCCGACGGCGCGGTGCGCACGCCCCTCGACGAGGTTGCCGTCGCCGAGGCGGTGCACTCCCTGCTGGCGGAGGGCTGCGAGGCCCTGGTGATCCACTTCCTCCACGCCTACGCCAACCCGGAGCACGAGCTGCGCGCCGGCGCCATCGCCCGCGAGATCTGGCCGAACGCCTACGTCACCCTCGGCCACGCTCTCCTGTCCGAGTTCCGCGAGTACGAGCGCGGCACCACCGCCTCGGTGAACGCCGCGGTGCAGCCGATCCTCGACCGCTATATCCGCCGCCTCCAGGACGACCTGCGCGCCAAGGGCTTCGCCCGCGATCTCCTGGTGATGAACGGCAACGGCGGCACCGTGCCGGCGGGGCTGGTGGTGGAAGCGGCGGCGAAGACCGTGATGTCGGGCCCGGCCTCCGGGGTGATGGCTGCCGCCGCCACCCTCGCCCAGTCGGGGCTCACCAACGCCATCACGTACGACATGGGAGGGACGTCGACCGACGTGGCTTTGATCGCCGGCGGCGTGCCGGAGGTCTCCGCGGAACTGACCATCGATTACGGGCTGCCGATCCACCTGCCGATGGTCGACGTGCACACGGTCGGCGCCGGCGGCGGCTCGATCGCCTCCGTCAACCGCGCCGGGATGCTCCAGGTCGGACCCGAGAGCGCCGGCTCCGAGCCCGGCCCGATCGGCTACGGCCGCGGCGGCACGCGCCCCACCATCACCGACGCCAACCTGGTGCTCGGACGCCTCGACCCGGCGCGGCTCACCGCCGTGAAGGCCGGCGTCTCCCTCGACACGATCCGGGCGGCCTTCGCCCGCGACCTCGCCGAGCCGCTCGGCATGAGCGTCGAGGAGGCCGCCGAGGCGGTGATCCGGCTCGGCAACGTCCACATGACGGGGGCCATCCGCATGGTGTCGCTGTCGCGCGGCTACGATCCGCGCGACTTCGTGCTGTTCGCCTTCGGCGGCGCCGGCCCGCTCCACGCCGTGGCGCTCGCCCGCGAGCTCGGCATCCCGGAGGTGCTGGTGCCGGCCCGGCCCGGCCTCACCAACGCGCTCGGCTGCCTCGTCGCGGATCTCCGCCAGGACCGGGTGCGCACCCTCAACCGCCCCCTCGACGGGCTCGACATGGCGGACCTGCGCACCGTCCTCGAGGAGCAGGCGGCGGATGCGCTCGCCATGGTGGCCGAGGAGCAGGCCGAGATCGAGGAGACGACGGTCAGGCACAGTGCCGACATGCAGTTCCGCGGCCAGACCCACCTGATCCGCGTCGCCCTGCCCTCCCCCGGGATCGACCGCGCGACGCTGCAGGAGCTGTTCGAGGCGGCTTACTTCCGCCGCTTCCAGGTCCGGCTGCCGGAGATCCGGGCGGTGGTGGTCAACCTCGTCACCTCGGTGATCGGGCGGCGCAAGCCCTTCCCGCTCGCGGCGCTGATCGACGAGGCCGGCCGCACCGATCTCGCCGGCGCCCGCCTCGGCACGCGGCCCGTCTATGCCGGCGGCGCCTGGCACGAGGCGGCGATCTATTCCCGCGAGACGCTGCCGCTCGGCGCCGAGATCGTCGGGCCCGCCGTCATCCAGCAGATCGACGCCACCACGGTGATCGAGCCCGGCGCCGTGGCGCGGGTCGACGCTATCGGCAACCTGAGGATTCGCGCAGAAGGACACTCGGCATGAGCCAGCTCGACGCCCTCACCCTCGCGGTGATCCAGGCCGGCTTGCAGCAGGTCTGCAACGAGATGGACATCGCCTTCTCGCGCTCCGCCTTCTCCCCGGTGATCGCCGAGGCCGACGACCGCTCGGACGGGATCTACGACCGTGATACCGGCGCACTGATCTCGCAGGGCGAGTACGGCCTGCCGGTCTTCGTCGGCACGATGCAGTATTCCACGGGCGAGCTGATCCGGCTGATCCGCGAGGGTCGGGTCGGGGCCCCTGAGCCGGGCGACATCTACATCGTCAACGATCCGTATCTCGGCGGCACGCACCTGATGGACGTGCGGTTCGTCAAGCCGGTCTTCGTCGAGGGCGAGCTGTTCTGCTGGCTGCAGAATACCGGCCACTGGCCGGATATCGGCGGCATGGTGCCGGGCGGCTTCTCGGCCCACGCGACGGAGGTCGAGCAGGAGGGCCTGCGCCTGCCGCCGGTCAAGCTGTTCAAGCGCGGCACGATGGATCCCGAAATCTTTTCCATCATCGCCTCGAACATCCGCGTCGCCGACCAGCGCATCGGCGACATCAAGGCGCAAGCCGCGGCCCTGATGGTCGGCGAGAGCCGGCTGACCGACCTGCTGCAAAAATACGGCCGCGACACCCTGGATGCCGCGATCAAGGAGATCCGCGCCCGCTCGGCCGAGCGGATGCGGGCCGAGATCCGCCGGATCCCGGACGGCACCTACACCTCGGAAGCCTTCGTCGATTCCGACGGCGTGGTGAACGAGCCCCTGCGCATCGCCCTCACGATGACCAAGGCCGGCGACGGCCTGACCTTCGACTTCTCGGGCTCGTCCCCGCCCTGCCGCGGCCCGATGAACTCGGTGGTGGCGACGACCTATTCCTCGGTCTACCTCGCGGTGAAGCACGTCTTCCCGGACGTGCCGATCAATGCCGGCACCTTCGAGCCGCTGACGATCCACCGGCCCGAGGGCACGTTCCTCGATGCGCGCTATCCGCGCCCCGTCTCGGGCTGCGCCGCGGAGGTGAGCCAGCGCATCGCCGAAGCGGTGTTCCTCGCCCTCGTCCAGGCGATCCCCGACAAGGTGACGGCGGCGCCCGCCGGCACCTCGGGCAACTTCGCGCTCGGCGGCTTCGATCCGGCGAAGAACGCGCCTTACGTGATGTACCAGATCACCGGCGGCGGCTACGGCGGGAACATGGCCCATGACGGGCTCTCCAACGGCTGCTCGACCATCGGCATCTCGAAGACCGCGCCGGTCGAGGTGATGGAGCAGTACTATCCCGTGCTCTTCCGCCGCTTCGCGCTCCGTGAGGGATCGGGCGGCGCCGGCGCCCATCGCGGCGGGTTCGGCGTCCATTACGAGGTGGAATTGCTGCGCGGCGAGGCCCGGGCCTCCTTCGTGATGGATCACGGCCGCTTCGGGCCGCCGGGAGTTCTGGGTGGGGGCGACGGCGCGCCGAACGTGGTGCGCATCCACCGCAACGGTGAGACGATCACGCCGCTCCACCTCTCGAAGGACCAGAACATCGCGATCCAGGCCGGCGACCGGGTCGAGGTGATGACGCCCGGCGGCGGCGGCTACGGCGCGCCCGAGACCCGCGACCCCGCGCTCGTCGCCCGCGACCTGCGCCGGGGCTACTATCGGGCCGACGAGACGAAAGACCTGTGGGGGAGCAGCCAGTCATGAGCGCCGACAGCCTCTCCACGGAAGCCAGATCCAAGAAATTCGGGGCGGCGGAGGCCGACGGCATCGTGCGCTGCGATGCCTGCCCGGTCCTGTGCCGGATCCGGCCCGGCCGCTCCGGCGCCTGCTCGCGCTACGCCAACGACAATGGCCACCTGGTGCGCACCGACCCGGTCGTGCTGCTGCACGATGCGGCGGAGGCGGGCCAGAAACTGGTCCCGTTCGGGGCGGCGGAATGGGACGGGCGAATCCTCGATCCCTCGCGCACCTTCGTCACCGGCATCGGCGCCGGCACCACCTATCCGGACTACAAGCCCGCCCCCTTCATCGTGGCGAGCGAGCACGAAGGCGTCGAGACCGTCACGGTCGTGACCGAGGGCATCTTCAGCTATTGCGGCGTGAAGGTGAAGATCGACACCGACCGCCATCTCGGCCCCGAGCGCGCCGCCGTGCGGGTGAACGGCGAGGAGGTCGGCCACGTCACCACCGCCGAGTACGGCTCGCAGATGCTGTCGGTCGGGGGCGTGCGCCACCTCACCGGCGGCTCGAAGAAGGAGGGCACCGTCACCTGCGACACGCTGCTCCGCCTCTGCTCGGGCGAGCCCGTCACGATGACGATCGACGGCGGCCACGAGGTCGTGGTCCAGGCCGGCCACGCACCGATCGTCGACGGAACCCCTGAGCAGCGCATGCGCGTCGGCTGCGGCTCGGCGACGGTCGGCATCTTCGCCCGGCAATGGCTCGGCCACGCCGACGAGGTGATCGTGGTCGACGACCACATCACCGGCGTGCTCACCGAGCATCAGGCCGGAAAGGTGCTGGGGATGCGCCCCGCCGGGGTCCGGGTGAAGGGGCGGCGCTCGACGCCGGGGCGCTACTTCCAGGTCGCCAATCCGGGGGTGGGCTGGGGCGGCACCGACATCGCCGACCCCCTCGGCATCATCCAGGCGATCGACCCCGCCACCGCTTGGCCGGGGCTTCGCCTCCTCATGACCTCGACCACCGGCGAGCACGCCCTCTGGCTCGTCCTCGACGACGATCTGAAGCCGGTGCCGGCCGAGATGCCGGCTGCCGTGCGAGGGGTGGTCGACCGGATCGGCGAGAATTGCGAGCCCTCGCTCTGCACCGTGCTGTTCATGGCCGGCGCCGGCGGCTCCTTGCGGGCCGGGGTCACCGAGAACCCGGTGCTGCTGACCCGCTCGGTCGCCGCCGGCGAGACGAAGGTCACGATGGGCGGGGCGCCGGTCACGGTCTGGCCGGGCGGCGGCATCACGGTGATGGCCGACGTGACGCGCCTGCCGAAGAACGCCTTCGGCTCGGTGCCGACGCCGGCGATCGTGGCGCCGATCGAGTTCACCCTGCCGCGGGACCTCTACGCGCGGCTCGGCGGGCATGACGGCGACGTGGTGGCGATGACGGACGTCCTGCGCGAGGTCGGGCCCGCCGCCCGGATCGACCCGTGGCATCCCGGCCATCCCTGGCCGGCGGGGGAGGTCGCATGACCGCGCTCCAGCCGCGCCCGGCGCGCCCCGAGATCGACGCCGAGGCGGTGCGCGCCTACCGGGTCGAGGAGCAGATCGGCTACCTGATCCGGCGGGCGCACCAGCGGGCCTCCGCGATCTTCGAGACGGTGATGCGGGACTTCTCCGTCACGCCGGTGCAGTTCGCCGTGATGACGAAGCTGCACGACCTCGGCGCGACCTCGCAGAACCAGGTCGGGCGCCTCGTCGGGGTCGATCCGGCGACGATGTTCGGGGTCGCCCGGCGCCTCACCACCCGCGGCCTGGTGCGGCCGACCGCCGACGAGGCGGATGCCCGGCTGGTGCTGCTCACCCTGACCGCCGAGGGAATCGCGGTGATCGAGGCGATGAAGAGCCACGGCGCCGAGGTGACCGCCCGCACCCTCGACCCCCTCTCCCCCGAGGAGGCGGCCACGCTCGTCCGCCTCCTCGCCCGGCTCGGCTGACGCGGATGGACGGCCCGGCGCACCAGATCCTGTCGGACGGCCGGCTGCACCTGCAGCACGGGCCGATCGACCTCGTGTTGCGCGCCTACGGGGCCGAGGCCGCCGTGGACGAGGCGCACCGGGCGGCGGTCGCGCGCTTCGCGACGATTCTCGGGGAACTCGTCGCCGAGCTGCCCGAATTGCGCAAGCCGATCAGCGAACGCCCCCGGGTGGAGGGTGCGGTCGCCCGCCGGATGGTGGCGGCGTGCCGGCCGCATCGCGCCTTCATCACCCCGATGGCCGCGGTGGCGGGCGCGGTGGCCGACGAGATCCTCGAGGCGATGGGCGAGGCCGCCCCCCTCGACAAGGCCTTCGTCAACGACGGCGGCGACATCGCCCTGTACCTGACCGAGGGCGAGACCCTGTCGGTCGGCGTCGCGGCGGATTTCTCCCGCGGCCCGGTGCCGGCCGTGAACGGCCGGGTGACCCTGCGCCACCGGGACGGCATCGGTGGCATCGCCACCTCGGGGCGGCAGGGCCGCTCCTTCTCCCTCGGGCTGGCCGATTCGGTGACCGTGCTCGCCCGGAACGCCGCCGCGGCCGACGCCGCCGCGACGCTGATCGCCAACGCGGTCGACCTGCCCGGGCATCCGGGCGTCGCGCGCACGCCCGCCACCGACCTCGACCCGGATTCCGACCTCGGCGCCCGCCTCGTCACCGTCGCGGTGCCGGCGCTCACAGGGCCCGAGATCGAGGCCGCCCTTGAGGCCGGACGGCGCCGGGCAGCGGCGATGCGCGATGCCGGCCTGATCCGCTCCGCCGCCCTGATGCTCCAGGGCCGCTCCGTCGTCCTCGATGAAACCCTTCATCTCGAAGACACGACCCTTCTCGAAGACATCCGGGAGATCCGCCCATGATCGAGGTCCGCAAGATCGTCGTCACCGTCGAGGAGGTCCGCCACGATTGCGGCCCCGCGCTCGCTACCCCGATCCTCAAGGGCTCGGTCGCCTGCCTGGTGAAGAACCCCTTCGCCGGGCGCTACGAGCCCGAGATCACCCCGATGATGGACGCCCTGAAGCCGCTCGGCGTCGAGTGCGCCCGCAAGCTCCTCGACGCGCTCGGCGGCGATCCCGGCCGGATCGAGGCCTACGGCAAGGGCTCGCTGGTGGGGGCGGCCGGCGAGCTGGAGCACGGGGCGTTGTGGCACGTGCCCGGCGGCTACGCCATGCGCGAGCTGCTCGGCCAGGCGCTCGCCATCGTGCCGTCGATGACCAAGGTCGGGCCGATGGGCGCCGCCCTCGACGTGCCGATCCACCACAAGGACGCGGCCTATGTCCGCTCGCATTTCGACGGCGTCACGGTGGCGGTGGCGGACGGGCCGCGGGCCGACGAGATCCTGTTCGCGCTGGCGATGACCACCGGCGGCCGGCCGCATGCCCGGGTCGGGGGCCTGACGAAGGACGCGATCGCGAAGTGGGACGGGCAGCGGTGAGGATCTGTCCGGCCGCGACGGCAGGCGGGCGGGCACTCACGTCACCATCACGCGACGTCATCCCGGGGCCGCGCAGCGGAACCCGGGATCCATAACCGCCGACGATCGAGAATAGAACGGAAGAGATCCCGCCTCATCTTGGAGCGTCAGCGCTTATGGATCCCGGGTTCTCGACTTCGTCGAGCCCCGGGATGACGTGGAGGGTGAGTCTTCTGTCGGGTCAGCCAACGGGACGGTGAGCAACAGCCGGTAACAGGCCCCTGCTCACGCCGCCCCCCGCTCCGGCACCTCCACCTCCGGCCGCAGCCCGGCACTCGCCTCGACGCGGTTCCGCCCGCTGCGCTTGCAGCGGTAGAGCGCGGCGTCGGCGCGGGCGACGAGGCTGTCGGTGCTCTCAGCCGGCGCCAGGACGGCGACGCCGAAGGAGCAGGTGCGGGGACCGACCTCCGGCAGGGCGGTGGCCTCGACGCGCTGGCGCAGACGCTCCGCGATGGCGGTGGCCGCCGCGAGGTCGGTGGCCGGGCAGAGCAGCATGAACTCCTCGCCGCCCCAGCGGCCGAGGATGTCGCTGGGCCGCACCGCGTCGCGCAGGAGCGCCGCGAAGGCGACCAGCACCTGGTCGCCGATCGTGTGGCCGTAGCGGTCGTTGACTGCCTTGAAGTTGTCGACGTCGCCGAGGATCAGTGCCAGCGGGGTGCCGCTCGCGCGCGCCTGCTCCGCGGCCTCGGCCAGGGCCTCGTCGAGCTTGCGCCGGTTGAACAGGCCGGTGAGCAGGTCGGTATGGGCCAGGGTCTCGAGGTCGCGGGTGCGCTCGGCGATCCGGTCCTGCAGCGTCGCGTTCATCTCGCGCAGGTCGCGCATCAGCGCGGCGTTCTCCTCGAAGGAGGAGCGCAGCCGGTCGCGCATGGTGTTGAGGGCGGAGGCCAGCGCGTGCAGCTCGTTGCGGCCGCCGGCCTCGATCGTGAGCGGCGGTGCCGCCAGGGTGTCGGCATCGATCCGGGCGAGGTAGTCGCGGATCTGCCCCAGCGGCCGGCCGACCATGGTGCGGATCACCAGGTAGAAGATGAACCACAGCATCACCGACTTGATCGCCGAGTTGATCAGGATCACGTAGAGCGTGTTCTTGACCTGCTCGATCGCGATGCTGTCGTCGGAATGGACGGTCCAGGAGCCGATCGGGTAGCGGCGGCCGTTCCCGTCGATGTGGACGATCGGGAAGGTGCGGCTGAACGGAGTGCCGAAGCTGCGGGCGACCGAGGGCGCCGCCTCCTGGCCGCCGATGTGCCAGATCCGCCCGGACGCGTCGGTGACGGTGCCGATCGCCTGGACGCGCCCGCCCGCCTCGTCCAGCACCTCGACCCCGACGACGGCCGGAATCTCACGCATGCCGGTCAGGATGCCGCGCAGCACCTCGCCGTTGTAGCGCCACATGGCATCCTCGATGCCGGGGCTGAAGGTGCGCTGGAGCGCCGCCACGTCGTCCTGCAGGCGCTGGCTGGCGGCCCGGTAGGCGACGAGCATCTGCAGGGCGGTGAGGCCGACCGCCACCACGACGTAGCAGCCGAAGATCACCCGCATCAGCCGGCCGGCGAGCGCCCGGTCGCGCGCCGGCGGCCCGGCGGCGAAGAAGCGGCGGAGACGAGGAACTGCCATGCCCTACGCGCGGCTCCGGACGAGCCGGGTCCCGGCGGGGGATACGGACGAAGCGGCCGTGCTCAGCCCAAGTCGGCAGCCCCCCGTTCTCATGGTACGCTCCGCCCTGCCTGCTCGGGTCGATTGTGTTAGACTCGGGGTCAACATTCAAGATTCGATTAAGCGCCGACGGCGCAGCATCGTCGTCATAAATTCCTAAACCATCACCGCAGAACGGGACGCCTCCGCTGCGGCATGAGCGGATTCCGGACCATGGGCGCCGTCGCGTCCGAGACGAACGCGCGATCCGTCTCGCGTCAATCCCGCGGACGCGCGGCCGGCTCAAGCGGTTTCTCGCGACCCCGATCCGTTCGACGGCGCAGCCTTGCCGGCGCGGACCTGACGACCGTCGTCGATCGCGCCGCGTCAGGCGAGCCAGGCGACGAGCAGCGAGACGGTGACCACCGAGGCGACGTGCGAGAGCAGGATCGCCCCCGAGGTCACGCCGGCCTCGAGTCCGTAGAGCTTGGCCAGCGTGAACGGTCCGGAGCCGATCGGCAGGGCGCTGAGCAGCAAAGCCGCCCGCGCCCACAGGTCCGGCACCGCGAAGACCTTGTAGACGAGGAGGGCCGTCACCGCCGGCTGCAGCACCAGCTTGAGCACGACGAGCGCCGCCATCGGCCGGATGTCGGAGAGCACCACCCGCTCCTGCGCCAGGAACAGCCCGATGCAGACGAGGGCGCAGGGCGAGGCCGCACCGCCCAGCAGCGCGGCGAAGCGCTCGATCGGGCCCGGCACGGAGAGGCCGGTGAGACCGACCGCGAGGCCGGCGAGCGGCGCGATCAGCAGCGGGTTGCGCAAGAGCGCCAGCACCACCTTGCGGGCGGTGCCGGACCCCGCCCCCTTCTTGAGGTCGAGCTCGATCAGCACGATCGCGAACAGGAACAGCACGCAGGCGGTGAACAGCGTCGCGATCACCGCCGCCGGCAGGCTCGCGGGCCCGAACACCAGGAGGCAGAGCGGGATGCCCATGAAGCCGACATTGCTGTAGCCGGCATCCAGCCCCTCGATGCAGGCCTGGGCGCTGCGAAGGCTGCGCCCGCGCCCGAGGAGATAGGCCACCGCGAAGGCCGCCGCGATGCCGCCCGCGAAGGCCGCCGCGAACCCGACCTGGGCGACCTGGTCCGGCGTGATCTTCGCCATCGCGCCGAACATCAGCGCCGGCAGGGCGAGGTAGATCGCGAAGCGGTTCAGGCTGTCGGCGGCGGCCGGCCCGAACAGGGCGGTGCGGCCGGACAGGAAGCCCGCCAGGATCAGCGCGAAGATGGGGAGGGCGGCGTTGAGGACGGCCTGCATCGGGAAGTGCCGGAACCGGGCGGAGCGCCGGCGGACCCGCTTTGGTGCAGCCTGGGCCGGGGCGCAAGGGCGGGAGCCCCGCGCGACCGGCGGGGCGGGGCCGCGCCGGGGGGCCGTCAGCGGATGCTGCCGATGGCCGCCCCGAGCCCGTCGAGGGAGGCGGCCATCGCCACCGGGGCGCTCCCCTCCCGCACGCGGTAGCGGATGGTCACGCCGGCACGGGCCTTGATCTGGCGCACGAGCGCGGCGTCGAGGGGCAGGAAGCCGACGCAGAGGGCGGCGTCGCAGTTCGGCAGCCGGATCACCGTCTCCCGGCCGGCGACGTCCAGCGTGACGGTGCGGGCCGGGAAGCCGGCGACCGGGGCGCGCAGGACGAAGACCGGCTCGCCGCCCGTCGTCGCGGCGAGCGACCAGCTGAAGGCGAGCCCGCCGGCGGCGGTGACGATCGATTGCGAGGCGTTGCAGATGCGCCGCCGCTTCTCCTCGTCGCAGATCAGCGTCCAGCCGCCGAAGGTCTCGATCACCCGCCGCACCCCGGGCCTGGCCGGCGCGCCGGCGACCGGCTTGATCGCGAAGGCGGGAGGCTGCTCGACGGCTCGCCCGGTCGGCGCGACGGACCCGGTCGCCGCCGGCACCTCCTCCGGCGTGTCGCCGAGACTGCCGCGCAGCTGTGCCGCCGCCGGCCCCGGGGCGAGCAGCAGGAGAGCCGCGACGAGGGCGGCCGGGCCGCAGGAGCGGCCCGGCTTCCGTCCGATCCGGGTGCCGGCGCGACGCAAGCTCCCGCGCCTCAGTTCAGCGTGAAGCTCGCGCCGGCGCCGACGCCGAAGTCGCGGCCGGCGGCCACGCCCGTGGCGTTCACCCGCGCCCAGCCGTCCGGCAGGGTGTAGCCGAGGCCGAAGGAGGCCGCACCCTCGCCGCGCCAGACGCCGCCGCCCGCCGCGACGCTGAGCTTGCCGGGCCGGTCGTCGAAGCGCAGGGCCGCCGCCGCGAGGCCGATCGCCGCCGCGCGCCGGGCCTCGCCGCGCACCTCGCCGACCTGGCGGTTCAGGTCCGCGAGCTGGCCGCCGAAGGCGGTCATCTGGCGCTGGAGCGGCGCCACCGCGGTGTCGGTATAGGCGTTGGCCGCGGCCGAGGCGGCGGCGACGCTGCGGTCGGTATAGGCGTTGGCGTCCGCCCGCGCCTGGGCGGCGGCCTGGGTCACCTGACCGAGATTCGCCGCGTCGGTCGGCAGGAGGCCGCCGGCGACGTTGCGGATCAGCACCGGCTGGTTCGGGTCGCCGCCCGCCAGGGTCATCGACTGGCCGCGCCCGCCGGTCGCCGGATCGACGTCGTAGCGCGCGCCGAAGGTGTCGACGGCGCCGAACGCCGCGCCGACGCTGGCATAGGACTGACCGCCGACCGTGTAGGACGGCGCCGTGAGGGTGCCGTCGGCGGAATAGCCCGCCCCGCCGCCCAGCGCCCCGGCGAGGCCGCGTCCGACCGCCCGCAGCTGCCGCAGGTTGACCGCGTCGGTGTCCTGCGTGCCGCCGGCGACGTTGGTGATCTGCCGCTCGGCGCCGGCATCGCCGACGGAGACGGCGCCCTGGCTCGAGGCGACCGCGACGCCGGAGAATGCCTCGGTGGCGCCGCCGAGGCCGGCCCGGCTCGCCACTGCGCCGGCGCCGAGCGCCACGCCGCGGCCGGCGCCCGCGACGGCGCCCGGGCCGATCGCCACCGTGTCGGCGCCCTTGGCCTGGGCGGCCGGCCCGGTGCTGTTGACCGCGACGTAGCGGCTGCCGCTGGTGTTGAGGCTGGTCACCGCCGCGTCGAGGCTGCCGAGCGCGCCGCCGACCGAATCGTAGGTGCCGCCCTGCACCGTGAAGCGCGGAAGGGTCAGCGTCCCGTCGGCGGCGACCCCCGCCCCTCCCCCAAGGGCAGTGGCGAGGGAGGCGGTGACGCCGTAGATCTGCCCGCCATTGACGCCCTCCTGGCTGCCGGCGACGATCCGGCCGGCGCCGATCCCCGTGAGCGTGCGCGCCGCACCGGTGCGATCGGCGAAGGCGACCGTGGTGCCGTCGGTGCCGGCGCCGACCGTGAGGCCGCGGGAGGCCGGGTCCTGCCGGACGAGGCCGAGCGTGCCCTGCTGGATCGCCGTGTCGAGCGTCGCGACCTGCTGGTTGGTCTGGTAGAGCTGATTGCCGTTGACGGCCTCGGTCGAGCCGGCAGCAATGCGGCCGGCGGCGACCCCGCTGACGGTCCGCGCGTTGCCCGCGACGTTGACGAGGCTGAGGTTGGTGCCGCCGGTCGTGGCGGCGATGCTGAGCGCACCGGTCGCCTGGTCCTGCCGCAGCAGCCCGATCGTGCCGGCGGCGATCCCGCTACCCAGGCCCGCGACCTGCTGGTTGGTCGAGAACAGCTGGTCGCCGTTGACCGCCTCGGTCGAACCGGCACCGAGCCGCCCCGCCGCGACGCCGCGCACGACCACCGGGCTCGCCCCGCCCTTGGCGAGATCGACCGCGCCGGTCGGATTGCCCGCCGCATCCGCCACGTACTGTACCGCCAGAGTGTTCGTCGCCGCGAGCGCGCCGCCGACATTATTGTAGCTGCGCCCGCCGACGCTGTAGCTCGGGGCCGTGAAGGCGCCGGTGACCGGATCGTAGGCAGCACCACCGCCGAGGCCCGTGGTGAAGGCGCTGCCGGAGAGGCGCAGCTGCCCGAGCGTGGCGGCGTCGTTGTCGAGGAGGCCCGCCGAGAGGCCGGCGAGGCGGCGGGGGCCTTGCGTGCCGGCGAGATCGACGAGCGTGCCGTCGGTGGTTTTTCCCACCGTGAGGGTGCGGCTCGCCGCATCCTGCTGCACCAAGCCGAGCGCGCCATTGGCGAGGCCGGTGCTCAGGCTGGACAGGCCGCTGGCACTGGCCGCGATATCGGTCGCGTTGCGCGCCACCTGCTGGTTGGTGGCGTAGAGCTGGCCGCCGTTCACGGCCTCGGTCGAGCCCGCCGCCAGCCGCCCGGCGGCGACGCCGGTGACGGTCCGCGCATCGCCCGAGGCGTTGACGAGGCTGAGGCTGGTGCCGCCGGTCGCGCCGGCGAGGCTCAGCGCCCCGGTCGCCTGGTCCTGCCGCAGCAGCCCGATCGTGCCGGCGGCGATCCCGCTACCCAGGCCCGCGACCTGCTGGTTGGTCTGGTAGAGTTGTTCGCCGTTGACCGCCTCGGTCGAGCCGGCGGCGAGCCGCCCCGCCGCGACGCCGCGCACAGCCACCGGGCTGGTCCCGCCCTTGGCGAGATCGACCGCGCCGGTCGGGTTGCCCGTCGCATCCGCCACGTATTGAACCGCCAGGTTGTTCGTCGCGGCGAGCGCGCCGCCGACGTTATTGTAGCTGCGCCCGCCGACGCTGTAGCTTGGGGCGGTGAAGGCGCCGGTGACCGGATCGTAGGCGGCCCCGCCGCCGAGGCCCGTGGTGAAGGCGCTGCCGGAGAGGCGCAGCTGCCCGAGGGTCGCGGCGTCGCTGTCGAGGAGGCCCGCCGAGAGGCCGGCGAGGCGGCGGGGGCCTTGCGTGCCGGCGAGGTCGACCAGCGTGCCGTCGGCGGTCTTGCCGACCGTGAGGGTGCGGCTCGCTGCATCCTGCTGCACGAGGCCGATCGTGCCGGCCTGCACGCCCTGGCGCAGGTCGCCGAGGCCGGCCGTGTTCGCCGCGAGGGCGGCGGTGTTGCCGGCGACGCGCTGGTTGGTGTCGTAGAGCTGGGCGCCGGTCACCGCGTCGGTCGAGGTCGCCGCGAGGGTGCCGGCCCCGAGCCCGGTGAGGAGGCGCACGTCGCCGGCGCCGTTGCGCAGGGAGACGCGAGTCCCCGGCGTCGCCGCGCCGACCGTGATGTCGCCGCTCGCCGGATCTTGTCGGACGAGGCCGATCGTGCCGGCGGCCACCGCATTCTGGAAGGCGGAGCCGGCCGCGCCGTTGCCGTCGACGCGCTGGCTCAGGTCGTAGAGCTGGGTGCCGTTCACGGCGTCGCGGGAGCCGGAGACGATCCGGCCGGGGGCGACGCCGGTGAGCGTGCGGGCCGCGCCGGCGCCGTTCGCGACGTCGACGAGCACGCCGTCGGTCCCGGCGCCGACCGTGAGCGCCCGGCTCGCCGGGTCCTGCCGGACGAGGCCGATGCTGCCGGTCAAGACGCCCTGGCGCAGGTCGGCGAGGCCGCCGGCAGTCGACGCGAGGCCGGCCGCGTTGCCGGCGACCTGCTGGTTGGTCTGGTAGAGCTGGTCGCCGTTGACCGCCTCGGTCGAGCCGGCGGCGAGCCGCCCGGCGCCGACGCCGCGGAGCGCCACCGGGCTCGATCCGCCCCTGGCGAGATCGACCGTGCCGGTCGGGTTGCCCGCCGCATCCGCCACGTACTGCACCGCCAGAGTGTTCGTCGCCGCGAGGGCGCCGCCGACATCGGCGTAGCTGCGCCCGCCGACGCTGTAGCTCGGCGCCGTGAAGGCGCCGGTGACCGGATCGTAGGCGGCCCCGCCGCCGAGGCCCGTGGTGAAGGCGCTGCCCGAGAGGCGCAGTTGCCCGACCGTCGCGGCGTCGCTGTCGAGGAGGCCCGCCGAGAGGCCGGCGAGGCGGCGTGTGCCTTGCGTGCCGGCGAGGTCGACGAGCGTGCCGTCGGTGCTCTTGCCGACCGTGAGGGTGCGGCTCGTCGCGTCCTGCTGGACGAGGCCGACCGTGCCGTTGGTCAGGCCGGTCGTCAGGCCGGACAGGCCGGCGGTGTTGCCCGCCACCTGCTGGTCGGTGGCATAGAGCTGGCCGCCGTTGACCGCGTCGGTCGAGCCCGCGGCGAGCCGCCCGGCGCCGACGCCGCGGAGCGCCACCGGGCTCGATCCGCCCTTGGCGAGATCGACGGTGCCGGTCGGGCTGCCCGCGGCATCCGGCACGTACTGCACCGCGAGGTTGTTGGACGCCGCGAGGGCCGAACCCACATCGCCGTAGCTGCGCCCGCCGACGCCGTAGCTCGGGGCCGTGAAGGCGCCGGTGACGGAATCGTAGGACGCCCCCCCGCCGAGGGCGTTGCCGGTGGCGCGCAGTTGCCGGAAGGCCACCGCATCGTTGTCGCGGAGGCCGGAGGCGAGCCCCGTGAGGCGGCGGTCGCCTTGCGTACCGGTGAAATCGACCAGCGTGCCGTCGGTGGTTTTTCCGACCGTGAGGGTGCGGCTCGTCGCGTCCTGCTGCACCAAGCCGATCGTGCCGTTGGCAAGGCCGGTATTCAGGCCGGACAGGCCGGCGGTGTTGCCCGCCACCTGCTGGTTCGTCGCGTAGAGCTGGCCGCCATTGACCGCATCGGTCGAGGTCGCGGCGGTGATGTCGCCGGGCGCGACGTTGTGCAGTCCGACCGGGCGGCCCCCCGTCGCGCCGACGAGGGTGACGTCGTTCGAGGGCACGGCCGGGTTGGCGGTGGTGGGGCTCGCGGCGGTGGAATAGCGCAACGGCATCTGCGACAGGGCGACGGCGCCGCTGTCGACGGTAGCCGGGGCGAGCCCGGTGATCGACACGGCGGAGCCGACCGCGCCGCCGCGGGTCAGGTCGACGCCGGGCAGCCGGGTGCCGCTCCCGTCCCGGTCGTAGCGGAGCGCGAAGGTGTCGATCGCCTGGACGGCGTCCGTCGCCTTGGCGTAGGGAACGCCGCCATAGCTGAAGCTCGGCGCGGCGTAGGCGCCGGTCGCGGGGTCGAAGCCGCCCCCGAGCGAGCCCGCGAGGCTGTCGCCGACCATGCGCAGCTGGCGCAGGTTCACCGCGTCGGTCGCCCGCGTGGCGCCGGCGACGTTGGTGACCTGGCGCTCGGCGCCGGTCGCGCCCACCGAGAACTCGGCGTTGCCCGCGCCCAGCGCGACGCCGGAGAAGACCTCGTTCGCCGAGATCGCCCCGCGCAGGGCCGAGGAGCCGGCGCCGATCGCGACGGAGCGGGCATTGGCCGCCGAGGCGCCGCTGCCGACCGCGACGGCGCTGGCGCTCGTCGCCTTCGCCTTGCTGCCGAGCGCCAAAGCCGCGCCGCCGGAGGCGGCGGAGGTGTCGCCGATCGCGACGTTGCCCGCGGACGACCCGGCGCCCGTGCCGCCGCTCCCGGCCTCGCCCGCGATCGAGAGGCGACCGATCGCGATCCCGTCGGTGCCGTAGGCGCTGGCGACGAAGCCCTGGGCGAAGGAATAGTTGCCGATGGCGTAGGATTGCCGGCCGATCGCGGTGGCGATGTCGCCGCTCGCCCAGTTGTTCGTCCCGATCGAGATGCTCGACCGGTTGTCCGCCAGGTTGCTGTAGCCGATCGCGATGCCGTAGCTGCCGCTGGCGGCGTTGTTCGCGCCGATCGCGGTCGAGTTGTAGGTCCCGGTTCCGGCCGTGTTCCGGTAGCCGATCGCGACGCCGCCGGCGCCACCGACCGTCGATGCCTTGCCGACCGCCGTGCCGGACGGGGAGGCGCCGTCGTTCGGATTGGCGTTGGCGGGGTTCGAACTCTCGTTGACCGGCGTCGAGTTGCCGTTCATCCCGGCCCGGATGTTGTTCGGGTCGGTCCCGGTGCTGGGGTCGGCGATGCCGAGTCCGTTCCGGTAGTTGATGATGCCCTGGGCGTTGGTCGCGGATTGCGCGCCGGCACCCGAGCCGATCGCCACCGCGCCGGCGCCGGGCGCATTGGCGTTGTAGCCGCCGGCGAAGGATTCGGCGCCGCCACCCGACGCGTTCGGGCCGACCGCCGTGGCGTTCGTGCCGGCCGCCGTCGCATTGGTACCGGCCGCCGTCGCATTGGTACCGGCCGCATAGGATTGCGCCTGAGCTCCGGTCGCGCAGGCGACGCCGAGTCCGACAGTCAGGGCCGTCGTCGCCAGAAGTTCACGGCGCAGCAACGGGCTCGGACGACGATACGCACTGAACATGGCGACAGATAGCCTCCAGAACGTGCGGTGATCAAACTTCGCATTCAGAGGAGCGAAGCAGAGCCGCCACGAGCACTTGCACATCAACGCTGCTTGTCTGCGACCCTGGATCCCCGGCCCCGCTGGCGTCCGGGATCCACTCGGCCGCGCGACGGCTCTAGTTAGCGCAGAGGCGTTGAACAATCTGTTAAGGCTAACTTTTCGTCGGCAATCGGATTGGGCACGGCCGGGTCGGCGGGCAGGGATCGCCACGCTCGGGCGACGTGATCCACGACGTGTCGGCCCGCGACGAGAGCGCGGTGGAGCCGGGCCGGGCAATGGTCTAGAACGAAAAAAGAACAGGCGGGCCGGCGGTTTACGGCCCCGCTTGAGGCCGGGTCCGGGGTCGCGGGACGGCGACGGGCGGGACGGCGACGGGAGAGATGGGATGGCGATGCGGACGACCTTCATGGTGCAGACGTTCGAGGTGCACCGGAAGCGGTTGCGGCCGGGCGCGCGGGACGTCGCGCCGACGGAGAGCGGGGCGCTCAAGCGCGCCGAGGCGATCGCCGGCCGGATGCCGGGCGCGGCGGCCCTGCGCATCGTGGCGGACGACGAGACCGGCGAGCTCGAGAGCGTGACGATCCTGGGCCAGTTCGGCGAGATCCCGGAGGATTTCGCCGAGCAGATCAGCGGCGGGTAATCGGGGAGAGAACCATGGCCTTCAAGGCGAAATCCGCGGCCGAGACCAAGGCGGCAGAACTGGCCGCGATCCTGATCCGGATCGCGGACCGGGAGGGCGCGCCGGTTCAGGTCGGCGTCGATGAACTCCGGCGCGCGAGCCCGCGCCTGACGCCGCTGGCGATCGGACAGATGTTCCGCCGCCACCGCGACGACCTGGAGGCGGCCCTGTCGGAGCGCGGCTATACGCTCGTCGACTACGCCGATCAGGGGCCCGGGCGCGGGATGGAGTTCGAGATCGGCCCGGCCTGACCGATCCTCATGCGCCAGATGCATGGCACCCCGCGCGAGATACCGGATTGTGCAGTGCGGAAAAGCATGGGATACACATCTCACGCAAGGACGCGATGGCGTCGCGGACTTGCCAGCCCTCTTGGGCGTTTCCTCCCTAGACTTCGGGCCACTCGCAAGGGTGGCCTTTTTTCTTTTCAGCGCATTGTTTCTTGTTGTCTCTTGACGGCGCCGGGCGAGGCGCCCGCCTTTGCCTCAGTGACATGGCTTAGGCCGAGCGGCCGAGAGTCCGCCCCGCCCCGGACCCGCTCCCATCGCCGCGCGTCCCCTTTCGGCGAACACGCCCTAGATCCGGGTTCGGGTTGGGGCGCCTCGACGAGAGACTTTTTCTTGCCCGCCGGCGGCCGAGCCGCGGCGGCGCAGCGCGCAGGAGCTTGTCATGACGGGCCGTACCATCGCCGATCTCTGCATCGAGACCCTGGAACATGCCGGCGTGGAGCGCGTCTACGGCGTCGTCGGCGACAGCCTGAACGGCCTCACCGAGGCGATCCGGGCCCGGGGAAACATCCGCTGGGTGCATGTGCGCCACGAGGAGGTGGCGGCCTTCGCGGCGTCGGCCGATTCGCAGGGGACGGGCGGGCTCGCGGTCTGCGCCGGCTCCTGCGGTCCCGGCCACCTCCACCTCATCAACGGCCTCTACGACGCCCACCGCTCGCGCACGCCGGTGCTGGCGATCGCCGCCCACATCCCCTCGGCCGAGATCGGCACCAACTACTTCCAGGCCACCCATCCGGAGGCTTTGTTCCGGGAGTGCAGCCATTATTGCGAGCTGGTCTCCGATCCGGCCCAGCTGCCGTTCGTCCTCGAGATCGCGATCCGCACCGCGATCGGAAAGGGCGGCGTGTCGGTGGTGGTGATCCCGGGCGACGTCGCCCTGAAGGAGGCGCCGGAGCGGGCGCTCGCCGCGCCCGCGACGCTGGCCCCGAAGCCGCCGATCGTCCTGCCGCCGGCAGGTGAGCTCGACGCGCTCGCCGACCTCCTCAACGGGTCGCGGAAGGTGACGCTGTTCTGCGGCCGCGGCTGCGCTGGCGCGCGCGACCAGGTGATCCAGCTCGCCGAGGCGCTGCAGGCGCCGGTGGTGCACGCGCTCGGCGGCAAGGAGCACGTCGAGAGCGACAACCCCTACGACGTCGGCATGACCGGGCTGATCGGCTTCTCCTCCGGCTACGCCGCGATGGAGGCCTGCGACGCCCTGCTCATGCTCGGCACCGACTTTCCCTACCGCCAGTTCTATCCTGAGAAGGCGAAGATCGCGCAGGTCGACATCCGGCCGGAGAATCTCGGCCGCCGCTGCCGGCTCGATCTCGGCCTCGTCGGCGACGTCGCGGTGACGATCGCCGGCCTGCTGCCGCGGCTGAAGGGCGGCCGGGATTCAAGGCACCTGGAAAGCTGCCTGAAGCACTACGCCAAGGCCCGCGAGGGGCTCGACGACCTCGCCACCGGGAAGCCCGGCCGCAAGCCGGTCCACCCGCAATACCTGACCAAGCGGGTCAGCGAGGCGGCGGCGCCCGACGCCGTGTTCACCGCCGATGTCGGCACGCCGACGATCTGGGCGGCGCGCTACCTGACGATGACGCCGGGCCGGCGGCTCGTCGGCTCCTGGGCGCACGGCTCGATGGCGAACGCCATGGCGCACGCGATCGGGCTCCAGGCCGCCTTGCCGGGCCGGCAGGTGATCGCGCTCGCGGGCGACGGCGGCTTCACCATGCTGATGGGCGACCTCCTCACCCTGGTGCAGGAGAAGCTGCCGGTGAAGGTGGTGGTGTTCAACAACGGCACGCTCGGCTTCGTCGAGATGGAGATGAAGGCCGCCGGCTACCTCGAGACCGGCGTCGCGCTCCAGAACCCCGACTTCTCGGCCATCGCCCGCGCCGCCGGCCTGCACGGACGCCGGGTCGAGGATCCGGGCGACCTGGAGGGAGCGCTCGCCGAGATGCTGGCCCATGACGGCCCCGCCCTCCTCGACGTGGTGACGAACCGCCAGGAACTCGCCATGCCGCCCCGGATCCAGGCCGAGCAGGTGAAGGGCTTCAGCCTCTACGTGATGCGCGCGGTGATGAATGGCCGCGGGGACGAGATCATCGATCTGGCGAAGAGCAACCTGATCCGGTGAGCGAGTTTATCGCAGGGCAGCTCGGCGCAGGAAGAGGCGAAGGTCTCTCCTCTCCTTGCGGGCGGCAGGACTGTCTGGGGAAAGTAAGGCGCGGGCTTCTTCCCTCCCCCCTCTGCGGGGGAGGGTGCCCGGCGGGGCCGGGCGGGAGAGGGGCGGCGCGACGCCGAAGGATATGGCGCCCTTCACCACGCTCGCGACCTCTCCGGAAGCGGCGTCCCCTCTCCCGGCTCGCTCCGCTCGCCACCCTCCCCCGCAGAGGGGGGAGGGATAGCCTCGCGCCATTCCTTTCCCCGGATAGCCCTGCCGCGGGCAGGAGGACAGGAAAGACACGCGCCTTCTCGACCCTGTCCATATCAGCAGGGAAGCCTGCGCTTCGCTGCCATCGACAGGAATCGAACGGAAATCCTGCGAGGCACGTCGCATTGAGCCCGCTTCTCCACAGGCTCGGATCGCGCGCAAGCCCTCGCTACATCGCACGCCCTATGCCGCTACGAAGGATCATCCGAGCTTCGCCACGGCGAAGCCTATGTCTTTCGGGTTAGCCTTACCGACCCGGACCACGCCTGACCCTGCGTCGGCAATCCGCCTCTGCCACCCGGCCGGCACCACAATCGCCATCTCTCCTCTCGAGTGCTTCGCACAAGCGCGACCGGACCGAGCCATGATCTCCATAGATCAACGCATCGTACCGTCATAGAATTCCCCCGACACTCTCATTGTAATAGCTAAAAAACATAGTCCTTGTTAGCGCAACGCGATTTTGCCATTCGGTTTCCAGCCCCGGCCGCCCACGTCCTATCCATGATGTCGTCGACCGCGGTCAGCGTTCCCGCTCGCCCTGGATCTTCGTCATGCCCGTCCCGTCGTCGCGTCCCGCCCGTCCCCTCTCGCTCGCGGGGCGTCGGCTGACCCGGTCGCTCCTGTCGGGCGTGGTGCTGTCGGCCGGCCTCGCCGCGGGGGCGCGGGCCCAGGACGGGGCCGAGATCGCCCTCGACACGATCAACATCGAGGGCGCGCCCCGCCCCATCGCCGCGACCGCCGCCGGAACGCAACCGGGCGGCGCCCGCGGGGCGGTGCCGGGCTACGTCGCGTCGCGCAGCGTGGTGGCGACCAAGACCGACACGCCGGTCCTCGAGACCGCGCAATCGATCACCGTGATCGGCCGCGAGCAGATCGAGGACCAGAACGCGCTCACCATCAACCAGGCCCTGCGCTACAGCCCGAGCGTGACGACCGAGCAGCGCGGCGGCGCCGGCCAGACCCGGCTGGAGCAATTCCTGATCCGCGGCTTCACCGCGCCGCTCTTCCTCGACGGGATGCGCCTGCCGACCTCCCGCGACGCCTTCCCGTCAGTCGATCCCTACCGGATCGAGCGCATCGACATCGTCAAGGGCCCGGCCTCGGTGCTCTACGGCCAGTCGGGCCCCGGCGGCATCGTCAACCTGACGTCGAAGATGCCGCAATTCGTCCGCCACGGCGAGGTCTTCCTCCAGGGCGGCGGCTTCAGCGAGGTCCGGGGCGGCGTCGACGTCGGCGGGCCGATCACCTCCGAGACCACCGTGCCGGGCACCGAGCAATTCGCCTACCGGGTGACGGCCTCGGGCTGGAACGGCGACGGGCCGGCGGTGACGACCCGGGTCGAGCGCGCCTTCATCCAGCCGAGCGTGACCTGGCGGCCGTCGGCCGACACCTCGCTCACCGTGCTCGGCCTCTACCAGCGCGACCCGTTCTCCGGCTTCTACGGCGGCTTCCCGGCCTACGGCACGCTGTTTCCGCGCAATTTCGGCAACGGCATCGTCGGGCGCCTGCCGGTCGATTTCTACGACGGCGACCGCAACTTCGAGAAGTCGGACCGCACGCAAGCCGCGGTGACCTACATCCTCGATCACCGCTTCGACGACACCTTCCGCTTCCACTCCTCGGGCCGCTTCCTGCGCACCGAAGGGCAGTACCGCAGCGTCTACTCGACGTTCCTCACCAACGGGATCGCCACGCCGAGCCCGCTCACCACCGGTCCCTTGCTCAACCGCTCGCGCATCGCCACCGACGTGGCGATCGACGCCTACACGATCGACAACTACTTCGAGGCGAAGTTCGACACCGGCCCCTTCGCCCATACCGCGCTCCTCGGCGTCGACCACCAGACGATCAAGACCCGCACGCTGTCCTCGGCCTTCCCGGCCGCGCCGGACCTGAACCTGCTGGCGCCGAACTACGACATGACGATCCCGGTGCCGCCCTACACCACCAATGCGCGCCTCACCGCGCAGCAGACCGGCGTCTACCTCCAGGACCAGATCAAGTTCGACCGCCTGGTCCTGACGCTCGGCGGACGCTACGACGTCGCGCGCCAGAGCGGGCCGACCCGGACGCTCGCCACCGGCGCCGTGGCGTTCCAGGACGTGCCCTCCGACGCGATGACCTACCGGGCGAGCCTGCTCTACCGCTTCGACGAGGGCATCGCGCCCTACGTCTCCTACAGCGAGGCGTTCGAGCCGATCACCGGCGGGCGCATCTTCGATCAGGCCTTCGGCTCGACCGGCCGCATCCCCGACCCGATCTCGAGCCGCCAGTACGAGGCCGGCATCAAGTACCAGCCGCCCGGCACCGACATCCTGCTCACCGCGGCGGCCTTCGACATCAAGCGCTCGAACACCCTGACGCCGGACCCGGCCAATCCGGGCTTCAACCTGCAGACCGGCGAGATCGGCGTGCAGGGCGTCGAGTTCGAGGCCCGCGCGACGCTCGCCGAGGGGCTGAACCTGGTCGGCGGCGTCTCCTTCCTCGACGTGCGCAACACCCGCGACACCACCACGACCTTCAACCAGGCCACCGGCCAGACCGTGCCGATCGTGGGCCTGCGCCCCGTCCAGATCCCGGACCGCACCGCCTCGCTGTTCGTCGACTACACGGTCCAGTCCGGCCCGCTGCTTGGCCTGAGCTTCGGCGGGGGGGTCCGCTACCTCGGCGGCTCCTGGGGCGACGCGGCCAACAGCCTGCGGGTGCCCGAGAACGTGCTCGTCGACGCGGTGGCGCGCTACGACCTCAAGCATCTCGACCCGAAGCTCACCGGCTTCGACCTCCAGGTCAACGCCCAGAACCTCCTCGACGAGCGGGTCGTGACCGGTTGCCTGTCCTACGCCGGCTGCTATGTCGGCCTGCCGCGCACGGTCTACGCGACCCTGCGCTACCGCTGGTGAGACCGTGAGCCTCCCCCTCTCGACCCGCGCGGCGGTGGCCGGCCGCGTCGTCCTCGCCGCGGGCGGGGGCTACGCGACCGCGGCCCTCGCCACCGCCCTCCTGTCGCTGGTCCTGCCGATGCCCCGGGCGGAGGCCGTCACGACGGCGACGCTCCTCAGCTTCGCCGTCGTGGTGGGAATCGTGGTCGCGGTCTTCGCGGCCCGCTCGCTCGGGCGGGCCGCCGTCATCGTCGGGGTCCTCGCCCTGGTGCTCGGGGCCGCCCTCTGGCTCGTCACCGGATCATCGTCATGAAGCAGGGCTTTCGCCAGTCCATGGCCTGGCTGCACACCTGGTCCGGCCTCGTCGTCGGCTGGGTGCTGTTCGCCGTCTTCGTCACCGGCACCGCGACCTATTACCGGGCCGAGATCTCGCGCTGGATGCAGCCGGAGCTGCGGCGCGAGGCCACCATCGCCCCCGAGGCCCTGGCGGCGGCGGCCGAGCGCGCGGTGGCCCATCTCGAGGCCCATGCGGGACACGCGCGGACCTGGTTCGTCGGCCTGCCGACCCCGGAGCGGCCCCTCGTCGAGCTGTTCTGGCGCAACAGGCCCGGCACGCCGCCAGGCCACGTCCTCCTCGATCCGGGGACCGGCGCGCCCGCCGCGCTACGGGCGACGCGGGGCGGCGACTTCTTCTACCGCTTCCACTTCGAGCTGAATCTGCCGCCGCTCTGGGGCCGCTGGATCGTCGGCATCTGCGCCATGGTGATGCTGGTGGCGCTGGTGAGCGGCATCGTCACCCACCGGCGCATCTTCTCGGATTTCTTCACCCTGCGGCGGGACAAGGCGGCGCAGCGCGGCTGGCTCGACGCCCACAACGTCAGCGGCGTGCTGGCGCTGCCGTTCCACCTGATGATCACCTATACGGGCGTGGTGACGCTCGCGCTGATGTACATGCCCTGGGGCGTCACGGCGGCCTACAACGGCGACCAGTTCGCCTATTTCGCCGAGACCGGGCAGATCACGAAGACCCGCCCGGCTCACGGGCAGCCCGGCACCCTCGCCCCGGTGGGGCCGATGGTGGCGAAGGCGCTTGCGACGATCCCCGAGCCGCTGGAGCGGCTCACCATCGCCAACCCGCGCGACGCGAACTCGACCGTCGTGGCGGTGTTCGAGGAGCCGCACGGCCTCTCGCACGAGCACCCGCAGGTCGCCTTCGCGGGCACCAGCGGCGCGGTCGTCGAGGTGCTGTCGGGGGGATTGCGGCCGGCGGCCAAGACCTTCACCACGATGGTCGGCCTGCACGAGGCGCATTTCGCCGGGGGCGCCCTGCGGCTGCTGTTCTTCGTGTGCGGGCTGCTCGGCTGCGCCATGGTGGCGAGCGGGCTGGTGCTCTGGACCGTGGCGCGGCTGCCGCGGGCCGGAATCGCGCCGGGATGGGGCTGGCGCCTCGTCCACGCCCTCAATCTCGGCACGATCACGGGCCTGCCGGCGGGCATCGCCGCCTATTTCCTGGCGAACCGGCTGCTGCCCCTCGGCCTCGCGGCCCGGGCGGAGTGGGAGGTCGGGGTGTTCTTTGGCGCCTGGATCGCCGTGGCCCTCGCCGGCGCGTGGCCGGCGCCGCGCCGGGCCTGGCGCGGGGCGCTCGGCCTCGTGGCCGCCCTGTTCGTGGCGGTGGTGCTCGCCGATCTCGCGACCGCCCGGGCCTCGTGGGACGATCCCCTCTGGTTCCTCGGCTTCGACGCCGTGCTCCTGGCCGTCGCGGCCGGCTTCGCCCTCGTCGCCCACAAGGTCGACCGCTTCGCCGCCCCGCGCCGGGCGCGCCGGATGGTCGAGGAATCCGCGGCCGCGCCGCAGATGGGGCGGGCATGACGCTCCTCGTCGGCTCCGGGCTCAGCTTCCTCGGGCTCGCCGCCCTGTGCCTCTCCATGGCCCGGCATCATCAGGCGGTCTGGTCGCGCCCGCCGGACCGGTCTCGCGCGCGCGCGCTCCGCGCCGCCGGCTGGGGTCTGATCGCCCTGTCGCTCGCCGCCGCGATTGGGAGTGACGGCTGGAATTTCGGTCCGGTCGACTGGCTCGGATCGCTGATCGGGGCCGGCCTCGTGCTGATCGTCGTGCAGTCCTACCGGCCGCGGGCGCTGCTGTGGCTGGCTCCGCTCGCGGGGGTGGTCGCGGTGGCGGGGGTGATCGCCGGGGTGGGCTGACCCCCCGTGCCTTGGCACGCGACGAGTGTGCTCCGTTCGATTCCACCCCCTCCTGTCATTCCGGGGCCGCGAAGCGGAGCCCGGAATCCAGACGCTCAGGTCGTACAGAACGAGGCGGATAGGTATCCGCTTTATCCTATGCGGTCCGCGGTTATGGATTCCGGGCTCCGCTGCGCGGCCCCGGAATGACATGGAGGATGGCATTCCCGTTGACGGAAACCCTGCACCCGCCGACAGGACCCGCTCCTCACCCCCGCCGCGACGCCTCGGCCAGCCGGCGCAGGTCCGCCACCACCGCCGGCGTGCCGGCATAGAGCGGCCCGCCGGTGAGCATGTCGTCGGAGCCGAGATACTCGGCGACGCCGCCGGCCTCGCGGACCAGCACCAGGCCGGCATAGCAATCCCAGGAATTCAGGCCGGGATCGTAGTAGCCGGCGAGCCGCCCGGCGGCGACGTAGGCGAGCATCAGGGCGCCCGAGCCGTTGCGAAACAGCACCCCGCCCTCCTGGTAGAGGCCGTGCACGAAGGCGGCGGCTTCCGCGGCCGGGTTCTTCTGGGTCGCGCCGAAGCCGATATTGGCCGAGGTGAGCACCGTCTCGGGGTCGACGCGCAGGGGGCGGCCGTTCACGGTCGCGCCCTCGCCCACCAGGCCCGCATAGGTCTCGCGCAGGACCGGCGCCTCGATCACGCCGGCGACCAGCCCCTCGGGACCGCGCACGCCGATCGACACGCACCAGTTCGGCTGGCCGTTGAGGAACGGGCTGGTGCCGTCGATCGGATCGACCACCCAGGTGTAGCCCGAACGGCTCGGGACCGGAGCGTGCTCCTCGCCGATCACCCCGTCCTCCGGAAACGCCTCCTTGATGCGGGCGCGGATCAGGAGCTCGACCTCGCGGTCGGCCTGCGAGACGAGGTCCTGGGCGCCGCTCTTCTGCTCGATCACCAGCTCGTCGCGGGCGTTGAAGAAGCCGAGCGCGGTCTCGCCGGCGGCGCGGGCGATCGCGAGGGCGGCGTCGCGGCGCGCGCGGGCGGCCTGGGTGGTCTCGATGGTCATGGCGAAACGCTTCCTCGATCGGATGGGTGCGGCCGTCCTACACGGCCGGGTGTCTCAGGTGTGCGACGTGACCGCTGGGCCGGTGACCGCGGCGAGCGCCGCCGCGATGGCCGCGCGGGCTTCCGGCGAGGCCGAGCTCTGGGGCGGCACCGGATCGCCGACGGCGTAGCCCTGCATCTGGAGCGCCGCCTTGACGCAGGCCGCGAGGTTGTAGCGGGCAAAAACCTCGTTGAAGGCCCAGACCCGCTTCTGCAGCGCCACCGCCTCGGGCCAGCGCTCCTCCCGGCACAACCGGTAGAGCGCGAGGCAGTCCCGCGGGATGACGCAGGCCGGACCCGCGAACCAGCCCTTGCCGCCGAGCATCATCACGCTCGCGGCGATGTGCGAGGAGGCGGCGAAGACGTCGAGGTCGTCGCCGACGCGGTTGATGATCGAGAGCAGGCGCCCGGTATTGGTCGAGGCGTCCTTGATCCCGACGATGTTGGGATGCTTGGCGAGCCGCGCGATCGAGGCGACCGAGAGGTCGGCGCGCTGGAAGTTCGGGTTGGTGTAGAGGATGATCGGCAGGTCGGTGGCATCCGCCACGGACAGGAAGTAGCGCTCGACCTCCCCTTCCGTCAGCGGGAAGTAGGCGTCGAGGATCAGCACGATCCCGTCCGCCCCCGCCGCCCGGCAGGCCTTCGCCTGCGCGACCGCGCCGCGGATCGCCGTCGAGGCGACGCCCGGCAGGACCGGCACCCGGCCCGCCGCGGCGGCGACCACCGCCGCCACGGTCTCGCGCTTCTGCGCCTCGTCGAGATAGGCGAACTCGCCGGTGGAACCGAGCGGCGTCAGGCCGTGCACGCCGGCCACGATCAGGTCGTCGCAGAGCGCCGCCATCACCCCGGCCTCGATCCGCCCCTCGGCGTCGAGCGGGGTGACGAGGTAGGGGATGATGCCTGTAAACCGCGCCATCGTCAGCGTTCCGCGAAGGTTCGCACCAGGGCGTGGGCGATCGCCATCGGCGGCGGGGTCATCAGGCCGTCGGGGTGGTGGCGCTCCAGCATCTGGCGCACCTCGGCGCGGGTGAACCAGCGCGCATCCTCCAGTTCGGTCCGGTCGAGCACCAGGGCGTCTCCTTGGGCCTCGCCCTCGCAGCCGATCATCAGCGAGGACGGGAACGGCCAGGGCTGCGAGAGGTGGTAGCGCACCGCGCCGACCCGCACGCCGGCCTCCTCGAAGGTCTCGCGCCGCACGGCGTCCTCGATGGTCTCGCCGGGCTCGAGGAAGCCGGCGAGGCAGGAATAGACGCCGGGCGCGAACCGGGCCTGGCGCCCGAGCAGGCAGCGGTCGCCGTGCGTCACCAGCATGATCACCACCGGATCGGTGCGCGGGAAGTGCTCGGTGCCGCACGACGCGCAGTCGCGCCGGAAGCCGCCGCAGGAGAGCGTGGTGGCGGTGCCGCAATTGGCGCAGTAGCCGTGCCGGGCGTGCCAGCCGAGCAGGGACTTCGCGGTGGCCATCACCCCCATCTCGGGCGCCGGCACCGCCCCCTCGGTCGCGACGGCGCGGGCATCGAGCACCCGGTAGGCCGGATCGCCGGAGAAGTGCGCCGCCGCATCCGCCGGCAGCGCACCGGCGAAGGCCGGCCGGCCGCCGACCCGGCCGAGAAACAGTTCGGGCGAGGGCGCACCGGCGCGCGCCGCGTCCTCGCGCGACAGGAGGCAGGTGGCGCCGCCCTCGGTCACCCGCAGCACCGGCACGTCGCCGCAGAACAGGAGCAGGCTCGCGTCGGGCGTCTCCGCGAGCGTCGGGGTCGGGCCGCTGCGCTCGGCCGAGTGGCGCTCGAGCAGGCTCCGGGCATAGCCGAGGCGATCCAGGGAATAGGGCAAGGAGACGGTCAAGGCTCGCGACCTCATGCATCATCGTGCGGAGCCCGGCGCGGCCCCTCGCGTCGTCGCCAGCATGGGCAGGCAAAATGATGCAAAAGCAAGGCGCCGGGCGAGGCGGGCGCCATGCTCCCGGCGCAGCCGGATCCCGCGGGCCCGGCCCGATCGCGCCGTGAGGAGCCGGGTGGGAAATGGGCTCGGTCCGGGAGCGTCCGGCTGCCCGGCTATGCCCGCACGCGGATGCGAGGATCCGACGACGGTCTCCCAGTACCGGCCGATCCGTTCCGCTGACGGAAAAAGCCGGTCCTCCGGCAACGGAGGATTTGCTCCGGAAATCGTCTCATCCGATTTCCGATTGATCGCTCCAGGCGATCCTGTCGGATCGCTTTCGCGATGCGGAAATCGGCCTCGCTCACGTGTGTGGAGCCGGAGGCTCCACCGCGCGGGCTGGTGATCCGATGTCCGAACTGATCGTCCGGAAATCGTATCACAGCGCCGCAACTTCCGCCGCGAGGCCCGGCGCGATCGCCCGCGCCTCGGCCAGGAAGGCGGCGACGAGGGGGGTCATGGGATCGCGCTCGGGCACCACGAGGCCGATCGTGTGGCTGACGTCGGGCTCGGTGATCGGCACCGCCCGCACCCGCTCGGTGAGGCGGAAGGTCTCGGCGAGCGCCGCCGGCATGATGCTCGCCCATTTGGCGGTGCGCACATGCGTCACCAGCACGATCATCGAGTTCGATTCGAGCAGCGGCGCCGGCTCGGCCCCGGCGGCGCGCAGGTGCCGGTCGATGATGCGGCGATTCTGCATCGCCGGGGTCAGGAGGCAGAGCGGGATGCGGCCGACCTCGGCCCAGGTCACGCTCTGGCGTGCGCCGTAGATCCCGTCGGCGGCGGTGAGCAGGCGGTAATGCTCGCGGTAGAGCGGCAGGGCGATCACGCGGCCGAGAGGCTCGTCCTCGATGTAGGTCAGCCCGGCATCGAGCTCGAGATTGGCGATCTGCCGGATGATCTCGTGCGAGGTCGCCGAATGCACCGAGAAGCGCACCGCCGGGTGGCGGGCGCGGAACGGGGTGGTGAGTGCGGCGACCATCGGGGTCGCGGTCGGCACCGCCGCCATCCGGAGCATGCCCGACAGGCCGCGGCGCAGGGCCGCCACCTCCTGGCGCATGGCCCGGGCGTCGCCGACGATCCGCCGCGCCCAGTCGAGCACCCGCTCGCCCTCCGGGGTGAAGCCCTGGAAACGCGAGCCGCGTTGCACCAGGAGCACACCCAGGCGCTCCTCGAGCTGCTTGACGCCGGCCGAGAGGGTCTGCTGCGACACCCCGCAGGCCTGGGCGGCGCGGCCGAAATGCTGCTCCTGGGCGAGCGCCAGGATGAACTCGAGACGGTCGATCATCGAAGGGTGGAGGCCAGGTCCGGCGCGTCGCGAAAGCCCCGAGCGGTCGCGCACGCTTTTGCGGAATCATTCGAGCCTCACGACGAATGTCCAGTGCCCACAGGCGAATTCGGAACGCCGATGCGACGCCAACGCCGTTGCGCTTGCGGCGCCATTGTGGTGAGAGACGCCGACCGGGTCTCGGCCGGCTTCACGGCCGCAGGGCGGCGGGCCGACACCGTGAGGCCGAGAGTGACGGCGCTCCCGCCGCGCGGGCAGCCGTTACCGGCAGACAGCCTGTTGGGGAGCATCGAGGGCATCATGGGGATGGCGAGGGCGCAAGGACGGCCGAGGGGCCGCGGATTCTGGGGACGCGCCGCGGCGCTGGCAGCGACCGGGATCCTCGGCACCGCCACGGCCGTGTCGGCGGCGGGCGTGGGCCAGCCGGTGCCGTGGCAGATGGACCTGCAGCGGCCGGTGACCGAGGTGGCGACGGAAATCTACAATTTCCACCACCTCCTGAACTGGATCATGCTGGCCGTTGTCCTGTTCGTGCTCGGCCTGCTGATCGCGGTGATCTTCAAGTTCAACGAGAAGACCAACCCGAACCCGTCGCGCACCACCCACAACACGATGCTGGAGGTCGCCTGGACGATCGTTCCGGTGCTGATCCTGGTGGCGATCGCGATTCCGTCGTTCCGGGTGCTGCGCACGCAGCTGTCGGACCCGAAGGCCGACCTGATGGTCAAGGTCATCGGCCACGCCTGGTACTGGTCCTACGAGTACCCGCAGGATGTCGGCGGCTTCAAGTTCGACGCCAACCTGCTCGAGGGCGACGACCAGGTGAAGTCCGGCCAGCCCAAGCTGCTGGCCACCGACAACGAGATGGTCGTGCCGGTGAACAAGATCGTGAAGATCCAGGTCACCGCCGCCGACGTGATGCATTCCTGGGCGATGCCGTCCTTCGGCTTCAAGATCGACGCGATCCCGGGCCGCCTCAACCAGTTCTGGTTCAAGGCCGAGCGCGAGGGCACCTATCACGGCCAGTGCTCCGAGCTGTGCGGCCAGCGCCACGCCTACATGCCGATCACCGTGAAGGTGGTGAGCGAGCAGGCCTTCCAGGCCTGGACCGCCGAGGCCAAGACCAAGTTCGCCCGCATCGACGGCGGCGCCAAGTTCGCGGAAGCGCAATAAGGCCGTTCGCGGACGCCGACTGATTTCATGACGCGGGGCGGCGCGGCAGGCGCCCCCCGCCCCTTTCGACAGACCGACCGAGACATTCCTCGAAGAGGCTGACCCCATGGCTCAAGCCGTCACGGCAGGGCACGACCACGCCCACGACCACACCCCACCTTTCTTCACGCGCTGGTTCAACTCGACCAACCACAAGGACATCGGCACCCTCTACCTGCTGTTCGCCTTCTCGGCGGGCATCGTCGGCGCCTTCCTGTCCTTCGGCATCCGGATGGAGATGGAGGCCCCCGGCCTGCAGTACTTCTCCAATCCGCAGACCTACAACGTGTTCGTGACCGGGCACGGCCTCATCATGGTGTTCTTCATGGTGATGCCGGCCCTCATCGGCGGGTTCGGCAACTGGTTCGTGCCGCTGATGATCGGCGCGCCGGACATGGCGTTCCCGCGCATGAACAACATCTCGTTCTGGCTGACGGTCGCGGGCTTCATGAGCCTCGTCTGCTCGCTGTTCGTCGAGGGCGCCCCCGGCGCGGTCGGCGCCGGCACCGGCTGGACCGTCTACCCGCCGCTCTCCACCGCCGGCCATCCCGGCCCGGCCGTCGACTTCGCGATCTTCGCCCTGCACCTGTCGGGCGCGGGCTCGATCCTCGGCGCCATCAACTTCATCACCACCATCCTGAACATGCGCGCGCCGGGCATGACCCTGCACAAGATGCCGCTGTTCGCCTGGTCGATGCTGGTGACCGCGTTCCTGCTGCTGCTGTCGCTCCCGGTGCTGGCCGGCGCGATCACCATGCTGCTCACCGACCGCAACTTCGGCACGACCTTCTTCGATCCGGCCGGCGGCGGTGACCCGATCCTGTACCAGCACCTGTTCTGGTTCTTCGGCCACCCCGAAGTCTACATCATGATCCTGCCGGCCTTCGGCATCGTCTCGCACATCATCGCGACCTTCTCCCGCAAGCCGGTCTTCGGCTACCTGGCGATGGCCTACGCGATGGTGGCGATCGGCGTCGTCGGCTTCGTGGTGTGGGCCCACCACATGTACACCGTGGGTCTCACGCTCCAGACCCAGTCCTACTTCGTGTTCGCCACCATGGTGATCGCGGTCCCCACCGGCGTGAAGATCTTCTCCTGGATCGCCACGATGTGGGGCGGCTCGATCCGCTTCACCGCCGCCATGCACTGGGCCGTCGGCTTCGTGTTCCTGTTCACCGTCGGCGGCGTCACCGGCGTGATCCTGGCCAACGCCGCCGTCGACCGCTACCTGCACGACACCTACTACGTCGTCGCGCACTTCCACTATGTGCTATCGCTCGGCGCGGTGTTCATCATCTTCGCCGGCGTCTACTACTGGTTCCCGAAGATGACCGGCCGCATCATCCCGGAATGGGCCGGCAAGCTGCACTTCTGGCTCGCCTTCATCGGCGCCAACGTGCTGTTCTTCCCGATGCACTTCCTCGGCCTCGCCGGCATGCCGCGTCGCTATGCCGACTATCCGGAGGCCTTCGCGGGCTGGCACTGGGTGGCCACGATGGGCGGACACATCTTCGCGCTGGGCATGGTCGTGTTCGTGATCGGCGTGGTGCTCGCCTTCCGCTCCAAGGAGCGCGCCGCGGACAACCCGTGGGGCGAGGGTGCCACCACCCTCGAGTGGACCCTGTCCTCGCCCCCGCCCTTCCACCAGTACGAGACCCTGCCGGTGATCGTGGACGAGCCGTCCCACGCCCACTGACACGAAGGACGACGGTCCGCCGCGGAAAAGCCGCGGCGGACCAACATAGCGCGGAGACTTCCCGGCCCGGCCGGCGCAAGTCTCCCGCGGAAGATCCTGGGACCGACGCGGTCCCGGCTCTTCCCCCGAGCGCCCGAAGGGGCGTTCCGGCGAGGAGCGCGACACCTTCACATCCCTTCCCACGATGGCCGCGACACCCAGCATGACCACCTTGTCGAACAGCGCGATCTCCGACCGTCCCTTCGCCGAGGCGAGCAGCTCCGGCGGCGAGGTCGCGGATTACTTCGCGCTCCTGAAGCCCCGGGTGATGGCGCTGGTGATCTTCACCGCCCTCGTCGGGATGACGGTGACGCCGTCGCACGTGAACCCGGTGATCGGGGCGATCTCGCTCCTGATGATCGCGGTCGGGGCCGGCGCCTCGGGCTGCCTCAACATGTGGTGGGACGCCGACGTCGACGCGGTGATGACCCGCACCCGCACCCGGCCGATCCCGGCGGGGCGGATCCAGCCGGGCGAGGCCCTGTCCTTCGGGCTCACCCTGTCGGTCGGCTCGGTGCTGGTGCTCGGGCTCGCGGCGAACTGGCTGTCGGCGGGTCTCCTCGCCTTCACCATCGTATTCTACGCCGTGATTTACTCGATGTGGCTGAAGCGCTCGACGGCGCAGAACATCGTGATCGGCGGTGCCGCCGGCGCCCTGCCGCCGATGATCGGCCAGGCGGTGGTCACCGGCTCGATCGGGATCGAGGGCACGATCCTGTTCCTGATCATCTTCATCTGGACCCCGCCGCATTTCTGGGCGCTGGCGCTGGTCAAGGCCGGCGAGTACGCCCGGGCCGGCATCCCGATGATGCCGAACACCGCCGGTCCCGATTCGACCCGCCGCCAGATCCTCGCCTACTCGGTGCTGCTGGCCCCGCTCGGCCTCGCCCCGGTCTTCCTCGGCTTCGGCGGGATGATCTACGGCGTCGTCGGCCTGATCGGCGGCCTCGCCATGGTGGCGCTCAGCGTCCAGGTGCTGCGCCGGCGCGAGGGCGAGGCGGCCAACAAGGCGGCGATGAGCCTGTTCGGCTTCTCGATCCTCTACCTGTTCCTGCTCTTCTCCGCCCTGCTGGCGGAACAGGGCCTCGGGCTGTTCCGGCCGGTCTTCGGCTGAACCCCTCCCCTTTCGGCCGATGCAGCGATGAGTGCGGTGCCCCAGCAACTGACCCCCGACGAGATCCAGCGCCGGCGCAAGCGCTCCATCGCGATCGCGATGGTGCTCGCCGCCCTGGTCCTGATCTTCTACGTGCTGACGATCGCCAAGCTCGGGCCCCAGGTCCTCAACCGGCCGCTGTGACGCGAAGGGGCGATGCCGCCATGACCGATGCGCGCAACCACCAGCAGAAGCGGGCCCGAACCACGGCGCTCGCCTGCCTCGGCATCGTGGTCGGGATGACGGCGCTCGCCTTCGCCTTCGTCCCGCTCTACGACCTGTTCTGCAAGGCGACCGGCTACGACGGTACGCCCCTGCGGGGCGCGGCCGCCGCAGGCCCGGTGAGCCAGGACAGCATGCTGGTGCATTTCGACACCAACGTCGCGCCCGGTCTCCCCTGGCGCTTCGCGGCGGAGACCCCGCAGGTCGAGGCGCAGCTCGGGGCCACCAAGACGGTGTTCTTCCGCGTCACCAACACCGGCAGCGTGCCGAGCACCGGGATCGCGACGTTCAACGTCCAGCCCGGGCTGACCGGCGGCTACTTCGTCAAGGTGCAGTGCTTCTGCTTCAACGAGCAGACGCTGCAGCCCGGCGAGACCATGGACTTCCCCGTGGTGTTCTACCTCGAGCCCGGCATCAAGGCCGATGCGAACACCCGCGACCTCACCGAGATGACCCTGTCCTACACCTACTTCGCGTCGAAGAACGGCCAGCCGCAGGCCGCCCTCGCGACGCCGGTCGGGACCAAGGCCAATTGACGGGATGGGCGAATTGACGAGGTGACAACCGCGCCGGGGCGGCATTAAAGCGTGACCGTGAGCGCCGACGGCGGACCAGCCGGGGCGCCGGGAGCGAGCCGCCCCGCGTCAAACGAGATCCACGGCCGGCGCGGGGCGCGACCGGTCGCAAGAGCAGGCAGGAGACCCGACACGATGGCCGAGGCGCACGGGAAGCACCACGACTACCACCTCGTCAATCCGAGCCCGTGGCCGCTCGTCGGCTCGATGAGCGGCTTCACGATGACGACGGGCGCCGTCCTGTGGATGAAGAGCCTGACCATCGCGAATCTCGCGGTCGGTCCCTACGTGTTCTTCGCGGGCCTGATCGGCGTGCTCTACACCATGCTGAGCTGGTGGCGGGACGTCACGCACGAGGCCAATACCGGCGACCACACCCGCGTGGTGCAGCTGTCGCACCGCTACGGCATGATCATGTTCATCGCCTCCGAGGTGATGTTCTTCGTCGCGTGGTTCTGGGCCTATTTCGAGGCCGCGCTCTACACCGCCGACCCGATCCAGGCCTCGCGGGTGGATTTCACCGGGGGCCTGTGGCCGCCGAAGGGCGTCGAGGCGTTCGACCCCTGGCACCTGCCGCTGCTCAACACCCTGATCCTGCTCACCTCGGGCACGACGATCACCTGGGCCCACCACGCCCTGCTGCACGGCGACCGCAAGGGCGTGAAGTACGGCCTGTGGCTGACCATCGCGCTGGGCGCGCTGTTCTCCTGCGTCCAGGCCTACGAGTACGGCCACGCCCATTTCGGCTTCTCGGGCAGCATCTACTCGGCCACCTTCTTCATGGCGACCGGCTTCCACGGCGCCCACGTGCTGATCGGGACGATCTTCCTGGCGGTCTGCCTGTACCGGATCTATCTCGGCCAGTTCACCCCCAAGCAGCACCTCGGCTTCGAGTTCGCCGCCTGGTACTGGCACTTCGTCGACGTGGTGTGGCTGTTCCTGTTCGCCGCCATCTACGTCTGGGGTTCGGGCGTCGGCCACGCCGCCGCGCATTAGGCATCATTCGCCGAAGTGGTCACCGGTTCGGCGATAAAATGATGCAGAGACAAGGAATCAAGCAGAGGTGCGCCATGCAGCTCTGCTTGAGCCAGCGCCTCACGCGCAGGGATCATGAGAGGGCGGCGAAAGCCGCCCTTTTCTTATGCCAAGAAACCCCCCAGATCGCGCTGGCACCCCCGCGTTCAGGAGTTGAGCCCATGGACGAGAACCGCACCGTCGACTCCCCGGCGACCGTCGGCCTGCGCGGCCGCTGCCCGCGCTGCGGCGAAGGGCACCTGTTCAAGGGCTATCTCAGCTTCCGCCCCTCCTGCGAGGTCTGCGGGCTCGATTTCCGCTTCATCGATTCCGCCGACGGCCCGGCCTTCTTCGTGATGTCGATCGTCGGCATCGTGGTGGTGGCGCTGGCGATGTGGGTCGAGTTCGCCTACGAGCCGCCGATGTGGGTGCATGCCGCGCTCTGGGCGCCGCTCTCGATCGTCTTGAGCCTGCTCCTGGTCCGGCCGCTCAAGGGCATGATGGCGGCGCTGCAATATTCCAACAAGGCGGCGCAGGGGCGCTTCCGGTGACGGCGCCGGCCGGCCCCGCGGAGCGGCGCGCGGCCCTGCGCGACCTCGTCGCCCCGGCCCTCGCGACCCTCGTCTGCTTGGGGATCCTGGTCGGCCTCGGGGTCTGGCAGCTCGAGCGCAAGGCCTGGAAGGAGGCTCTGATCGACCGGATCGTCGCCCGCTCGCGCATCGAGCCGCCGGCGCCGCTGCCGGCCTTCGACGGCTTCGATCCCGCCCGCGACGAGTTCGAGCGGGTGCGCGCCACCGGCCGCTTCCTCCAGGACAAGGAGACGCTGGTCCACGGCTTGGCGCCCGGCGACACGCCGGGCCGGGCGCTCCAGGGCTACTACGTCGTGACGCCGCTGCGCCTCGACGACGGCCGGACCGTGCTCGTCAATCGCGGCTTCGTGCCGACCGAGCTCAAGGATCCGGCCCGCCGCGCCGCCGGACAGGTCGAGGGGGAGACCACCGTCACCGGGATGCTGCGCCAGAGCGAGGCGCGGGCGATGTTCGTGCCGGCGCCGAACCCGCAGACCGGCGAGTGGTTCAACCGCGACGTCCCCGGCATCGCGGCGGCGAAGGGCCTCGGCACCGTCGCCCCCTACCTGATCGAGGCCGACGCCACGCCCGTTCCCGGCGGCTGGCCGAGGGGCGGGCAGCTGCGGGTCGATCTGCCGAACAACCACCTGCAATACGCCTTCACGTGGTTCGGCCTCGCGCTCTGCCTGATCGGAGTGTTCACGGCCTTCGCCCTGCGCCGCCTGAGGGGCGAGGCTGTCGACCCTGCCGCCCCGTCACCGGCCACCCCGCCGCGTCCTTAAAACAGCCGCGTTGTCGATGTCGGGTCCGTCCATGTCCGGTTCAGGCCGCCGGGCGCCTCCTGCCGCAGGCCTCGTCCCGGCCCCTGGTCATCGATGAACGCGATCCTCATCAAGCTGTTTGCCACGGCCCTGACGCTGAGCCAGGTCACCACCCGTCCCGACGCGATCCGGACCCAGTTCGATCCGGGCAAGGACGGCCCGGCGGTAGTGCAGCTCCTGCGCGACGGCTGCGCCCACATGCGCAAGGCCTTCGACATCGAGGACATCAACCTCGACGACCTGATCTCGACCGCGATGGAGGATCCGAAGGCGGTCGCGGGCGAGTCGAAGCTGCTGCACGGCCTCGACATCGCCGAGCTCAACACGAGCTACAAGCAGTTCTGCAAGGGCGAGAACCCGGCGAACTCGCCCTTCGTGGCGCGGGACGTGATCGAGTTCTACAACAAGGCGGTCACCGACCTGCCGGACGCCAACGCCCTCAAGACCCTGCGGCTGCCCGGCGCGACCACGATCCTCGACGGGCGGGGCAACCGCTTCTCCGAGACCTTCGAGCCCAACGGCCGGCGCGTCGCGGTGCCGATCGGCGAGGTCCCGCCGCTCGTCCAGAAGGCGTTCATCGCGGCGGAGGACAAGCGCTTCCTCAGCCATCGCGGCATCGACGAGCGCGGGGTGATCCGCGCCTTCATCGGCAACCTCGCCTCGCCGGGCCGGCCGCAGGGCGGCTCGACCATCACCCAGCAGGTGGTGAAGAATCTGTCCGTCGGCGACGACGTCACCTACGAGCGCAAGATCCGCGAGATGATCGTCGCGGCCCGGGCCGAGCGGGTGATGACGAAGCCCGAGATCCTCGGCCTCTACCTCAACGGGATCTATCTCGGCCGCGGCGCCTACGGCATCGAGATGGCGTCGCGCAGCTATTTCGGGAAGTCCGTCAAGGACCTGACCGTCGCCGAGGCGGCTTTGCTCGGCGGCATGCCGAAGGGCCCGAACTTCTACAATCCCGACCGCTACCCCGACCGGGCGCGGGAGCGCCGCGCCTACGTGCTCACCCGCATGAAGGAGGAGGGCGCGATCACGGAAGCCGAGATGAACGCGGCGCTCGCAGCCCCCCTCGGCCTCGCGCCGCTGGAGCGCCTGCGCCAGGATGCCGGCTTCCACTTCGTCGACCACCTCACCCGCGAGGCGCGCACGCTCGCCGGCCTCGATTCGCTGACGGCCGGCGCCTACACGGTGCGCTCGACCCTCAATGCCGGCCTCCAGGAGGCGACCGAGGGCATCCTGCAGGAGAGCCTGTCGCGCTACGAGGCTTCGACCGGCCGCGCGCGGTACGAAGGACCGGAGGCGAACCTCGCCGACGCCGTGCGCCGCATCGAGGCTGCCGGAGCCCCGCCGGCTCCCGAGCCCTCTCCCGCCCCGACCCCCGAGCCGAAGGGGAAGAAGGGATCGAAGCAGGCCAAGGCCGTGAAACCCACCGGGCCGAAACCCGCCTGGCAGCGGGCGCTCGAGACCGCGCGCCTGCCGCTCTACGACGTGCATTGGCCGGCGGCCGTGGTGCTCTCGACCGGCGGCCAGGGCGGCGTGCGGGTGGGCCTCGCCGACGGGCGGGTCGCGAGCCTGAACCCGGGTGCGGCCCGCGGGCGGCTCAGCGCTTACGACGTGGTGCGGGTGAAGGTGTGGGAGGGCAAGGGCGCCCCCCGGGCGGATCTGCGCATCCGCCCGCAGGTCCAGGGCGCGGTCCTGGTGCTGGAGAACCGCACCGGGCGGATCCTCGCCATGGCGGGCGGCTTCTCCTATCCGTTGAGCCAGCTCAACCGGGTGACGCAGAGCGTGCGCCAGCCCGGCTCGACCCTCAAACCCCTGACCTACCTCGCCGCTCTCAATGCGGGTCTCCAGCCCAACACCCTGGTGATGGATGCCCGCGTGACCCTGCCGCCGATCGGCGGGGTGGGTGATTCCTGGTCGCCGAAGAACTACGAGGGCGGGGGCGGCTCCGGCCCAGTCACCCTGCGCCGCGGCCTGGAGCACTCGAAGAACCTCGTCACCGCGCAGCTCCTGCGCGGCGGCATCGCCGAGAAGGCGCCGGCGAGCCTCTCGAAGGTCTGCGACATCGCGCTCGAAGCGCAGCTCTACGCCGAATGCGAGCGCTACTACCCCTTCGTGCTCGGCGCCCAGCCGGTGCGGATGATCGATCTCGCGACCTTCTACGCGGCGGTCGCCAACGAGGGCGAGCGGCCCTCGCCCTACGGGCTGGAGAGCGTGTCGCAGGGCGACAAGGTGCTCTACCAGCATCCCGACCGGCCGCTCGCCCGCATCGGCTCGGCCGACCGGGTGGCGTTCTACCAGTTGAAGAGCCTGCTCCAGGGCGTGACCCAGCGCGGCACCGCCGCCGCGCTCGCCCGGTTCTCGCCGTACGTGGCGGGCAAGACCGGCACCTCGGAGGACGAGAACGACGCCTGGTTCTCCGGCTTCACCAACGAAATCACCATCGTGGCCTGGGTCGGCTACGACAACGCCGACGGCAGGCGCCGCACGCTCGGTCGCGGCCAGACCGGCGGTCACCTCTCGGTGCCGATCTTCTCCCAGGTGCTCCAGGCCGCCTGGGCCAACGGGGTGGCGAAGTCCCCGCTCTCCGGCCCGAGCCCCGAGGCCAAGCGCCTGATCGCCGACGAGCCGATTGACCTGCGCTCCGGCAGCCGGGTCGCCGGCGGCGGCTTCATGGAGCATTTCCGCCTCTCGGTGGACGGGCGCCTCGCCGAGACCCGCTTCAAGCTGGTGCCGCAGGAGCAGATCTACGCGATGCGGCCGGACAGCGAGCAGGACGGCGACGCGCTGGAGGGCGGCCTCCCGGGCGAGAACCCGGGGCGGATGCCCGACGAGGCGCCGGACGCCGACCGCTACGACCCGTTCGGCGCCCTGTTCGGCCGGCCCGAGCCGCGCCCCTATGCCCGCCGGGCCCAGCCGGTGCCCGCGCCCGAGCCGTACTGGCCGGGCGCCCGAAACCGCTCGCCCTTCGGCGACGAGGACGAGGGCGTCCGCCGGCCGCGCCGGCGCGATCCCGACTACTTCTTCGGCGACGACCCGACCTACTGAACCTCCAGACAGGACGATTTTCCGTGCGTGACAGCCTGACGGCGCGCCCGCGCCTCTTCCCGCTCGTGCTCGCCGCCCTCCTCGCGGCTTCCCCCGCGCTCGCCGAGTACCGCACCAAGGACGTGCCGGCGGTGACCGGCCTCGATCCGGCCGGCATCGCCCCCAACACGATCGCGTTCACCGATCACCGCGACAACCCGGCGAGCCCGGAGAGCGGCCTCGTGCCCTTCACGGAGTGGGGCAAGCGCAGCCCGGCCCAGAAGGCGCTGCTCGCCCCCCATCCGGCCTACGTCGAGCCGGACTACGTCCAGACGGTCAATGGCGTCGCCAAGCCCCGGCACGAGGCGCTCAAGGTCTACGTCGCCGAGGCGCGGTTCATCGTGCCCCGCAGCGCCGACCGCATCGACCTGAAGCGCTTCGCCACGATCCCGTTCCTGTCGCGCATGGACCCGGCGATCAAGCACAAGCCCTTGAGCCCCGCGGACGCCACCCCGACCAAGGACCCGGCCGCGGCCTTCGCCCGCCGCCCCGACCGGCCGTGGTGCGAGGCGCCCGACACCACCTGCATCGAGTCGCGCTACGACCTCGAGGGCAAGCTGCCGCTCGGGGTCAAGCTGGCGAACAAGCTCGAGGACGGCGCTAAGAAGATCGCCGAGTTCGTCTCGTTCCAGAGCGAGCTGCGGGTGCTGCCGCCCGACGAGGCGGGAAAGCTCGTGCAGCTGACGAAGATCGAGGCGCCGGTGGCCGGCGCGATGGAGCAGAACATCTTCTGGGTGAACCAGATCCTGCGCTTCGGCAAGTTCCTGGCGGTGATGCAGCCGGTGGCGGCCGACCCGAACAAGACGGTGGTGACCGCCTACATGACGCTCGGCATCAAGGGCGACGTGCTCGACCGCAAGAAGGAGTACGAGCGCGTGCCGGTTCTGCGCAACCTGCTGCCGGCCCAGGTGCTGATGGGCAATTCCTCGTTCAACACCGGCACCTCGATCAGCGCCGGCCTGCCGACCTACGCCCGCAACCGCATCGCAGCCTTCGCGGATGCGCTGGCGAAGAAGTGAGCGGCGAAGCCGCTGAACTCTTGCGAGAGAGAAGCGATCAGGGCCTGTTCGCATCTCTCTGGACACTGTCGAACCCTCCGCGTCATTCCGGGGCCGCGAAAGCGGAGCCCGGAATCCAGACGCGCAGGCCGTCCGAAAAGAAGCGCGGAGCACTCCGCCCTATCCTGAACCATCAGCGGTTCTGGGCGTGCCTGCGGCACTCCGGGCTCCGCTTTCGCGGCCCCGGAATGACCCTGTGTCTGTCAGGATTGTCGTGAGACTTCCGGCAGGCTCGCAGCGACCGACCGCGCCGGAACCGGCGGAAACACGATCCTCACCCGCAGGCCCGGCCCGCCACCCGCCCCGTCATGCAGCGTCACCGCCGCGCCGATCCGGTCGGCGAGTGCCCTGACCACGGCGAGGCCGAGGCCGCTGCCCTCCGGCCCGTCGCTCCGGGCGATGCGGTAGAACCGCGAAAACACCGTCTCGCGGTGCTCCGGCGGAATGCCCGGCCCGTCATCCTCGATCTCGGCGAAGGCACCCTCGTCCGAGCCCGCCACCCGCACCACCACCCGGGCGCCGGCCCCGGCGTACCGGACCGCGTTGTCGATGACGTTGCCGAGGATCTCGCCCACCAGGGTCGGGTGGCCCGTCACCATCACGGGCCCGTCCGGCCTCTCGTACTCGACCTCGATGCCGGCGCGCAGCGCCCGCGGCACGTGGTCGGCGAGCACCGTCGCGGCGACCGTCGCGAGGTCCATCTCCGTCAGGGCGATCGCGCCCGGATCCTCGTCGGCGCGGGCGAGCGCCAGGAGCTGCGCCAGCAGGTGCTCCAGGCGGCGTGCCGCGCCCTCGATGTCGTCGAGGGCGGCGCGGCCCTCCGGCGCCGTGCCGGCCCCGTGCCGGCGGGCGAGGTCGACATGCATGCGCAGGACGGCAAGCGGCGTACGCATCTGGTGCGAGGCGTCGCCGGTGAAGCGGCGCACCGCCCCCATCACCTCGTCGAGCCGCCCCAGCAGGGTGTTGAAGGCGAGGACCGGCGCCCTCGCCTCCACCGGCACCGCCGAGACGTCGAGGGGCTGGAGGCTCACCGCGCCGGGGGCGGCGCGCCCGGCGATCTCGGCGCTCAGCCGGTCGAGGGGCGCGAGGCCGCGGCCGATCCCGTACCAGGTCAGGACTCCGACGAGCGCCAGGAGGACGCCTTCGAGCAGGACGAGGCCGCCGAGGAGCCGGAGTTCGAGGCTGCTGCGCGCGTCCCGCGTCTCGGCCACCTGCACCAGCACCGCGCCGGGCTTGCCGTAGACCCTCCGCGCCCGGGCGGCGATCCGGACGGCGGCGCCGCGCATCACCGCGTCCCGGTGCCGGGTGGGGCCGGGCTCCACCTCCTCGTCGGGGCGGGGCAGGTCGCGGTAGCCGGTGACGAGCTGCCCGCGATAGCTGACGCTGTAATAGACCCGGTCCTGCGACTGGCTCTCCAGCATGCCGAGGGCCACCCGCGGCAGGTCCACCGTCACCTCGTTGTCCTCGTCGAGGGCCAGGCGCTCGGCGATGGCCAGCACCGAGCCGTCGAGCAGGCGGTCATGCGTGGTTTCGACCACGTCCCGGATGACGAGGGCGCCGCCCAAGCCCAGAACCCCCGCCAGCGCCGAGGCCGGCAGGAGCATCCTGAGCATCAGCCCGCGCCGGAGGGAAGGCGGGCGCCGGCTCATCGGGCATCGAGGAGGTAGCCGAGGCCGCGGATCGTGCGGATCTCCGGTCCGTTCGGCTGCAGCTTCTTGCGCAGGCGCGCGACGTAGAGCTCGAGGGCGTTGGGCGCCACCTCGTCATCGAAGCCGAACACCTCGCCGGCGAGCCGCTCCTTCGGCACCACTTGGCCGGCCTTCGCCATCAGCACCTCCAGCACCGCGAGCTCCCGGCGCCGTAAGCCCAAGACCTCGCCGGCGAGGGTGACGGTTCCCGACGAGCGGTCGAGGACGAGGCCCCCGCATTGCAGCACCGGGCTGCGCTGCCCTTGTCCGCGCCGGATCAGGGCGCGCACCCGCGCCTCGAACTCAGGCAGTGCGAAGGGCTTCGCCAGGTAGTCGTCGGCCCCGAGATCGAGCCCGCGCACCCGGTCGGTCATGCCGTCGCGGGCGGTGAGGATCAGCACCGGGACGGCGCTCGCCGCCCGGATGCGCCGCAGCACCTCGAACCCGGACAGGCCCGGCAGGCCGATATCGAGGACGATCAGACTGTAGGGCTCCGACAGGGCGATGCCCGCCGCCGCCGCGCCGTCCGGCTCGTGATCGGCCGCGTGCCCGGCCGCCCGGAGCGCCGCCACGAGGCCGCGCGCCAGGGCCGCGTCATCCTCCACGACGAGCACCCGCATCCCGCCGTCCCCTCCCGCTTGGCCTCGTTCCCTTGGGCTCCTGCCCTTAGGCTCGTGCCCTTGGGCTCGTCGCGCGCCCTCGCCCCGGCGACGGGGGATCGCCGCCCAGGTTAGGAGATCGCCGCGCGAGCCTGTACGGTGCGATCCTCGCCGCGGCGACCGCCGCGGGCAACCGGAAACCTTGGGGCAGGAAGAGGTTTTTGAGAGTGAGGACCCTGACGGCCGCATGGGTGAGCCTCGCCCTCCTCCTCGGCCCCGCCTGGATCCCGGTTGCTCGCGCCCAGGTCGATCCGCCCGTCGACGCGCAGGCCGCAGGCCGCGCCGAGGCCGTGCGGGAGGGTACGGTCGTGGTGCGCGCGACGACTGACGAGGCGGAGGCCTCGGCCCTCCTCGCCGGCTTCCGGCAGCGCTTTCCGGGCGTCGCGGTGTCCTATGCCAAGATGACCTCGTCGCGCCTCTACGACGAGTTCCTGGCCGAGGCCGGATCGGGCGGGGGCACGGCCGACATCCTCTGGAGCTCGGCGATGGACCTCCAGATCAAGCTCGTCAACGACGGCTACGCCGAGCGCCACGTCTCGGGCGAGACCGACGGGTGGCCGGCCTGGGCGGTGTGGCGCAACGAGGCCTACGGCATCACCGCCGAGCCGGTCGCCATTGCGTATAATCGCAGGCTCCTGCCCGAGGCGCGGGTGTCGCGCAGCCACGCCGAGTTCGTCCAGAGCCTGACCCGGCATCCCGAGGAATGGCAGGGCAAGGTCGCGACCTACGATCCCGAGCGCAGCGGCGTCGGCTTCCTGTTCCTGACCCAGAACCTGGAGGTGACGCCGCGGACCTGGGACACGGTCCGGGCGCTCGGCCAGGTCGGGGTGAAGCTCTACACCGCCACCGCCACGATGCTCGACCGGGTCTCGTCCGGCGAGGCGCTGCTGGCCTACGACGTGCTCGGCTCCTACGCCCGCGAGCGGGCGAAGCAGGATCCGGCCGTGGGCGTGGTGCTGCCGAGCGACTACACGCTCGTCACCTCGCGCATCGCGCTCATCCCGAAGCAGGCCCGGCACAAGGCGGCGGCCCGGCTCTTCCTCGATTACCTGCTCTCCCGGGAGGGCCAGGCGCTGCTCGCCGCCCGCTCGGTCACGCCCGCCCGCGCGGAGGCCCGCGCGCCCGACGATCCCGTGACACACGCGACCGCCCTGCGGCCGATCCCGGTCGGGCCGGAGCTTTTGACCTCCCTCGACCAGATCAAGCGCAGCCGCACGCTGCGGCAGTGGCGGCGGGCGATCGAGGGGCGGTGAGACGGGACCGGCGCGTTCCCGAAGGCTCTCCCACCCCGCGACAGGTTACTGACAGTTTCGCTCCCTACCGTGCAACTCAACAAGCACGGAGGAAGCGATGCAAGTCACGGGCATGCTGCACGGCGCAAAGCTCCTGCAATTCGCAGGATTTCCCACGGCCGAGGTGCTGGGGCCGGACGCGAGCGAAGAAGAGATCAAGGGCCTGATCGATCGCCACGGCTCGGTCTTCATCAAGCCGGTGTTCAAGGGCGGCGTCGGCAAGAAAGGCAAGGCGGGCCTCCTCGGCCGCGCCCACGACCTGAAGACGGCCCTGCGCGAGAAGGAGCGGCTCTACTTCGTCGAGCACCGCCACGGCAACGTCGTCGCCAAGGCCAACGGCGTCACCTTCGAGGGCGCGGTCCCGGCCGAGCACGAGGTCTATTTCTCGATCTCCGACAGCACCCGCTACCGTGCGCCGACCATGACCCTCACCCACAAGGGCGGCGTCGACATCGAGGAACTCGACAAGGGCGAGGTCGTCCAGGTCCCGTTCGATCCGCTGACCGGCCTCAAGGCCTTCGTGGTGGCGAACGCCCTCTCCGAGCTGAACGCCCCGAAGGCGCTGATCTCGCCCCTGGTGCAGCAGCTACCGAAGCTCTGGGAGCTCTATCACGGCTTCGGCATGACCACGGTCGAGCTGAACCCGATCCGGATGCGCCCCGACCGCAACGGCCGCCTCACCCCCGTGGCCTGCGACTTCAAGTGCGGCTTCGACCGCGACGACCCGCGCTGGCAGCGCCTGGGCCTGCCCGGCCACCTGTTCTCGGTCGATTACTCGGACTTCGAGGCCGAGATCAACCAGCTCCGGACCTACCAGGGCCAGAGCGACGTCTGCATCATCAATTCCAGCGGTACCATCCTGGCGCCGACCTTCGGCGGCGGCGCCAACTCGCTGGTCACCGAGATGCTCGGCGACGACGCGATCATCTCCTCGGATTTCGGCGGCAACCCGCCCTACGAGAAGATGAAGGAGGTGGCGCGCATCTGCTTCAAGCACTGGCTCAAGCAGTCGAACGTCCTGTTCATCATCGGCGGCAAGTCGAACAACACCGACATCTTCGAGACCTTCCGGGCGATGGCCGATGCCCTGCGCGAGCATGTCGGCCGGCACGGGCCGACGCCGCTCTACATCGTCGCCGGGCGCGGCGGGCCGAACCTCATCCGCGGCATGGGGGCGCTCCGCGACACCGCCGAGGCGCTCGGCCTGCCCTACCGGCTGTTCGGCTTCGACTCCGACATGAGCGAGGTCGTCGCCTACGCCCGGCAGGCCGACCAGTGGATGCGCCAGGGCGGCCGCGAGCAGGTGGCCCGCGCCATCGGGCTGGCGAAGCCGGCGCTCGAAAAAGCGTCGCTCCAGGCGGCCGAATAAGAAGGGGAGGACACCATGCACAAGCCAGGAATCGGCAGCTTCAAGTACTATGTCGGCATCAGCTCGCTCGATCAGGTCGCCACGCGCGAGGACCGGGTCTGCGTGCTCAACATCCTGGGCGGCGAATCGAGCGACGTGACGCCGGTCGGCCACGCCTATTCGGGCGGCAACGTGGTGTTCGGCACCTCGCCCGGCCGCCGCGGCCAGGTGCTGGAGACGCCGCTGGGGAACATCCCGGTCTACAACAACGTCCGCGAGGGGCTGGAGGCCGGGCACCGCTTCAATTGCGGCGTCGTCTACCTGCCGCCGTCGGGGGCCCGCGACGGCGTCGCCGAGCTGATCCGGGTCAACCCGGAGCTGCGCAAGATCTTCATCGTCACCGAGAAGCTGTCGGTCCATGACAGCCGCGAGATCCGGGCGCTCGGCCAGCAGAACGGCATCGACATCTTCGGCGGCAACAGCCTCGGCGTGGCCGATGCCCACCATCAGGTCCGCATCGGCGGGGCGCTCGGCGGCGACGGCCCGGGCGAGGCGCTGAAGGCCGGCTCGATCGCGATCTTCTCGAATTCCGGCAACTTCACCACCACCATCGCCACCTACCTGCGGATGAGCGGCTGGGGCACCACCACGCTGATCTCCTGCGGCAAGGACGTCTACATCCAGTACGCGGCGCCGGAATTCGCCTTCGCGCTCGCCAACGACGCGCGCAGCAAGGCGGCGGTGCTCTACGTCGAGCCCGGCGGCTACTACGAGCAGGACGCGCACTTCACCAAGCCCGTCGTCGCCTGCGTCGTCGGCCGCTGGAAGAGCCGGCTGACCCGGGCGGTGGGACACGCCGGCGCCATGGCGGGGGGCGACGACGACGCCGCCGCCAAGGAGCGGTGGTTCATGGACAAGTTCGGGGTCGACGGCGTGTTCACGCCCGAGAACCCGGTCGTCTCGGCCAAGGGTGCGGTGGTCACCAACATCGCCCACATCCCGGCGGCGCTGACCGCGGTGATGCGCGAGAACGGCGCGCGGCCCGACTTCGCGCCCGAGAGCAACCTCGCCCTCAAGCCGTGGTTCGGCTCGAATGCCGGCCTGACCCTGCCGCCCGAGCTCGATCTTCCGCCCGTCGAGGCGATGGCGCCCTACGGCGAGCAGATCGCCCGGCTCAACCGCCAGGTCGGCGTGGTGCTGCCGCGCCAAGCGATGAAGGATGCGTCCGGCGCCTCGCAGATGGACCCGAAGACGCAGGTCACGAGCCTCAACGGCGTCTCAATGCTGGAGGCGGCGCGCCTGCCGATGGAATCGAACGTCGTCCTCGCCCTGCTCCGCGAGCAGGCGAGCGGGAACGACCGCGCCCTCGTCAACGCTGCGATCGCCGCCGGCGTCAACCTGCATGGGCGCCCCGAACTCGCGGCGGCGGAGGCCTCGCGCGAGGCCGGCAATTCCCCGAACGTGGTGCTGGCGGCGGCCGCCAGCCTCGTCGGCCCGCGCCGCGCCGAGGCCGCCCGGCGGATCTGCCGCCTGCTGACCGATCGCTTCGCGGAAGCCGGATTGCCCAACGCCCTCGACGAGGGCTTCGATCTCGCCAAGGTCGCGGCGGATGCGGAACTCGCCGGGCTCCTCGTCGGCGCTAAGCCGGATCCGCAGGCGGAGGCGCTCCTCGCCGGCCTGGACGCCCGCGGCGCGCGCTCGGTCTTCGTGCGCTACCTGCGCGGCCTCGACGGTCACCCGACCCGCGAGGCGGTGCTCGCGGCCATCGCCACGACGCTGACCTGGGGCCCGCTGATGCGCAAGCGCATCTCGCGCCTCACCGCCGAGAGCCTGCCCTGGTGGCTCCAGCTCTTCGGCACGCTGCTCGGCGCCGCGGTGCCGGCGGACCTCCACACGGCGGACGGGTTCTGCGGCGTGGCGCAGGCCGACCTCCTCGGGCACCTCAGCCTCGGCGAGATCGGCTGCCTCGCGCTCCTCGGCCGCGCCGGGTCCGCCGACGACGTCTTCGTGTTCGAGACGCTGATCGGGCTCCTGCTCTCGAACGGCCCGGGCACGATCTCGGCGCAAGGGTGCAAGGGCGCGGTCTCGGCCGACGGGCCGGAGAGCCCGGAGCGGGTGCAGCTCAACAAGGCGATGATCGGGTTCCTCACCCATGCCGGCTACACCCATGGCGGCAACGGCTACGAGGGCATCGCCTTCCTGATCGAGCAGTTCCGCGGCGCGAACCTCGCCGACCCGGCCGACCCGGATCACGGCGTCGACCTGAAGGCCATCGCCGAGCGGACCGTGGCGGAGTACGCCCGCTACAAGTCCGACCGGAAGAACGCCGGCAGCCTCGACATCCAGAAGATCCCGGGCGTCAACCACCCGGTCTTCAAGGACAAGGCGGTGAACCACGATCCGCGCGAGGTCTGGATCCACGACCTGCTGACCGAGCGCGGCGATTACAACGCCTTCCACGCCTATTACCGGGTGCTGGTGCAGGCCCTGTTCGACGCCGGGGTGTCGCGCAACGTCTATTGCGTCAACATCGACGCGGTGATCGCGGCCCTGCTCTTGAAGATGCTGTGGCAGCCCTACCGCTCCGGCACCCTCTCGGGCTCGGCACTGGAAACGGCGGCGTTCACGATCTTCCTCTTCGCCCGGATGCTCGGCTGCGCGGCGGAGGTCGACGACCACATGAACCGCGGCCGCAACATGGACACCCGGACGGCCGCCTCGCGCTGCCAGTTCGTGGCCTGACGGCGCATCCGTCCCTCAACGTCCCAAGTCAGGCGGGCCTCATCCTGTGAGAGCCCGCTTGACTTAAGGACCGCGCAATGTGAACAGTCTTTTATCTTCTCGAACCTGATCGTTTTCCTACGGCAGGAACGGAATTTTCTGGAAAAACGGCCGGATCGGCCTCAAGAATATCACTCGAAGCAGATCGCTCGGAAGAACAGCGTTCGGGAGGACATCGATGGCATCTGGAACCGTGAACCTCGCCAAGCCCGGCGAGACGGTCGTGACCGACGCGCCGGCGACCAAAAAATTCTGGCCGCAGGGCTGGTGGCGGCTGATGGACATCAAGATCGGCATCATCCCGATCCCGGTCTACCTGATCCTGGTCGTGCTGCTGACGATCCTGACGCTCGAGCGCGAGATCAAGCCGGACTCGCCGACGATGATCGCCGTCCTGGTGCTCGGCGGCTTCACCTGCGCCGAGATCGGCAAGCGGCTGCCGATCCTGCGCAACATCGGCGCCGGCGCCATCTTCGCCACCTTCATCCCCTCGGCGCTGGCCTACTACAAGCTGATCCCGCCGCAGATCGAGAAGTCGATCATCGACTTCACCAAATTCACGAACTTCCTCTACCTCTACATCGCGGCGATCATCGTCGGCAGCATCCTCGGCATGGACCGGGGCGTGCTGATCAAGGGCTTCCTGAAGATCTTCGTGCCGCTCGGCATCGGGTCGATCGCGGCGGGTATCGTCGGCACCCTGGTCGGGACGGCTCTGGGCCTGGGCGCCTATCACACCTTCTTCTTCATCGTCGTGCCGATCATGGCGGGCGGCGTCGGCGAGGGCGCGATCCCGCTCTCGATCGGCTACGCGGCGATCCTCGGCGCCTCGCAGGGCGACCTGTTCGCCCAGGTGCTGCCCCCGGTCATGCTCGGCAGCCTCACCGCGATCGTGTTCTCGGGCATCCTGAACTACGTCGGCAAGACGTACCCGCACCTGACCGGCGAGGGCCGCCTTCAGCCGGGCGAGCACGACGACATGGATCCCAAGGACGAGGCGGTGACCGCCGAGAAGGGCGGCGGCGCCATGGACGTCTCGACCATCGCGGCGGCGGGCCTGACGGCCGTGACGCTCTACCTCCTCGGCGTGATGCTGCACCACGTCGTCGGCCTGCCGGCCCCGGTCGCGATGCTGTTCCTGGCGGTGCTGGCCAAGCTCACCAGCGCGGTCTCGCCCCACCTCCAGGCCGGTGGCTTCGTGGTCTACAAGTTCGTGCAGACCGGCATGACCTACCCGCTGCTCTTCGCCATCGGCGTCTCGCTCACCCCCTGGGACAAGCTGATGTCGGCCTTCACGGTGCCGAACCTGATCACCATCGTGGCGACGGTGTTCACCCTGATGGTCACCGGCGCCTTCGTCGGGCGGCGGCTCGGCATGTACCCGATCGAGGCCGCGATCGTGAATGCCTGCCACTCGGGCCAGGGCGGCACCGGCGACGTCGCCATCCTCACCGCCGCCAACCGCATGCAGCTGATGCCCTTCGCCCAGATCGCGACCCGCATCGGCGGCGCCGTCACCGTCACGGCGGTGCTGGTGGCGATGCGGTGGATCGCCTGACGGCGGGGCTGGAGGGTGGTTCCCGAGGGCGTGCCGCCGCGGTCACGGTGCGGTGAGCTCCGTTGCCGAACTTCGCGACAACAAGAAGAGGCGCAGGTCCCCCCTCTCCCGTGTGGGAGAGGGGCCGGGGGTGAGGGTGGCTCGGTCTCAGGATGAGCCGCTGAGCGTCGAGCTGGGCAGCTGTACGCTGAGCGATCTATTCGGAAACCGAGCCACCCTCACCCCTACCCCTCTCCCACTCGGGAGAGGGGATCCCGCGCTTGATTTCAAAAGGAATTTTCACGAATAGCCGTGCGTCCCGCGGACTGGCACCATTCGGCACGGACCAGATGCGATTGCACGTCGATCCCACCCCCGTCGCCCACCCGAAACGCTGTCCGGGAGACGCCGCATGACCGACCCGCGTATCTCCGCCGACGCCCTGGTCTCCTTCGCCACCGCAATCTACACCGCCTCCGGCCTAAACCCCGACCACGCGCATCTCTGCGCCGACAGCCTCGTCCAGGCCGATCTCTGGGGCCACCAGTCCCACGGCGTGATGCGCCTGTCCTGGTACGCCGCCCGCTTGGCGTCCGGCGTCTGCGACCCGCGTGCGATCCCGGAACTCGTCGTCGATGCCGGCGGGCTCGCGGTGATCGACGGGCGCGAGGCGATGGGCCAGGTCGTGGCCGCACGCGCCATGGACGAGGCGATCGCCAGAGCGCGCGCCCACGGGATCGGCGCCGTGGCGGTGCGCCACTCGAATCATTTCGGCACCGCGATGTACTTCACCCTGCGGGCGGCGCGGGCCGGATTCATCGGCTTTTTATCCACCAATGCCAGCCCCGCCATGGCCCCCTGGGGCGGACGGGTGAAGGCGCTCGGCAACAACCCGTGGTCCTGGGCCGCCCCGGCGGGCCGGCACGCGCCGCTCGTCCTCGACATCGCCAACACGGCGGTGGCGCGCGGCAAGGTCTACCTCGCCCGCCAGCGCGGCGCGGCGATCCCCCTCGGCTGGGCCATGGACGCGGAGGGCCGGCCGACCACCGACCCGCAAGCCGCCATCGACGGGCTGATCGCCCCGATGGCCGGGCACAAGGGCTATGCGATCTCGGCGGTGATGGACGTGCTCTCGGGCGTCCTCACCGGCAGCGGCTTCGGGGCAGGCGTCGCCGGCCCCTATCAGGCCGAGCGCCGCAGCGGCGCCGGCCACCTGGCGCTCGCCATCGACATTGCCCGGCTCCAGCCGCTGGCCGAGTTCGAATCCCGCATGGAGCGCTTCATCGCCGAGATGAAGGCGGTGCCGCTCGCGGCTGGCGCCGAGGCGGTGTTCTATCCGGGTGAGATCGAGGCCCGGGCCGACGCCGAGAACCGGCGCGACGGCCTGCTCCTGCCCGAGGACACCCGCGCCGACCTGCACCGGCTGGCACAGGCCCATGGCCTCGATCCTGCCTCGCTCGCACCCGCGCCCTGACGCCCAATCAGACCCACCCTCCCATCCCCTTCCCGCGACCGAGCCGCCGATGACCGACTCCCCGTCCGCCCCTTGTGCCCCCGATGCCGGCTGGGGCCCCCCGGTGATCCGCACCATCGCGATGCCCGCCGACACCAACCCGGCCGGCGACATCTTCGGCGGCTGGCTGATGGCGCAGATGGACCTCGCCGCCGGCAACGTCGCGGCGCGCCGTGCCCGGGGGCGCTGCGCCACCATCGCGGTCGAGGGCATGACCTTCCTGCAGCCGGTGGTGGTCGGCGACGAGGTCAGCCTCTACGCCCACATCGTCTCGGTCGGCCGCTCGTCGATCCGCATCCAGATCGAGGCCTGGCGCCGCGCCCGGGAGAGCGAGGAGACCATCAAGGTCACGCAGGCGCTGTTCACCTTCGTGGCGATCGACGAGAACCGCCGCCCGCGGCCGGTGCCGCCGGACGCGACGGGCACCGGTCCGGCCTGAGCCCAAAGGCCTGCAGTCCCCGGTCTTTTCCCGCCCGCCGATCGCGCGCAGAATGGGACAAAAGATCGGGGAGGACGCGATGCGCTCTGCCGTGATGGCGCATATCGACGAGCTCGTGCGGGCCGCGAGCGACGGCGGCGGCGCGCGCGATCCGCTGATCGACCAGTCGTGGCGGCGCTGCATGGCGGAGTACCGCCTCGATCCCGCCGCGCCCCGGCGCGCCTACATCCACAGCCAGGCCCGCCTGCGCGAGCACCGCGACGCCCTCGACGACCTGATCCGGGTGGCGCGCTTCGGCGTCGAGGCCCTGTACCGGCAGGTCTCGGGCCTCGGCTACGTGCTGATCCTGGCCGACGCCCGGGGCGTCGCCGTCGACTTCATCGGCGATGCGAATCGCGACGAGGACCTGCGCCGCGCCGGCCTCTATCGCGGCTCGGACTGGAACGAGCATCTCGCCGGCACCTGCGCCGTCGGCACCTGCATCGCCACCGGCGAGGCTTTGTCGGTCCATCTCGACGACCATTTCGCCGGCGACCATATCGGGCTGACCTGCACGGCGGCCCCGGTCTACGCCGCCGACGGGACGCTGGCGGCCGTCCTCGACATCTCGGCGCTGCAGGCGCCGGCGCCGAAGGCGAGCCAGCACCTCGCGCTCCAGCTCGTCACCTCCTTCGCCCACCGCATCGAGACCGCGAGCCTGCATAACGGCTTCCGGCGCGAGTGGATTCTCCACCTGTCGCGCTCGCCCGAATTCGCCGACATCGAGCCCGAGCTGGCGCTCGCGGTCGATGCGGGCGGGCGCATCCTCGGCTTCAACAGCCGGGCACGGGCGCTGATCGACCGCGCGCTGCACCGCCCGCGCGGGCCGTCCGATCTCCGCCACGCCGGCCTGGGCCTGCGCCTCGACGCCCTGTTCGAGGCCTCGGTCGACGACCTGCCGCGTTTCACCCGGGCGGTGCCGGTCGAGCGGCGGGTGCTGCGCCTGCGCGGCGGCGAGCGTTTCTACGCCCTGGCGCTGGAGCCCGCCGAAGTCCCGGCCCGGGCGCCCACCCGCGCCCCGCGGCCGGCCCGGCCCCCCGTCCTCGCGGATCCCGTCCTCGCAGATGATGCGACGCTCGGTCCGATGGCCCGGCAGGCCGCGCGGCTGTTCGAGGCGGGTTTGAGCCTGCTCGTCGGCGGCGAGACCGGCACCGGCAAGGAGTTCTTCGCCCAATCCCTGCACCGGGCGTCCTCCCGCGCCGCGAAATCCTTCGTCGCGGTCAATTGCGCGGCGTTGCCCGAGACCCTGATCGAATCCGAGCTGTTCGGCCACGAGCCGGGCGCCTTCACCGGGGCGGCGGCCAAGGGCCGGACCGGGCTGGTGCAGCAGGCCGACGGCGGCACCCTGTTCCTCGACGAGATCGGCGACATGCCGCTCTCCGCCCAGACCCGCCTCCTGCGGGTGCTCGCCGAGCGCGAGGTGACGCCGGTCGGCGCCGCGAGGCCGCAGGCAGTGGACATCCGGGTGATCGCCGCGACGCATCGCGACCTCGCCGCCCTGGTGCGGGAGGGCCGCTTTCGCGAGGACCTGCTGTACCGTCTCGCCGGCTCCCGCTTCGTCCTGCCGCCCCTACGCGAGCGCGCCGACCTGCCGGCGCTCACGGCGCGACTGCTGGCGGGACGGCCCGGCTCCCCGCGCCTCTCGGACGAGGCCACGGCGGCACTCGCGCGCCATGCCTGGCCCGGCAACGTGCGGGAACTCGTCAGCGCGCTCGACTATGCCTGCGCACTCGCCGAGGGGCCGGAGATCGGCGTGTCCGACCTGCCGCCCACGGTGCTGACCGGCGATGCCGGGGCCTCCCCGTCCGCGACGGCCCCGACCGGTGACGACGCGTTGGAGACGGCCCTGCGCCGGCGCGCCTGGAACGTCTCGGCGGTCGCTCGCGACCTCGGGCTCGACCGCTCCACCGTGCACCGGCGCATGCGCCGGCTGGGTCTCGTCTCGCCGAACCGCGGGGGATGAGGGGGATGCGCCACCTGTGGCGGGGCCGGTTCCGCGCCACAGGTGTGGCGCGACAGGTGGGGCGGCGGATCACGGCTGTCGGATTATTTCAAGCCGCCGGCCGCCCCGCCTCTTGCGACGATGCCGACACCCGCGGTCTCGACCAGAACCGAGACCCGACAACCATACCCCCCCTTTCCCGGACGACTGAAGCGTCAGCGGAAGGAGATCCGGGATCCAGGAGAGATGTGCCGCGAAGCGGCTCTGAATGTTGCACTGTTGCAGGCAAGCAGACGCTTCGCGACTTTTTGCGCTGGATCCCGGATCTCCTTCCACTTCGTTTCAGTCGTGCAGGCCCGTACCGGGCCCGGAAAGGGGACCGGGATTGAAATAGAACATCCGTCGATCTGGATCGGCGATGCGTCGCGGCGGTCTGCTGGGCTCCGCGCGGACGAACCTCGCCCGCTGGCTGGAACGACGTCCCGTCCCCTCGCCTCCTGGCACACCGCTTGCGCCACCCTCCCCGCATAACACAAGGAGGAAACCCCATGGACGCCATGGTTCGGGACGTCGAGCGCCTGTCGCCCGCGGATGCGCGGGTGATCGCCTGGCTCGACCGGTTCGAGGCCGCCCTCAGGGCGCGCGACGCCGCGGGAGCCGCGGCTTTGTTCGCCGAGACCTGCTTCTGGCGCGACCTCGTCGCCTTCACCTGGAACATCACCACGATGGAGGGAAGCGGGGCCATCTGCGACATGCTGGAGGCGCAGCTCGGCGCCGTCTCGCCCGGGAGCTTCACCCTGGAGGAGGCGGCGAGCGAGGCGGACGGCGTCACCGAGGCCTGGATCGCCTTCGAGACCGCCACCTTGCGCGGGCGCGGCTACCTGCGCCTGAAGGGCGAGGAGGCCTGGACGCTGCTCACCGCGGCGCGGGAACTCAAAGGCCACGAGGAGCCGGGGGGTCAGCGGCGCGAGCGCGGCGTGCATCATGGGGTCGAACCCGGGCGGCGCTCGTGGTCGGAGCGGCGGCGCGACGAGGAGGCCGAGCTCGGCCGCACCCGCCAGCCCTACGCGCTGGTGGTCGGCGGCGGCCAGGGCGGCATCGCCCTCGGGGCGCGGCTGAAGCGCCTCGGCGTACCGGCCCTGATCGTCGACAAGCACGACCGGCCGGGCGACCAGTGGCGCAGCCGGTACAAGTCGCTGCACCTGCACGACCCGGTCTGGTACGACCACCTGCCCTACCTGCCCTTCCCCGATCACTGGCCCGCTTCGCCGCCAAGGACAAGGTCGGCGACTGGCTGGAGATGTACACGAAGGTCATGGAGCTGAACTACTGGTCGAAGACGGAAGTCCACTCCGCGCGCTACGACGAGGCCGCAGGCGAGTGGGAGGTCGAGCTCACCCGCGACGGCGAGCGGCTGACGCTGCGGCCCAAGCAGCTCGTGCTCGCCACCGGCATGTCGGGCGTGCCGAACCTGCCGACCTATCCCGGCATGGAGCGCTTCCGGGGCGAGAGCCACCATTCGAGCCGGCACCCCGGCGGCGAGGCCTATCGCGGCAAGCGCGCGGTGGTGATCGGCTCGAACAACTCGGCCCACGACATCTGCGCCGACTTCTACGAGAACGGCGCCGACGTCACGATGGTACAGCGCTCCTCGACCCATATCGTCAAGTCGGACACGCTGATGGAGCTGGCGCTCGGCGGCCTCTACTCGGAGGAGGCGCTCGCCAAGGGCATCACCACCGACAAGGCGGACATGATCTTCGCCTCGGTGCCCTACCGCATCATGCACGAGTTCCACGTGCCGGTATACGAGGAGGCCAAGAAGCGCGACGCCGACTTCTACGGACGTCTCGAGAAGGCCGGGTTCAAGCTCGATTTCGGCGACGACGAATCGGGCCTGTTCATGAAGTACCTGCGGCGCGGCTCGGGCTACTACATCGACGTCGGCGCCTCCGACCTGATCGCCGACGGCAAGATCAAGCTGGCGCACGGCAAGGTGAAAGAAATCACCGAGGATGCGGTCGTGCTGGAGGACGGCACGCGGCTGCCCGCCGACGTGATCGTCTACGCCACCGGCTACGGCTCGATGAACGGCTGGGCGGCGCGGCTCATCAGCCAGGAGGTCGCCGATAAGGTCGGCAAGTGCTGGGGCCTCGGCTCGGACACCACCAAGGATCCGGGACCGTGGGAGGGCGAGCTGCGCAACATGTGGAAGCCGACCCGGCAGGAGGCGTTGTGGTTCCACGGCGGCAACCTGCACCAGTCGCGCCACTACTCGCTCTACCTCGCGCTCCAGCTGAAGGCCCGGATGGAGGGGCTGGACACGCCGGTCTACGCGCTGGCCGAGACGCACCACACGGCCTGACCGGCGGCCCCCGCGCGGTGCGCCGCGCGGGGGCCGATCCCGCACGCCGAACGGCGTCTCAGAACCGCGCCTCAGTCAGGTGCGCGAGCTGGGCGCCCACCTCGTAGGCGGCCTCCTTCAGCCGCCGCCGCGGCGCCGCCACCGGATCGGTCACGGGAAGCGGCAGGTCGTCCTCGCCGATCTCGCCCTGCACGAGACGGGCGAGGCAGCGGCCGAAGACCGTGCCGGGCGCGATGCCGCGGCCGTTATAGCCGCTGAACGCGATCACGTTGCGCCCCAGGCGGTGGAAGCGCGGCAGGTTGTTGGCGGTCATGCCGATCTGGCCGTACCACTCGGTCTCGAACGGCACGCCCGCGAGTTGCGGAAACAGCCGGGCGAGCGCCCGCCGGCCCCAGCCGCGGTGGATCGCCAGGCCCGGACCGCGCAGGGCCCCGACGCTGCCGAAGACGAGCCGGCCCTGGCGGTCGAACCGGAACGAGCTGAGCACGCCCTTCGTGTCCCAGACGCCCTGGCGCTCGGGCAGGATCGAGCGGCGCAGGTTGTCGCTCAAGGGCGCGGTCGCCATGTTGAAGTACGGCAGGTGGACGAGTTCCGCCCGGATCTCGGGCCAGACCGCGCTGGTATAGGCGTTGGTCGCCACGATGACGTTGGCGGCCGCGACGCTCCCCTGCGGCGTGTCGAGCCGCCAGCACGTGCCGTCGTCGGTCGCGGTGACGACCGGGCTTGCCGTATGGATCCGGGCCCCGGCCGCGATCGCGGCACCCGCGAGGCCGCGGGCATAGGCGAGCGGCTGGATCGTGCCGGCCCGGGCGTCGAGGAGCGCGCCCGCATAGGCCCGGGTGCCGACCATCCGGGCGATCTCCTCCGCGTCGAGGAGCCGGACGGGCGCGCCCCGCGCCTGCCACTGGCGGGCGCGCTCCTTGACCTCGGCGAGGCCCGCCGGGCCGACGGCGCAGTGCAAAGTGCCCTGCCGCTCGGGCTCGCAGGCGATCCCGTGCCGCTCGACGAGCGCGAAGACGTCCGCCGGCGCTCCGCCGAGGAGGTCGAGGAGGCGCGCGCCGTAGAGCGGCCCGAGCTCGCCCGGCAGGTCGTCGGGCATGACCCACATCCCGGCATTGACGAGGCCGACATTCCGGCCCGAGCCGCCGAACCCGATCTCGACCCCTTCGAGGACGGCGACGCGGGCGCCGCCCTGCGCGAGGTGGAGCGCGGCGGACAGGCCGGTGAAGCCGGCGCCGACGATCGCCACGTCGACCGCCTTCCGCTCCGCGAGGGGCGTCGTCGGCGGGGCCGGGGGGGCAGAGCGCTCCCAGAGGCCGTGGCTGCGCGGATCGTCGTTCATGGTTCGCCACTCTCGGGACGGGATGATTCGGGGATCGCTGCGGGGCGTCCGGCGGGACAGGCATAGCCGATCTCAGGCGCGGAGGCTCGGGGTTGGCCAAACCCCTTCGACACCTCGGCGAGCCGCCTCGTTCACTCGTATAGGCTCTCTCCCGCAATCTCGAGTTGCGCATACAATCCACATAACGCAAGATAACCTACACGAAAGACATACGCTCGTCTGCATTTTGACTAGTCATTCGCACGATTAACTTGTCATCAACGGACCCGCCGCCTCATGTGAGGAACGATAAGTCCGCAACGCGACGTCGTTCTTCATGAGACCTTCCGTGACAGCCAGACTGGAAGCGTACCTCGTCGGCCTCCTCTCCTTCGTGCTCGCGGCCGGCACGATCCACCTGACGAGCGACGGCCGCGACATCGCGGCCGTGTGGCCGGCCAACGCCGTGCTCCTCGCCGCCCTGCTCGGCCGTCGCCAAGGGACGGGCATCGGGGCGGGGACGGGAGTGTTCGTCGCCGGGTTCCTGGCCAACCTCGCCGCCAACACGGCGATGCGGGGCCCGAGCCTCGGCCATGCGGTCTACGCCCTGTGCAACCTCGTCGAGATCGGCGTCGCCGCCCGCCTGCTCCGGCCCGCCCTGGCGGAGGACGGGCTCCTGGGCACGCCCGCTGACGTCGGGCGGTTCATCCTGGTCTGCGGCGGCGTCGCCCCGGCGCTCAGCGGGGCCGGGGGCGGCGCCATCGCCTGGCTGCTGTTCGGGCAGGATTTTCGGGGTGCGTTCATCACCTGGCTCCTCGCCGACGGCCTCGGCCTCCTGATCCTCACGCCGGTCTTCTCCGCGCTCCTGCGCGGCGAGTATCGCCGCTGCTTCGCCGCCAAGGACTGGCGGCAGCGCGCGGAGGCGGCCGGATTGCAGGCGCTGACCGCGGCGGTCGCCTACGGGGTGTTCTTCGTCGCCGTGCGGCCGATGCTGTTCGTGCTGTACGGCCCGGTGATGCTGGTGACATTCCGGCTCGGGCGCCTCGGCACGACCCTGTCGGTGCTGATCGTCGCGGGGATCGGCGCCGTCGCGACCATGAACGGCCGGGGCCCGGTCGCCGCGATCGCGCCGGACCCGCGGGAGCAGGCCGTCCTGTTCCAGGTGTTCCTGGCGATCCTGCTGCTGACCGGCCTGCCCGTCGCGGCGGCGCTGGCCGTGCGGGGGGCGCGCTTCGCCTCGCTGTCGCGGAGCGCCGAGGCCCTGCGTGAGCGCGAGGCGGTGCTCGCGCGGCTCGCCGCCACGGACCCGCTGACGGGGGCGCTCAACCGCGCGGCGTTCCGCGAGGCGGCCGCGGCGGCGATGCAGGACCCGGCCCGCGCGCCCGTGAGCCTGATCGCCCTCGACCTCGACCTGTTCAAGCAGGTCAACGACCGGCACGGCCACGGCGCCGGGGACCGGGCGCTGGTCCACCTGGTCGCGGTCCTGCGCGCCGGCCTGCGCGAGCACGACGCGATCGGCCGGGTCGGCGGCGACGAGTTCCTGATCCTTCTCCCCGGCCTCGCCCTCGACCGGGCGGAGGCGATCGCCGCGCGCCTGCAGGAGGCTCTTCGCCGCGAGCCCCTGACGCTCGACGACGGCACCGTGCTGCCGCTCGCGATGTCCTGCGGCGTCGCCCAGCACCGGCCGCGGACGAGCGTCGAGGTCTGCGCGCACGAGGCCGACATGGCGCTCTACGCCGCCAAGCGCGCCGGGCGGGCGGCGCTGGATTCGGCGTGACGACCAGGGCGGGATCGGGGGCCGCGCCAGTTGCCCCTTGGCGCCCGGGGCGCAATACTCGCCCCGACACCAACGATAAAATCAATGCTGCGGAGGACGCCGGATGAGACTCTTGAATGTGCTGCGGACCGCGAGCGCGGCCGCGGCCCTGTCCTTGGTCGCGCTCGCGGCGCTCGCCGCGGATTATCCGGCGCCGCGGGAGGGCGACTGGACGATCAAGGACTTCAAGTTCCACACCGGCGACGTGCTGCCGGAGCTGCGGCTGCACTACACCACGGTCGGCGATCCGAAGGGCGAGCCGGTGGTCGTCCTGCACGGCACCACCGGTTCGGCGGCCAGCATGCTGACGCCCGGATTCGCCGGTGAACTGTTCGGTCCCGGCCAGCCGCTCGACGCGGCCAGGCACTACATCATCCTGCCGGACGCGATCGGCCACGGCCGATCCTCCAAGCCGTCCGACGGGATGAAGGCGAGGTTCCCGCGCTACAACTACGACGACATGGCCGAGGCGCAGTACCGGCTGATCACGGAGCATCTCGGCCTCAAGCACGTCCGGCTGATCATCGGCAACTCGATGGGCGGCATGCATGCCTGGATCCTCGGCGTGAAGCATCCCGGGTTCATGGACGCCCTGGTGCCGATGGCCTCGCAGCCGAGCGAGATGGGCAGCCGCAACTGGATGCTGCGCCGGCTCCTGACCGAGACGATCCGGCGCGACCCGACCTACGCGAACGGCGAGTACACGACCCAGCCGCCCGCCCTGCGGGTCGCCAACGTGTTCTTCGCGCTCGCCACCAGCGGCGGCACGCTGGCCCTGCAGAAGCAGGGGCCGACCGGGGAGCTCGCCGACAAGCTCGTCGACGCCCGCCTGGCGGCGCCGTTCAACGCCGACGCCAACGACTACATCTACCAGTGGGATTCGTCGCGCGGCTACAATCCCTCCCCGGGCCTCGAGAAGATCGACGCGCCGGTGCTCGCCATCAATTCAAGCGACGACGAGCGCAACCCGCCCGAGACGGGGATCATGGAGCGCGAGATGAAGCGCCTGAAGAACGGGCGCCTGTACCTGATCCCGGCCAGCACCGAGACCAGCGGCCACGGCACCACGGGCTTCGCCAAGTTCTACAAGCAGCAGCTCCAGGACTTCCTGCAAGCCGCGCCGAAGCGGGCAATGTAGGCCGTCCGCGAACCGGCACGGAGGCGTCGCCGGCATTCGCCGGCGCATGACGGGAGGCCGCGATGCACGGGACCCTGGACCCTGTCGGCGCCGCCAGTGGAAGCACCACCCCGGGGGGATCCCTGGAACGGGCCCTGCGCGGCGCCGTCTCGGGCGAGGTGCTGACCGGCCGCTTCGACCGCGGCCGCTACGCCGCGGACGCCTCGATCTACCAGATCGTTCCCCGCGCCGTGGTCCTGCCGCGAAGCACCGACGACGTCGCGGCCGTGCTCGCGGTCGCCGCGAGCCAGGGCGTGCCGGTGATCCTGCGCGGCGGCGGCACCTCGCAGAACGGGCAGCCGATCGGCGACGGGATCGTGGTCGATTGCGCCCGCCACCTCGACCGGGTGCTCGCCTACGATGCGGAGGCCGGCACGGTGACGGTCGAGCCCGGCATGGTGCTGGAGCGCCTGAACGCGCGGCTCAAGGCCGACGGCTGGTTCTTCCCGGTCGAGCCCTCGACGGCGAGCCGCTGCACGATCGGCGGCATGGCCGGCAACAATGCCTGCGGCGCCCGCTCGCTGCTCTACGGCAAGATGGTCGACAACGTGCTCGGCCTCGACGGGCTTATGGCCGACGGGACCCCGTTCCGGCTCATCCAGCAGGCGGTGTCGGGAATCGAGGACCTGTCGCGCCGCATGCTGGCGCTGGCGGAATCTGAGCGCGACGAGATCGTCCGGATGTTCCCGCGGGTGCAGCGCCGGGTCGGGGGCTACAACCTCGACGCGCTGCTCGGGGACCGCCCGAACCTCGCCCACCTCCTCGTCGGCTCGGAGGGGACGCTCGCGGCGACCACCGCCGTGACCTTGAAGCTCGCGCGGCTGCCCGCCCACCGGGCGATGGGGGTGTGCCACTTTCCCTCCTTCCGCGCGGCGATGGAGACCGTGCCAGCCCTCGTGGCGCTCGGGCCCGCGGCGGTCGAGCTCGTCGACAACAACGTGCTGGTCCTCGGCGCCGACATCCCGCTCTTCCGCGCGACACTCGCCGACATCACGCGCGGCCGTCCCGACTGCCTGCTCCTCGTCGAGTTCGCGGGCGAGGATTCCGCGGCCCTGGCGGCGAGCTTGCGCCGCCTCGATGCCTGCATGGCCGATCACGGCTTTCCCGATGCCGTGGTGGAGGTGCGCGAGCCGGCCCGCCAGCGGACGGTCTGGGAGATGCGCGAGGCCTGCCTCAACATCATGATGTCGATGCGCGGCGACGCGAAGCCGGTGTCGTTCATCGAGGATTGCGCGGTCCCGCTCGAGCACCTCGCCGACTACACCGACGCGGTCACGGCGTGCTTTGCCCGCCACGGCACCACCGGCACCTGGTACGCCCACGCCTCCGTCGGCTGCCTGCACGTGCGCCCGATCCTCGACCTGAAGCGCGCCGGCGACGTCGCCACGATGCGGGCGATCGCCGAGGAGACGTCGGAGCTGGTGCGCCGCTTCAAGGGCTCGTATTCGGGCGAGCACGGCGACGGCATCTCGCGCTCGGAATTCGTCGAGCCGCTGTTCGGCCCCCGCCTCGCCCGCGCCTTCGAGGCGGTGAAGGACGCCTTCGATCCGGACAACCGGCTCAATCCCGGCAAGATCGTCCGGCCACTGCGGATGGACGACCGCAGCCTCATGCGCTTCTCCGAGACGTACCGGGTCGCGGCGCCGCCTCCCGCCCTCGACTGGTCGGACTGGGGCGGGCTCGGCGGGGCGGTCGAGATGTGCAACAATAACGGCACCTGCCGGAAGCTCGCCGGCGGGGCGATGTGCCCGTCCTACCGGGTCACCCGGGACGAGGAGCACCTGACGCGGGGCCGCGCCAACACCCTGCGCCTCGCCCTCTCGGGCCAGCTCGGGCCGGACGCGCTCACCGCGCCGGAGACCAAGCGCGCGCTCGATCTCTGCGTCTCCTGCAAGGCCTGCCGCCGCGAATGCCCGACCGGCGTCGACATGGCGCGGATGAAGATCGAGGTGCTGCACCACTACCATGCCCGGCACGGGCGCTCGCTCGGTGAGCGGGTGCTCGCCCACCTGCCGGCCTATGCGGGCGCGGCGGCCGCGCTCGCCCCCCTCCTCAACCTGCGCGACCGGGTGCCGGCGCTCGCGCGCCTGTCGGAGCGGGTGCTCGGCCTCTCCGCCGCGCGCCCCTTGCCGCGCTGGCGCCGGCCCTGGCGCGAGACGGGCCGGATCGCGCGCACCGCCGACGTCGCGGGCGACGGCCTCGACCTCGTCCTGTTCGGCGACACCTTCAACCGCGCCTTCGAGCGCGAGACGCTGGAGGCGGCGGAAGGCGTGCTGCGCGCGGCCGGCTACCGGCTCCACCGGGTCGGGTGTGGTGGCGCGCGGCCCCTCTGCTGCGGGCGCACCTACCTGGCGACCGGCGACACCGACCGCGCCCGGGCCGAGGCCCGCCGCACCCGTAACGCGCTCCTGCCCTTCGTGCGGGAAGGCGCCCGGATCGTCGGGCTCGAACCGGCCTGCCTCCTGACCTTCCGCGACGAGTTCGCGGCGCTCCTGCCGGACGGGGACACCCGGGCGCTCGCCGGGGCGGCCCTGCTGTTCGAGGAGGTCCTGGCCACCGACCTGGCGGAGGCCCGCGTCGCCCTGCCCCTCGCGGATCAGGGCGGGCGGGTCGCGCACCTGCACGGCCATTGCCACCAGAAGGCCTTCGGGGCGATGGGCGCGGTCGAGGCGGTCTTGCGCGCCGTGCCGGGACTCGATCTGCGGGTGATCGACTCGGGCTGCTGCGGCATGGCCGGCGCCTTCGGCTACCGGGCCGACACGCAGGACGTGTCCCGCGCCATGGCCGAGCTCGCGCTGTTCCCGGCGCTCCGCGCCGCCGGCCCCGCCGACCTCGTCGTCGCCAACGGGACGAGCTGCCGCCACCAGATCCGCGACGGGCTCGGCCGCGAGGCCGTTCACGTCGCCCGGGTGCTCGCGGGAGCCGTGCGGTCCGACGCAACGGCGCCGAGACGGGATCCCGGGGCTCGACGAAGTCGAGAACCCGGGATCCATAACCGCTGACGTCGGAGACGGAAGCGTATCGCGTTCCGTCTCGTCCTGAACCGTCGGCGTTTATGGATTCCGGGCTCCGCTCCGCGGCCCCGGAATGACATGCAGGGTGTTATGACTGCTGAGACAATCAAACAGGCTCCGACAAGTCTTGATCGCTCGCCGTCACACCTCACCGCGCATAGCGGGTGAAGACGAAGTCGCGCTCCTTCACCCGCGCTTCGTGGCAGGCGAAGCAGGTCTCGTGCTGGCCTGCATCGACCGGCTTGCCGTCGATGAAGCGGCCGAAGCCCCAGCCTCCGGTCGCGGGGTAGCGCAGCTCGTCCTTGACCATGACCTGCACGGTCGTGGCGGCGCCCGGCACCGTCGCCGTGTCGAAGTCGGGCGAGCGCGTGCGATGCCAGGCGAGCTTCACCAGGACGGCGCCGTCCGGGAACGGCAGCGTGCCATCGCGAAATGCCTTCGCCGCGAGGTCGTTGCCGACGACGGCCCGCAATTCGTCGAGCGGGGCGTCCTCGAGCGCCGGGGCGATCAGGCGCCAATCGCGAAAACCGTCCGGGACGGTGACGCCGTAGATCGGCGAGGCCGGCTTCGCCGCATCGTCGGCCGCCGCGCCCAGGCCGAGGCAGGCGGCGGCCAGGAGCAGAGCGGCCAGGAGCGGCATCGCCACGAGACGGGAGGGCCGGTCAGACGCCATCGACGTCCACCACGGCCTGCGCGAAGGCCTGCGGCGCCTCCTGGGGCAGGTTGTGCCCGATGCCGCCGGTGAGCGTGCGGTGCGCGTAGCGCCCGGTGAATTTCCTGGCGTAGGCGGCGGGATCGGGATGGGGCGCGCCGTTCGCGTCGCCCTCCAGGGTGATCGTCGGGACCGCGATGGTCGGGAAGGCGGCGAGCTTGCGCTCGGTCTCGTCGAACCGCGCCTCGCCCTGCGCCAGGCCGAGGCGCCAGCGGTAATTGTGGATCGAGACCGCGACGTGGTCGGGATTGTCGAAGGCCGGGGCCGAGCGGGCGAAGGTGGCGTCGTCGAACCGCCATCGCGGCGAGGCGAGCTCCCAGATCAGGCGGGCGAAGTCGCGGGTGTAGCGGTCGTAGCCCTCGCGCCCCCGCTCGGTGGCGAAGTAGAACTGGTACCACCATTGCAGCTCGGCCTTCGGCGGCAGCGGCATCGCGTTCGCCTGCTGGCTGCCGATGAGGTAGCCGCTCACCGAGACCAGGGCCCGGCACCGCGCCGGCCACAGGGCCGCGAGGATGCAGGCGGTGCGCGCGCCCCAATCGTAGCCCGCCACGAGCGTCCGCTCGATGCCGAGCGCGTCGAGGAAGGCGACCGCGTCGTGGGCGAGCGCCGCCTGCTGGCCGTTGCGCGGCGTCGCCTCCGAGAGGAAGCGGGTCGCGCCGTAGCCCCTGAGATAGGGGATCAGCACCCGGTAGCCCGCCCGCGCCAGCACCGGCGCGACCTCGGCGTAGGAGTGGATGTCGTAGGGCCAGCCGTGCAGGAGCAGGACCGGCCGGCCCTCCGCCGGGCCCGCCTCGGCATAGGCGACGTCGAGATCGCCGGCCCGGACCCGCTTCAGCGGACCGAACGACGCGGCGGAGTCCGGGGAGGCGACGCCCTGCGCCGCGGCCGGCAAGATCCCGGCGACCGTACCGGCGGCGAGCGCCGCGCCGAGTTGTCCGAGGAGCCGGCGGCGGGCCGGTTCGACTGCGTGATCCATGTGACGACCCCGATCAGGACGCGAACGAACCGGTCGTCCTCCCGACGAATCCCGGGCGACGGTCGTTGCCGCGTCGATGCCGGCACTAAGCCGCCGGTTGTTGTGCCGGATGTGTGCGCGAAGGTCGATTTTGTAAGCGCATGTACGGTGCGTGGATCGTGCCTCTCGGGTGCGGTGGGCCCCCGGCACCGCCTCAGCCGAGGGTGACCGTGGCGTCGAGCCCGCCGCCGTCGCGGTTGCGCAAGACGAGCCGGCCGCCGATCGCGGCGGCGAGCTGCTCGGCGATGGCGAGGCCGAGGCCGGTGCCGCCGGTGTCGCGGTTGCGCGATTCCTCCAGCCGCACGAAGGGCAGGAGCACCGCCGCGAGCTGGTCCGCCGGAATGCCGGGACCGCGATCGAGCACCGCGATGGCGATTCCACCCTCGCGCGCCGCAACCGCGATCTCCGCCGCGCCGGCGTAGCGCAACGCGTTGTCGATCAGGTTGGCGAGGATGCGCCGCAGGGCCTGCGGACGGGTGGTCACCGTGACGTCGGCGAGTGCGGTGACGGTCACGTCCCGCCCGCCATCCTGGTAGTCGAAGACGAGGCTCTCGACGAAGGCGCGCAGGTCCAGCCGGGCCGAGGGCTCGACGTCGCCGTGCACGCTGCGGGCATAGGCGATGCCCTCGCGCACCAGCACCTCGATCACGGCGAGGTCGCGGAGCAGCCGTTCCTGGTCGGGTCCCTCGGCACCGGTCTCGACCCGCAGACGCATCCGGGTGATCGGCGTCTGGAGGTCGTGGGAGATCGCCGCCAGGATGCGCACGCGCTCGTCGAGGTGGCGGCCGATGCGGGCCTGGAGCGCGTTGAAGGCCTTTCCCGCGCGGGCGACCTCGTCCGGCCCGCCTTCCGCGAAGCGGATCGCCGGCCGGCCGGGCTCGAGCCGGTCGGCGGCCTCGGCGAACCGGGTCAGCGGGCGCACCGCCAGCCGGACGGCGAGCCAGACGCAGGCCGCCAGAACGAGGAGCTGCACCGCCAGCGCGACCGGCAGCCACGACGCGACCGCGCGCCGCGCCGGCTGAACGTCGAGGGTCAGGGCCGCGCCGTCGGCGAGCACGACGTGCCCCTGCAGCTGCTCGACCGGCCCCGGCACCGCGTCGAAGCGCACGGAGAAGCGCGGCTCCAGGGCGGCGCGGATCTCGTCCGCGATCATCCGCGCCCGCTCGGTCAGGGCGGCGTCGCCCGGCGCGCCGGGGCCGAGCGCGTAGCGGTAGGTCGGCCGGTCGAGGAGCGGCAGCCACCCGGCCCGCTCAGGTGGAGGAAGCCGGTCGAGCAGGGCGACCGCGACGGCGACGTCGCGCTGGAGCGTCGTCAGCATCACCGCCCGCGCCGACTGGTCCCGCTCCAGCAGCATGATCGCGAAGGCGAGCCCCTGCCCGCACAGGAGCCCGGTGAGCAGGATCAGGAACAGCCGGCTGCGCAGGCTGCCGGGCAGGCACGCCCTCATCCCTCGCGCCCCTGCGCGATGACGCCCGGCCATTCGTCACGCGCCTGCGCGATGACGACCGGCATCGCCAGGACGTAGCCCTCGCTGCGCACGGTCTTGATGTAGGCCGGCTCGCGGGCGTCGTCGCGCAGGCGCTGGCGCAGGCGGCTGACGAGGAGGTCGATCGAACGGTCGAACAGCTCGGCCTCGCGGCCCTGGGTCAGGTTGAGGAGCTGGTCGCGGGAGAGCACGCGCTGGGGATGGTCGAGCAGGACGCGCAGCAGCCGGTACTCGGCGCCGCTCAAGGGCACCACCGTCCCGGCCGCGTCGATCAGGTGGCGGGCGGTGGTGTCGAGCCGCCAATCGCCGAAGGCGACGAGCCGGCCGGCCTCGGTCACCTGGAGGTTGGGCGGCAGCATCCGGGTGCGGCGCAGGACGGCCTTGATCCGGGCGAGCAGCTCGCGGGCCGAGAACGGCTTCACCAGGTAGTCGTCCGCGCCCATCTCCAGGCCGACGATCCGGTCGGTCTCGTCGCTGCGCGCCGTCAGCATCAGGACCGGCGTCGTCCGGTGCCGGCCCACCCGCAGCTCCCGGCACAGGACGAGGCCGTCGTCGCCCGGCATCATGATGTCGAGCACGACGAGGTCGACCCGGTCTGCGTCGAGGAAGGCGCGCATCTGCCGGCCGTCGGCGGCGAGGCTCACCCGCAGGCCGTTCTTCCGGAGATAGCCCGAGACCATCTCGCGGATGTCGCGGTCGTCGTCGACGACCAGCACGTGATCGATGTGCTCCACCGCCCCCTCCCACGCCCTCCCCCGGAATAGCCGGGTCGCGCCCCTCCGGCGAGCCGGTTCCGGTAACACCCTGTAGCGGACCGGGCCTCGCCCCGAGGCGGCGGCCCCGCAGCCGCTACAGACCGATACAAGGATGCGGTGCGCCGCACACGAGCGGGACATGCGGGGCTGGTGAGAAGGCTCCGAACCAAGCCGGAGCCGCCCGTGACCCTCGCCCTCGCCGCCTATCTCGCGGGCGTGCTGACCATCCTCAGCCCCTGCATCGTCCCGGTGCTGCCCTTCGTCCTCGCGCAGGGAGGCCGGCCGTTCCGCGCCGGCACGCTGCCGTTCCTCGTCGGCCTCGGCGCGGCCTTCGTCGCGGCGGCGGGGCTCGCCGCCGTCGGGGGCGCTGCCGTGGCGCGGTTCGGTACCGCCGGCCGTGTCCTGGCCTTCGGCCTGCTCGCGCTCTTCGCAATCTCGCTCCTGTCGCGGCGCGCCGCGGCGTGGCTGCACCGGCCGCTCGTGCGCCTCGGCGAGGTCCTGTCGCGGCGCGCAGCCGTCCCGGACGGCGCTTTGGGCTCGATCGGCCTCGGCGCCGCCACGGGCCTCCTGTGGACGCCCTGCGCCGGGCCGATCCTCGGCCTCGTCCTCACCGGCGCGGCCCTGAACGGGCCGGGCTGGCAGACGACGGCGCTGCTCGCCGCCTACGCGTCGGGCGCCGCCACGACGCTCGCCGTCGCGGCGCGGCTCGGCACTGCGCTCGCCGCCCGGTTCCGGCCGCATCTCGGGCTCGGCGAGGGGCTGCGCCGGATCGCCGGGGCCGCCCTGCTGGCGGGGCTCGGCGCCATCGCCCTCGGGGTCGATGCGGAGTGGCTGGCGCGCTATCCCGGAGCGGGCACGGTCGCCGCGGAGGACGCGCTCCTGGCGGCGTTGCGGATCGAGCCCGCCCGGGCCGATCCGGCCGAGGGCCCCACGCGCCGCGCGTGGCCGGTCGAGGGCCGACTGCCGAGCCTGTCGGACGCCACGGACTGGCTCAACGGCGCGCCGCAAACGGTCGAGGGCCTGCGGGGCCGGGTGGTGCTGGTCCATGTCTGGACCTCGTCCTGCATCAACTGCATCCGCACCCTCCCCTATCTGCGCGACTGGGCCGAACGGTACCGGGCGCAGGGTCTCGCGGTGATCGGCGTCCACGCGCCGGAATTCGCCTTCGAGCACGACGTCGGCACCGTCGCCGCGGCGATCCGGCGCTTCGCGCTGCCCTATCCGGTGGCGGTCGACAACGGGTTCCGGATCTGGCGCGGCCTGCGCAACGCCTACTGGCCGGCCCTGTACGTGGTCGACGCGGACGGCCGCATCCGCCACCATCAATACGGCGAGGGCGGCTACGACCGGTCCGAGGCCGCCATCCGGGACCTCCTGGCCGAGGCCGCGGGCCGGCGGGCCGCCGACGAGCCCGTGACGCGGCCGCGCGCCGCCGGCATCGAGGCCGCGCCGGATCTCGCCCATCTCGGATCCGCCGAGACCTATCTCGGCTCGGACAAGACCGAGAACTTCGCCTCGCCGGAAGGAATCTCGTCCGGTCCGCGGACCTACACCGCCGGCCGGCCGGGGCTGAACGCGTGGTCGCTGTTCGGCACCTGGGCCGTCGAACCCGAATATACCCGCCTCGCCGCGCCGGACGGGAGCGTGACCTACCGCTTCCGGGCCCGCGACCTCCACCTCGTCGCCGGGCCCGGACCGGACGGGCGGCCCGTCGGCTTCGAGGTGACCCTCGACGGCGCGCCGCCCGGGGCGGATCACGGCGTCGATGCCGGACCGGACGGCGCCGGCACCGTCTCGACGACGCGGCTGTACCAGCTCGTCCGCCAGTCCGGCCCGGTGCGCGAGCGCAGCTTCGCGATCCGCTTCCACCGTCCCGGCGTCCGGGTCTACGCCTTCACCTTCGGCTGAGGCGGCCACGTCGGCCCAGTCCAACGCCCGGAGAAGTCGTTGGCCTCGAACTCGGCGGCCACGAAGGCGATGAAGGACCGGACCTTGGCCGAGAGGTGCTTGCGGGTCGGGTAGGCGAAGTTGATCCGCAGCCGCGGCAGGTCCCAATCGTCGAGCACCGGCACGAGGCGCCCGGCCATGACGTCGTCGTGCACGATGTAGGTCGGCTGGACCAGGATGCCGTGGCCGTTCAGGGCCGCGGCGCGCAGGATCTGGCCGTCGTTCGATTCGAGCAGGCCGTGGGCCGGCACCCGCACCGTCTCGCCCCCGCGGGTGAAGCCGAGCTCGTTGGGGTTGTTGGCGTAGACGTAGAGCAGCAGGGCGTGGCCCGCGAGGTCTCGCGGATGGAGCGGCGTGCCGGCCTTGGCGAGGTAGGACGGGGCGGCCGTGAGGATGCGGCGGGTCTCGGCGAGGCGCCGGATCGTGATGGCGCGGTCGGGCTCGAACTCGCGGGTGCGGATCGCGACGTCGATCCCGGCATCGATCAGGTCGACGTAGCGGTTCGAGACTTCGACGTGGACGCGCACGTTCGGGTAGAGGGCGTGATAGGCCGGCAGCCGCGGCGCGATGTGCAGCAGCGCGAAGGAGAGCGAGGCGCTGACCCGGATGAGGCCGCTCGGATCGAGCGCCGCCCCGGTCAGCTCGGCCTCGCTGTCGGCCACCTCCGCCAGGATGCTGCGGGCGCGCACCAGGAGCTTGCCGCCCTCGTCGGTCAGCGAGAGGGTGCGGGTGCTGCGCCGCACCAGCAGCACGCCCAGGCGCTCCTCCAGGGCCGCGAGCGTGCGGCTCGCCGCGGCGATCGACAGCCCGCGGGCCTGCGCCGCCCCGCTGATGCTGCCGGTCTCGGCGACGGCCACGAACAGGTCGAGCTGGCCGAGGCGGTCCATTTTTCCGGATCCTGCAAAACTGATTCACGCGCAGACCATCTTATGCCTCGACAGCGGAAAACTTAACAATCGGGAAACGGGGCTGCCGCGGATCGGGCGCGGATCGGGATCGAGCCGGATGATCAAGCACATCGTGATGTGGCGGATGGCCGGGACCTCGCCGGCCGAGAAGGCGGGCAATGCCGAGCGGGTGCGCGCCGCCTTCGAGGGCCTGCGCGGCCGGATCCCAGGACTCCTCCACCTGGAGGTCGGCCTCGACGAGAGCCGGATCGACTACGCCTGCGACGTCGTCCTCTACACCGAGTTCGACAGCCAGGCGGCCCTCGACGCCTATCGCGACCATCCCGAGCACGGCCGGGTGCGGGCGGAGCTGGATGGCCTGCGGATCGGCCGGCACCAGGTCGACTACGCGGTGGGGGCCTGACGATGGACGCGTTCCGCTTCCCCGGCCTGCCGACCCGGGTGGTGTTCGGCCACGGCACCCTGGCAGACGTGCCGCGCGAGATGGAGGCCCTCGGCCGCTCCCGCGCGGTGGTGCTCGCGACGCCCGGCCAGCGGGGCCAGGCCACGGCGCTCGCCGGCCTCCTCGGCGAGCGCGCCGTCGGGGTGATCGCCGAGGCGGTGATGCACACGCCGGTCGCCGTGACCGAGGCGGCGGTGGCGCGGGTGCGGGCGCTGGACGCCGATTGCGTGATCGCCGTCGGGGGCGGCTCGACGACGGGGCTCGGCAAGGCGATCGCGCTGCGCACCGACCTCGACCAGATCGTGGTGCCGACGACCTATGCCGGCTCGGAGATGACGCCGATCCTCGGCGAGACCCGCGACGGGGCGGAGCCGGGCCAGCGGGCCAAGACGACGCAGAAATCGGAAAGAATCCTGCCGGAGGTGGTGGTCTACGACGTCGACCTCACCCTCGGCCTGCCCGCGGGCCTCTCGGCGACTTCGGGCCTCAACGCCGTCGCGCACGCGGTCGAGGCGCTCTACGCGCAGGACCGCAACCCGATCGTCTCGCTGATGGCCGAGGAGGCGATCCGGGCCCTCGCCCGGGCGCTCCCGATCATCGCGACGGCACCGCAGGACCGGGCGGCGCGGGCGGACGCGCTCTACGGCGCGTGGCTCGCCGGGGCCTGCCTCGGCACGGTCGGCATGGCGTTGCACCACAAGCTCTGCCACGTGCTCGGCGGCGCGTTCGATCTGCCGCACGCCGAGACCCACACGGTCGTGCTGCCCCACGCCGCGGCCTACAACGCCCCGGCCGCGCCCGAGGCCATGGCCCGGGTCGCCCGCGCGCTCGGCGCGGCGGACGCCGCCCAAGGTCTCTACGACCTCGCCGCCTCGCTCGGCGCGCCGACCTCGCTTGCGGCGATCGGCATGCCGGAGGCGGGGCTCGACCGCGCGGCCGAGGCGGCCGTGGCGAACCCGTACTGGAACCCGCGGGCGCTGGAGCGCGGGGCGATCCGGCGGCTGCTCGACGATGCCTTCCACGGGCGGCGTCCGAATTCCGACGTGTAAGATCTATGGGCGGGCGCGGGACAGCGCCCGAGCGGGAAACGCCCAGGACGGGAGAGGCGCCGATGCGCGACTTCAACGAGCACACCATCACGCAGGCCGTGGTCGACCGCTTCGCCGAGACGCCGGATCCGCGCCTGAAGGCGGTCCTGACGAGCCTCGTGCGCCACCTGCACGACTTCGTGCGCGACGTCGACCTGACCTTCGAGGAGTGGCAGGCCGGCATCGCCTTCCTGACCCGCACCGGGCAGACCTGCGACCAGCACCGGCAGGAATTCATCCTGCTCTCCGACACGCTCGGCGTCTCGATGCTGGTCGACGCCATCAACCACCGGATGCCCGAGGGCGCGACCGAGACCACGGTGCTCGGCCCCTTCTACGTCGAGGAGGCGCCCGAGCGGCCGAACGGCGCCGACATCGCCGGCCCGCTCGAGGGCACGCCGCTCCTCGTCACCGGCTCGGTCGCCTCCGCGGACGGACGGCCGCTCGCCGGCGCGACCGTCGACGTCTGGCACGCCGACGACGACGGGTCTTACGACGTGCAGCAGCTCGATGCGCTGGGCGGGCTCGCCGGCCGGGCGCGGTTCCGCACCGACGCGCAAGGCCGCTTCCACTTCTGGACCGTCATGCCGGCCTGGTACCCGATCCCCGCCGACGGGCCGGTCGGCGAGATGCTGAACGCCACCAGCCGCCACCCGAACCGCCCGGCGCACGTGCACTTCATGATCGCGGCGCCCGGCCACGAGACGCTGATCACCCACGTCTTCGCCTCCGACAGCCCGTGGCTCGAATCGGACGCGGTGTTCGGGGTCAAGACCTCGCTGATCGCGGACTTCGCCGAGCATCCGGCGGGGCCGGCGCCGGACGGGCGGGCGATGGAGCGGCCCTTCCGGCACCTGTCCTACGATTTTGGCCTGAAGGCCGCCTGACCGCTTCGACCTTACGGGGCCGAGACCCGGACGAAGACCCCGGCGAACGGGGCCGTCGCCACCATCCACCAGGGAGGACACCACCATGAGCGAGGCAACGACCGGCGCCGTCGGCGCCGTCCCGGCCGAGGGCCGGGGAAGCTGGATCTCGGAGCTCGGGCCGAAGGAGAAGCGGACGCTCGGCGCCTGCGTCGGCGGCTGGGCGCTCGACGCGATGGACGTCCAGCTCTACAGCTTCGTGATCCCGACGCTGATCGCGACCTGGGGCGTGACCCGGGCCGAGGCCGGGGCGCTCGGCACCGCGGCGCTGCTCACCTCGGCCATCGGCGGCTGGCTCGCGGGCTTCCTCGCCGACCGCTGGGGGCGGGTGCGCACGCTGCAGATCGCGATCCTGTGGTTTGCCGGCTTCACCTTCCTGTCGGGCCTCGCGCAGAGCTTCGAGCAGCTCTTCGTCGCCCGCGCGCTGATGGGCCTCGGCTTCGGCGGCGAGTGGGCGGCGGGCGCGGTCCTGCTCGGCGAGACCATCCGGCCGGAGCATCGCGGCAAGGCCCTCGGCACCATGCAGTCGGGCTGGGCCATCGGCTGGGGCGCGGCAGCGCTCCTCTACACCCTGTTCTTCTCGCTCCTGCCGCCCGAGACGGCGTGGCGCGCCCTGTTCTTCGTCGGCATCGCGCCCGCGATCCTGGTGTTCTTCCTGCGCCGCTACATCGAGGAGCCGGACGTCTACCGGGAGTCGCAGGCGCGGATCGCCGAGACCGGCGACAAGCCCTCCTTCTTCGAGATCTTCCAGCCGCCGCTCCTGCGCATCACCTTCCTCGGCGCGCTGATGAGCACGGGGGCGCAGGGCGGCTACTTCGCGGTGACGACCTGGCTGCCGACCTTCCTGCGCACCGAGCGCGGCCTCTCGGTGATGAATTCCGGCGGCTACCTCGCGGTGCTGATCGTCGGCTCGTTCTTCGGCTACCTCGCGGGCGCCTACCTCGCCGACCGGATCGGCCGGCGCGCCACCTTCCTGGTCTTCGCGATCGGGGCGGGCGTGGTGGTGACGACCTACACGATGGTGCCCTTCGGCGACGCCGCGATGCTGGTGCTCGGCTTCCCCCTCGGCTTCTTCGCGTCCGGCGTGTTCAGCGCCATGGGGGCGTTCTTCACCGAGCAGTTCCCGACCCGGGTGCGCGGCGTCGGCCAGGGCTTCGCCTACAATTTCGGCCGGGCGATCGGGGCGGTGTTCCCGACGCTGGTCGGAGTGATGTCGACCTCGATGCCGCTCGGCCAAGCGATCGGGCTGTTCGCGGCCGCCGCCTACGCCACCATGGCGGTCGCGGCGTTCCTCCTGCCCGAGACCAAGGGCAAGGCCCTGACGGCCTGAACGGGAGAGCAGCAGATGCAGACCGGCTGGATCGGCCTCGGCAAACTCGGCGCGCCCATGGCACGTCACTTGGCGCGCCACCTCGTGGCGGCGGGGCAGCCCCTCCTCGCCCTCGACCGCGATCCCGGCCGGCTCGCCGCCGTGCCGGGGGCGGAGGCCGCCCCCCTCGACCGGATCGCGGCCTGCGGCGTCGTGATCACGAGCCTGCCCGACGACGCGAGCCTTCGCGCCGTCACCCTCGGCACCGAGGGGCTCCTGTCCCGGATGGCGCGGGACGCCGTGCTCGTCGAGACCAGCACCGTGTCGCCGGAGACGAGCGCGGCTTTGCGGGAGGCGGCCGAGGCGCGGGGCGTCCTCACCCTCGCGGCGCCCGTCTCGGGCTCGACCGCGACCGCGGAGGCCGCCGCCCTGACCCTGTTCTGCTCCGGGCCGGAGGCGGCCCTGGAGCGGGTCAGCCCGCTGCTCTCGACCTTCGCCCGCACCATCCTGGCGGTCGGCGCGGGCGAGGAGGCGCGCTACCTCAAGCTCGCGATCAACCACTTCGTCGGCTCGACGGCGCAGATCGCCGCCGAGGCGCTGACCCTCGCCCGCAAGGGCGGGGTCGCCTGGGAGACGGTCCTGGCGGTGCTCGGCTCCTCCGTCGCCGCCTCGCCGCTCGTCGCCTACAAGCTCGATCCCCTGCGGCGGCGCGACTTCGCCCCCGCCTTCTCGATCGCCCAGATGCTCAAGGACATGAGCCTCGCGGTGGCGGCCGGCGAGGCGTCCGGCGTCGCGATGCCGGTGGCGGCGCTGGTGCGCGACCTCTACGCCGAGCAGACCGGCACCGACCTGCGCGACCTCGACTTCTTCGCCGCCCTCCTCGCCGCCGAGCGCCGCGCCGGCCTCGGCGAGCCCGCGTGACCGGGAGACACAGGATGCCCCACTACGCCCTCCACGCCCTCGACCATGACGGCGCGCTCGACCGGCGGCTCGCCCATTACGAGGCGCACAAGGCCTATCTCGGCGGGCCGCTCCCGGTGCGGATCGTGGTGTCGGGTCCGCTCCTCGCCGAGGACGGCGAGACCATGATCGGCAGCCTGTTCATCGTCGAGGCGCCCGACCGGGCCGCGGTGGATGCCTTCCACGCCGCCGACCCGTTCAAGGCGGCGGGGATCTGGGCCCGGGTCGAGATCACGGCGTTCCGGATGCGCCAAGTCGCGCTGGCGCAGGACTAGGCGCGCTGGCGCAGGACTAGGATGCCTGGCGCCGGCGGCGCCGATCGCACACGCTCCCGAGGAACCGCAACGATGTCCCTGGTTCTCCATACCGTCGTCTGCAGCACGCGCCCGGGCCGGGTCGGCCTGCCCGTCGCCCGGTGGTTCGACGAGGTCGCGCGGCAGAACGGCCGGTTCGACGCCCGCCTCGTCGATCTGGCCGAGTTCGCCCTGCCGATCTACGACGAGCCGAAGCACCCCGTGCTCCAGCAATACGCGCACGATCACACCCGGCGCTGGAGCGCGAGCGTCGCGGCGGCGGACGCGTTCGTCTTCGTCATGCCGGAATACAATTACGGCCCGCCGCCGTCGCTGCTGAACGCCCTGAACTACGTCTACAAGGAGTGGAACTACAAGCCGGCCGCCTTCGTCAGCTATGGCGGCGTCTCGGGCGGCCTGCGCGCCGTCCAGCTCGCCAAGCAGACCCTGACGACGCTCAAGATGGTCCCGATCGTCGAGGCGGTCGCGGTCCAGATGGTCGCCCAGCACGTGAAGGACGGGGCGTTCTCGCAGCTCGAGGTGCACCAGACCTCCGCGACGGCCCTGCTGAACGAGCTGCATCGCTGGGCCGAGGCGCTGACGGCCCTGCGCCGGCCGGCGGCGTAAGGGCGCCGGGCACGCGGCGCGAGGCCGAAGCCCTGACGTCCAACTGGCAAGAATACCGGTCGGGCAGCCGCAGGGCTGGCCGAGGAGACGGAGAGGCGCGCGCCTGTTCCTATCCCCGGACAGTCCTGCCGTTAGTCCCTTGGCAGCCGAGACTCCGGCTCGCGATGTCCCGTTTCGTGCCCATGGCGGCAGCGATCGATCCGGGACCAGACCCCAGCTTCCGCCTCGCGCTCCGTGCCGGTCGCCGCGCCGCATCCCGAGCCGAGAAGCACGGCCGCACGGCCGGCAGACCTTGCATTGACATGTCTCCGGACGGTCCGACCTCGCGGGACCCCGACGCCCCTCCCCGCCCGCATCGTTAACCAACCTTTAAAGAACGGATCGAAATCGGCAGAATTTGCCGCCTCCGCCCCCGTCGCTGTCATGACGAATGCGAACACCGATGTTAGGAATTTAGTAACGATCCAGGGGCCGCCGCCATGACCATGCATCTCGTCAACAACCAGGACGCCGTCGATCTCGCGCAGATCATCAACGATGCATGGGCGCATCCCGAGCAGTTGTATATCGGCATGGAAGGGCCGGTCCGCGCGGCGGTGACCGAGGCGATGGCCCGGCTCGACGACGGCACCCTGCGCGTCGCCGAGAAGGTCGACGGCACCTGGCGCGTCAACGAGTGGCTGATCAACGCCCTGATGGTCGCCTCCCATATCGGCGACTACTCGCTGGTCGAGGGCGGCCCCGGGGCGGCGTGCTGGTGGGACAAGGAGCACTCGAAATTCGCCGGCTGGGGCGAGGCGCAGTTCCGGGCCGCCGCCTTCCGGGCCCTGCCGGGCTGCTTCGTGCGCTACAGCGCGCACGTCGCCCGCAAGGTCGTGCTGCTGCCGAGCTTCGTCAGCTGGGGCGCGCGCGTCGACGAGGGCACGATGATCGACTCGTGGGCCACCGTCGGCTCCTGCGCCCAGGTCGGCCGCAACGTCCACATCTCGGCCGGCGTCGTCCTCGGCGGGGTGATCGAGCCGCGCCAGGTGCGCCCGGTCGTCATCGAGGACGATTGCTTCGTCGGCGCGCAGTGCAGCGTCGTCGAGGGGATGATCGTCGGCGAGGGCTCGGTCATCGGCGCCGGCACCATCCTGTCCGCTTCGACCAAGATCATCGACCGGGCGACCGGCGAGGTATTCCGCGGCGCGGTGCCGCCCTACTCCGTGGTGGTGCCGGGCTCGCTGCCGGGCCAGCCGCTGGCCGACGGCTCGCCGGGTCCGCTCCTGCACTGCGCCGTGATCGTCAAGCGCGTCGACGCCAAGACCCGCGCCAAGGCCTGCGTGAACGACCTGTTCCGGGCGTGATCGCGGCGACCGGGCCCCGATACCGGGCCCCGGTCGCCATGCCGCGCCCCGGTATCGGGGCCCGGTCGCGATGCCGCGCCCCGGCACCGGGGCCCGGTCGCGACGATCGGATCCGCAGCAACGCGGTTCTCCTTCGAGACGAGGCTCCCGCATGCCGGCTCAGACGATCCACCCCCTCCGCCTCGCCGTGGGCGGGCTCATCGCCCTCGCGGTCGCGATGGGGATCGGCCGCTTCTCCTACACGCCGATCCTGCCGGCGATGGCCGCCGACCTCGCGCTGACCAAGGCGCAAGGGGGCCTCCTGGCCTCGGCGAACCTGCTCGGCTACCTCGTCGGCGCGCTCGGGGCGGCGCTGCCGGCCTTGCGCGGCTCGCCGCGGCGCTGGTTCGTCGCATCGCTCGCCGCGAGCGCCGTGAGCACGATCCTGATGGCGGCCGCGGGCGACGTTCCGACCTTCCTGGCGCTCCGGTTCGTCGGCGGCGTGGCGAGCGCCTTCGTGCTCGTCTTCGCCTCGACGGTGATCCTCGACCGGCTCGCCGCGATGGGGCGGTCCGGGCTGTCCTCGCTGCATTTCGCCGGGATCGGGGCCGGCATCGTCCTCTCGGCGCTCCTCGTGAACGCGGCCGGGGCGCTCGGCGCCGACTGGCGCGGCGCCTGGCTGGCGGTCGGGCTGACCGCGCTCCTCGCCACGCCGGTGGTCGGCGCGCTCGTGCCGCCGGAGACCAGCGCCGCCGCCCCGGCCGCGGAGCGGGGCGGCTTTACCCTCGACCGGCCGCTCGTCGCGCTCCTCGCCTCCTACTTCCTCTTCGGCCTCGGCTACGTCACCACCGCGACCTTCCTGGTGACGATCGTCCGGGGCATGCCCGACCTGCGGCCCTTCGAATCGGTCATCTGGCTCGTCGTCGGCGTCTCGGCGGTTCCCTCGGTGGCGTCGTGGACCTGGCTGAGCCGCCGGATCGGCGTCGTGCCGACGCTGGGCCTGGCGCTGGCCGCCGAGGCCGTCGGCGTCGTCGGCAGCGTCGTGGCGACCGGCGTCGGCGGCGCGGTCGTGGCGGCGGCGCTCCTCGGCGGGACCTTCGTGCCGATCACGGCGCTCGGGATCATGGCCGCCCGGTCCCTGGCCGGGGCCCGCCGGCGCCAGGTCGTCGCGGTGATGACCGCCTCGTTCGGCCTCGGCTCGATCATCGCGCCGACGATCGCCGGGGCGCTGGCCGATCTCACGGGCAGCTTCGTGCTGCCGAGCTTCCTCGCCGCCGGCGCGCTCGCCCTCGCGGGCCTCCTCGCCCTCGCGGCCGAGCCGCGCCGGGCCGCCGGCCCGCGCGCCCTGCCCCAGGCGAGCGGTGCGTGAGAGACCGTTTGATCGGTCTCTCCGGACATTTCATCCTCTGCGTCATTCCGGGGCCGCGCAGCGGAGCCCGGAATCCAGAACCGCGGATGGATGAAGAAAAAGGCGGGATGCGTGCCGCTCTATTCTATCCCGCCTGAGCGTCTGGGCGTGCCTGCGGCACTCCGGGCTCCGCTGCGCGGCCCCGGAATGACATGCAGGGTGGCAACTCCGTGGTCTACCATCGAACGAGCCCCGGAACAGCGGGGTTTCAGCCCGCAGCCCGGACACCCGCCTGACCGCGGACCGAGCCTCCAGGCTTGTCGAACGCCGCCGCCACCGCCTCCAGCACCCGCAGGATCGGCTGGGGCCGCCCGAGCAGGTAGCCCTGGACCTGCGTGCAGCCGGCCTCGCGCACGAGGGCGAGCTGGCGGGCGGTCTCGACGCCCTCCGCCGTGGTGCACATGCCGAGCTCGGTCGCGAGGCCGGCCAGCGCCTTGACGATCGCCGCGCTGTCGGCCCGCTCGGGCATGTCCTGGACGAAGGAGCGGTCGATCTTGATCTTGTCGAGCGGGAAATGGTGCAGGTGGCTCAGCGACGAGTAGCCGGTGCCGAAATCGTCGAGCACGATCCGCACCCCGAGGGCCCGCAGCCCCTCGAGCGATTTCCTGTTCTCGTATCCCTTGGTGAACAGGGCCGTCTCGGTGATCTCCAGTTCCAGGCGGTTCGGGTCGAGGCCGGTCTCGGCGAGGATGCCGGTGACGTCGGCGACGATGGTGGCGCTGGCGAGCTGCAGCGGCGAGAGGTTGACGGCGATTCTCAGGCCCCGGGGCAGCACGGCGAAATCGGCGCAGGCCCGGCGCAGGACCCAGGCGCCGATCTCGACGATCAGCCCGGTCTCCTCGGCGATCGGCACGAACACGGCCGGGCTCACCGCCCCGCGCTCCGGATGGTGCCAGCGCAGCAGCGCCTCGTAGCCGCACAGGGCATCCGCCGCGATGTCGTAGATCGGCTGGTAGGCCAGTTCGAGCTGGTGGTTCGCGAGCGCGACCCGCAGGTCGGCCTCGATCTCGAGACGCTCGCGCAGCCGCGCCCCCATATCCTCCGCGAAGAGGCAGGCGGTGCCGCGGCCGGCGGCCTTCGCCTGGTAGAGCGCGAGATCGGCGTGCTTGAGCAGCGTGTCGCCGTCGAGGTCGCCCGCGGCCGCGACCGCGATGCCGACGCTCGCGCCGGTGACGACCGCGTGGCCGAACACGTCGAAGGGCCGGCGCATCTCCGCGATGAGGTGCCGGCTCAGCGCCTCCGCCTCGGCCGGCAGGTCGGGCGAGGCGCAGATCAGCGCGAACTCGTCGCCGCCGAGCCGGGCCACGATCCGGCTGTGGCCGGTGCAGGCCCGCAGGCGCTCCGCCACCAGGCGCAGCAGCTCGTCGCCGGCCGGGTGCCCCAGCGTGTCGTTGACGTCCTTGAAGCGGTCGAGGTCGAGGTACAGGACCGCGACGCCGTCCTGCCCCGGGGCCGGCCGCAGGGCCGCCTCGAGCTCGCTGCGGAACAGGACCCGGTTCGGCAGCCGGGTCAGGGGATCGTGATGGGCGAGGAAGCGGATCCGGCTCTCGCGCTCGCTCAGGATCGCGTTCTGCCGCATCGCCTCCTCGGCGGCCTCGTTGGCGCGCTGGTTGGCGGCGGCGAGGTCCGCGAGGGTCTCGCGCATCGCCGTGATGTCGGTGCGGATGCCGACGGTGCAGCCGTCGGCCGTGCGGCGCTCGGTGATCAGCAGCCACTGCCCGCCGGGCAGCTGGCGCTCGACCGTGCCGCTGCAGGCGCGATGCCAGGCGACCGTCTCGCGCACGAACTCGTCGATGCGCCCCTCCGCCTGCGGGTACTGCCCGACCTCGGCGCCCTGGCGGATGACGTCCTCGAAGCGCGCGCCCTTGACGATGAAGGGCGCGCTCGCGGCGTAGAGGTCGCAGTAGCGCTGGTTCCAGGTCACGAGGCGGTCGTTCTCGTCCCACATGACGAAGCCGTCCGACATCGCCTCGATCGCGTTCGTCAGGACCATGTTGGCGCGGGTGCGCTCGGCGTCGAGGCGCTCGCGCCCGCGCAGGGCAACGAGGAGCGCCACCGCGAAGGCGGTGATCAGGACCGCCCCGGCGCCCGTCGTCGCGAGCAGCCGCAGGCGGTCGCGGCGCCCGTCCGCCAGGGCAACGTCCTGCGGGACGGTGAGCCCGACGAAGATGGTGCCGTACAGGGTCGGCCGGACGACCGCGAAGGACGGGCCGGCTTCGCCGGTCCCGGGCAGGTCGAAGGTGCGCCCGTCGGCCCGCTGGCCGTCGAGGCTCAGGGCCTGCACCCGGCCCATATTCACCTCGTCGTGCGGCAGGCTGGCGATCAGCTGGCCGCCCCGGCGCTGCAGCGCGACGCGGACGCCCGGCTGGAGACCGGTCTCGGCGAGCCCCCTTGTGAGGACCGGCAGCGGCACCTCCGCGACGGCGAGGATCTCCCCGGCCTGCGGCAGCTGGGTGAGGCGCCCGACATAGAGCGACCAGTCGCCGGTGACCGGGTTGCGCACCGGCCCGAAGATCGCGCTCGAACCGGTCGTCCGGGTCTGGTTGAACTCGGCCATGCCGAACGGGAGCGGCCGGCCGGCCCCCCGCTGCCGGGTCGCCGCCCAGACCGTCCCGTCGGCCCGCACGAGGTAGAGGTCGCGGAAGGCCAGGGTCTGGAAGTTCAGGCCGCGCAGGAGCTGGGTCGCGGCGGCCGGCGTGATCGCGGCGCCGGACCCCGAGCCGGCGAACAGGGCGGGCAGGCTGGCGAGCGCCCCGTCGACCTGCAGCACCTGACGGTTGAACGCCGCCTCGACCGCCTGGGCCGAGCGCTCGAGGCCGGCCCGCGCCGCCTGCCGGGCGGTCCGGTCGGCATTGTGCAGCAGCAGCGCCGTGCCGGCCGCCAGCAGCAGCAGGATGAGGGTCGTTCCGGCGGCGATCGCCAGCTTGATTCTGCGCCACATCATCAGTCGCCAACCGCCGTCCGAACCACAGCCCTACTCCGCCTTCGCCGTGACCCCGAGCGCGGGCTTCAGCGTCTCGTTCCAGATCCCGACGCAGGCCTCGCCGCAGCGCTCGATCCAGCGCGGCAGCACCGTTTCGGTGAGGAGGCGCTGGCGGCGCTCGGCGTCGCGCGGGGAGAGCGGCACGAGCGTCATCGCCTTGCGGGGTGCCCCCGGGCAGGCCGTCTGGGTGGCGCAGGCCAGGCCGCGGGCGGTGTCGTCCTCCGCCTGCTTCCAGATGCGCTGCTCCAGGTCGGCCACGCCCCGGCGCACCTCGTCGCGCAGGTCCGCCGGGAGCGCCCGCCACGCCGCGATGTTGGCGCCGAAGAACGACATGCCCCAGCTGATCGCCATGGCGTGGACGTGGGTCGCGACGCCGGAGAGGCCGATCTCGTAGCCGCTCAGCGTCCCGGTGATCGCGCAATCGGCGACGCCGTCGCGGAGCGCCGCCACCGTCTCGGCGAACGGGATGATGACCGGCATCGCGCCGAGGGCGGCCATCAGCTCGGACTGGCCCACCGACGAGGTCCGGATGCGCCGGCCCGCCAGGTCGGCGAGACCCTCGAACTTGCGGGTGCAGAACAGGACCTGCGCCGGATAGGCGTAGATGCCGAGGAGCTCGATGCCGTAGCGCTCGCGCAGCACCTCGCGCAGGTGCTCGCGGTAATGCCCGACATTCTGCCGCAGGGCCGTCATGTCGGGGTTGAGCGCCGGCAGGTCGACGGCGTTGAGCTCGGGCTCGTCGCCGGCCGCCACGGCGAGGAGCGCCGTGCCGAACGGCACGACGCCGAGCCGCATCAGCTGGAGCATGTCCTCGCCGCGCAGGCCGCTCTCGTTGAACGGGCGGATGCTCACCGTGAGGCGGCCGCCCGTGCGCTCGCCGATCTCGGTCTGCCAGAACGGCTGTTCGAGCTGCCGGTACTGGCTCACGCCGGCGAGCCCGCCGACCACCGTCAGGCGCACCGGCTCGCCGGCCCGGGCCCCGGGCAGGCCCAGGACCAGGACCACCGCCGCGGCCAGGGCCGTCAGGCACGCCGCCACCCGTCCCCGCCGCCGGAACCGGTGGCGGGTCGGGCGCGCAGATCCCGCGCACCTCGGGATGGGTGGCTCGGCCATCGGCTGGGCTCCTCGCCGGGCTCCTGCCCCGCGGCATCGATCATCGTCCCAGTATCCATGCGACACGTTATGATTTCGCTAACCGACCATTGTCACCTGAACTTCCACCGGCCGCCGCTCTGCGTTCAGTCGCGCATCGATTTGAGTAAATTCGTTATGCCTTGCAGGCCCCACCTCTCTCGATTTCTGGGGCGTCGCGTCAGATCGCGGATAGTTGGCGCGCGATGATTTGGCGCCGTCGCCAACGATGTGCTGGTGCGGCCAGGCATTGATCTTCGCCGCCGCGCGGTGGCCGCCCCGCTCCGATCGCTCATCGTCTAGGACTCGACGCCTATGGCACGGCATCGTCATGTCGAGTCGGATGGCGCGGGACGGCTCGGCGAGCGGTCTCCGCCTGGTTTCCGGGCATCGGGGTCCGGCGATTCCGGCCCCCGACGCCGCGCTCTCACGGATAGCGTACCGGCGGCGGGTCCTCGGGCAGGGGGATGAACTCGGCGTCGTTCGGCACCGTGTCGAACCGGCCCTGGCGCCAATCCTCCTTGGCCTGGGCGATCCGCTCGGGCCGAGAGGAGACGAAGTTCCACCACAGGTGCCGCGGCCCGTCCATCGGCTCGCCGCCCAGCACCATGAAGCGCGAATCCTCCGTCGCCCGCACGCTGATCCGGTCGCCGGGGCGGAAGACCAGGAGCTGGCCGGGACCGAAGCCGTCGCCGGCGATCTCGATCGCGCCCGACACCGTGTAGATCGCCCGCTCGTCGTAATCGGGATCGAGGGGCAGGACGGCGCCAGCCTGGAGCGTCACGTCGGCGTAGACCATCGGGGTCGAGGTCCGCACGGCCGAGCGCGCGCCATAGGCCTCGCCGGCGATCAGCCGGATGGTCTTGCCCTCACCTGAGACGATCGGCAGCGCGGCGGCGTCGTAATGCTCGAAGGCCGGGGCGGTCTCCTCGTCCCGCGCCGACAGGGCGACCCAGCTCTGGAGGCCGAACAGCCGCGAGCCGGTCTGCCGCAGGGCGCTGCCGGTGCGCTCCGAATGGGTGATGCCGCGCCCCGCCGTCATCCAGTTCAGCTCGCCCGGACGGATCGGCAATTCGGTGCCGAGGCTGTCGCGGTGCATGATCTCGCCGTCGAACAGGTAGGTGACGGTGGACAGCCCGATATGCGGATGGGGCCGAACGTCCATGCCCTGGCCGAGCAGAAATTCCGACGGGCCCATCTGGTCGAAGAAGATGAAGGGCCCGACCATCCGGCACTGGGTCGAGGGCAGCGCGCGGCGCACCGCGAACGAGCCGAGGTCGCGCGAGCGCGGCACGATCAGGGTCTGGATTGCGTCGCAGCTGAAACGGTCGCCCGGGACCGGGTCGTCGGCACTGTGCCAGCTCATCGTCATCCTCCTCGAACCAGGGCGCCGTAGCGATGCCGGCGCGTCCGCAGGTCTGCATCCTGCGGCCGGGCCGGCCGCTTGAAAACGGAAACGATCGAAACACATCGTTTCGACTTGCACGATGCCGGGCGCAGCCTGCCGCAACGTCATGCAAGCCTCGCGCAATCCCGCGGACGCACCCTCGGGCATTCCCGACAGGAGGTACCCGAGCCATGGGCGGAGACGCGCGGACGGAGGAGCAGGCGGCCGAGCGCCTGGCGCATCATCTCCTCCGGGAAGCCTATCGCGACCTCGCCGCGGTACTCCTGAGCGCCAATGCCAAGGCGGCCGAGAGCCTGTTCTACGCCGTCGAGAAGCGCACCGCGGACGCGCTCCGGACGCTCGTGGCGGACAAGAGCGAGGGGGCCGCCTCGACCCGCATCGCCCGCGCCGCCGGCGGCGAGCTCAACGCGCTGTTCGAGGCCGCGCATGGCCGCACCGGCATCCCGGCCTCGCGGCGGGTGGCCTGAGCGGCGCCAAGAGACGTCGCGCGGCGCCTCGCGCCGGATCCCTCCCCTCCCCGGCAACCTGCGACGGGCGAGCCTCGCGACGAATCCCGGCTCGCACGCCCAGCCTTTCGCCCACCGTCGTGTCCTGGACTGCCTGTGATCGCGCAGTGCTCCGGACACGATCCGAAGACGCAAAGGCCGGCGCCGAAAGTCTCACGCGGATGAAGCTTGGGAGCGTTTGCGCTCGGGTGGGAAGTTTGGCACGACTGGGGGTGCGGATCCGCGCCGGTGCGCGGGCCCGCTCAACAGGGAGGGAGCCCCGCTTCGCGCGGACACGGCCGCTCGCCATCTCGGCCGTCCGACGTCGCGGGAATGCCCGACAATCAAGGACGGTAGAATGACCGCACTCCTGCTCATCATCGTGGGCGGCCTCTGCGCCATTGCCTACGGCATCGTCACCATCAACGACGTCATGCGGCGCGATGCCGGCACGCAGCGCATGCAGGAGATCGCCGGCGCGATCGCCGAGGGCGCCCAGGCTTACCTGCGCCGCCAATACGCGACGATCGGGGTCGTCGGCGTGGTGCTGTTCGGGCTCCTCGCCTGGCTCCTCGGCCTCAAGGTCGCGATCGGCTTCCTGATCGGCGCGGTCCTGTCGGGCGTCGCCGGCTTCATCGGCATGAACGTCTCGGTCCGGGCCAACGTGCGCACCGCCCAGGCCGCGGCGCAGTCGCTCGGCGCCGGCCTCTCGGTGGCGTTCAAGTCCGGCGCCGTCACCGGCATGCTGGTGGCCGGCCTGGCGCTGCTGGGCGTGGCGCTCTACTACACCTACCTCACCCGCTTCGCCGGCCTGAACCCGTCGAGCCGCGAGGTGATCGACGCCCTCGTGGCCCTCGGCTTCGGCGCCTCCCTGATCTCGATCTTCGCCCGCCTCGGCGGCGGCATCTTCACCAAGGGCGCCGATGTCGGCGGCGACCTCGTCGGCAAGGTCGAGGCCGGCATCCCCGAGGACGATCCGCGCAACCCCGCCACCATCGCGGACAATGTCGGCGACAATGTCGGCGACTGCGCCGGCATGGCGGCCGACCTGTTCGAGACCTACGCGGTCACCCTCGTCGCCACGATGGTGCTGGCGGCGATCTTCTTTGCGGGCCAAGTCGACGTCGGCGGGCGCAACGTGCTCGAGACGATGCTGCTCTACCCGATGGCGATCGGGGCGGCCTGCATCGTCACCTCGATCATCGGCACGTTCTTCGTGCGGCTCGGCTCCAACCAGTCGATCATGGGGGCGCTCTACAAGGGGCTGATCGGCGCCGGCGCGCTCTCGATCGTGGCGATCGCGGGCCTCAACCTCGTCATGTTCGGCGGCTTCTCGACCCGCTTCACCACCACCGGCGGCGACAGCTTCACCTCGCTCAGCCTGTTCCTGTGCGCGGTGGCCGGCCTCGTCATCACGGCGCTGATCGTCGTCATCACCGAGTACTACACCGGCACCTCCTACCGGCCGGTCAAGTCGATCGCCCATTCCTCGGTCACCGGCCACGGCACCAACGTGATCCAGGGCCTGGCGATCTCGCTCGAATCGACCGCGCTCCCGGCGATCGTCATCGTCGCCGGCATCATCGTCACCTACTCCCTCGCCGGGCTGTTCGGCATCGCCATCGCGGTCACCGCCATGCTGGCGCTCGCCGGCGTCGTCGTCGCCCTCGACGCCTTCGGGCCGGTCACCGACAATGCCGGCGGCATCGCCGAGATGGCGGGCCTGCCGAAGGAAGTGCGCAAGTCCACCGACGCGCTCGACGCCGTCGGCAACACCACCAAGGCGGTCACCAAGGGCTACGCCATCGGCTCGGCGGGTCTCGGCGCCCTGGTGCTCTTCGCCGCCTACACCTCGGACCTGAACTACTTCATCAAGAACGCCTCGCCGACGCAGTACCGGTTCTTCCAGGGGGTCACGGTCGATTTCTCGCTGCAGAACCCCTACGTCGTCGTCGGCCTCTTGCTCGGCGGCCTGATCCCGTACCTGTTCGGCGGCATCGCCATGACGGCGGTGGGCCGCGCCGCCGGCGCGGTGGTCGAGGAGGTCCGCCGCCAGTTCCGCGAGAAGCCCGGCATCATGCAGGGGACAGAGCGGCCCGATTACGGCCGCGCCGTCGACATGCTGACCCGGGCGGCGATCAAGGAGATGGTGGTACCCTCGCTGCTGCCGGTGCTGTCGCCGGTGGTGCTGTTCTTCGTGATCCAGGCCATCGCCGGCAAGGGCCAGGCCTTCGCGGCGGTGGGCGCGATGCTGCTGGGCGTGATCCTCACCGGCCTCTACGTCGCGGTCTCGATGACGTCGGGCGGCGGCGCCTGGGACAACGCCAAGAAGTACATCGAGGACGGCCACCACGGCGGCAAGGGCTCCGACGCCCACAAGGCCGCGGTGACCGGCGACACCGTCGGCGACCCCTACAAGGACACCGCCGGCCCGGCGGTGAACCCGGCGATCAAGATCACCAACATCATCGCGCTGCTGCTGCTGGCGATCTTGGCGCATAGCTGAGGATCGCCGATCCAGTGCTCCGCTCGGCAATCCCGAAGCCCCGCATTGGACAACCTGAACCAGTCCCGGGCCGCTATCATCCGATGGCGGCCCGGCGGCCGTTGAGGACCGTCGTGTCCGGAGCCACTGCTCTGCCTCGTGCACGATCGCCCTGAAGGGTTTTTCGGACTCTTTTGAGCGGATCACCCAGGCCATCTTCCCGACGTCGGACGGAGGATGTCATGAAGACCGATGAGATCATCAAGCGGTTGGCGGCGATGCCGCCGCGAGCACCGAATGTTGCCGCAGTGCCGCCCCTTGAACTTGTGGCGATGATGATCCGGATGGGTCGAGGGCTTCGGCAATGGAAGAAGGAGACTCTGGCCGACTTCGCGCAAGTATCGCTCTCGACGGTCGAGCGAGCGGAGCGCGCTGAGCAGGTCGGCGCTGAGTGCCTCGACAGGATCGCGCGGGCGCTCGGCTATGAGCCCGGCGCCTTCACGAAATCCCGAGTGCCGATCTCTCGAGAGCAAGCGGCCAAAGAGCTCGTCGAGGAGTGGGGCCACTTGGAGCCGGTCGCAGTGCGCAAGTTCCAAACCCATCGGCAGGTCCGCATGATCGCCGCCACGCCAGCCTATCTGATCCACCGCCCCGAGCTCGGGTCGGACTACGATGGACAGGTTGAAGGACTGATCGAGTGGCTGGATCTCGCTTCCATGGTGATGGTCTCAGAGATTATCGGCAGCGGAGAGCCGGTCCATCGACGAGAATTCTATGGCCGGGTGCTCGCGGCGGTCGATGAGTTCCGGTGCCGAGGCGTGACCGTGCTCGTCGGCGTCATGGATGCCCCATTGCCGGGCATCCATGACTGGAAGGTCGCCATCATCTCCCTGACGCGGAAGCTGTCGGACCCCGGCGCTTCGAAGCGGCGCACCCTCTTCGTGGACCGGCGCTCGGTGCAACCGAGGCCCGGGTGCCTGCCGCATTCGGCCTGAGCGCCTGTGGCTGTTTGCGAGCGGATCCTTGTTGGTAAACGGAAGGCCGGGTACGATATGAACCTCAGCGGGAAGCATCGCACGACGCTGCAAACCGTGTTCGCCGACCCGGTTCGGGCCAACATCGATTGGGTCGATATCGAGGCCCTCTTCGTCGCCTGCGGCGGGGAGGTGCAGGAAGGTCGGGGATCGCGGGTGCGAGTCGTCCTGTCGGGCGTCCGCGCCGTGTTTCATCGGCCCCATCCGCAGAAGGAAACGGATCGCGGTGCCGTGAAATCGGTTCGGCGCTTCCTGCTCGAAGCGGGTATCGAACCATGACCATCATGCACCATGGCCCCTATCAAGCGATCGTCGAGTACGACGACGGGGCTGGGCTCTTTCATGGCGAAGTCGTCAATCTGCGCGACGTAATCACCTTTCAGGGAAGATCCGTCGACGAATTGAAACAAGCGCTCGCCGAGAGCGTCGACGACTACATCGAATTCTGCCGCGCCCGGGGGGAAGAACCGGAGGAGCCGTTCTCCGGGCATCTCGTGGTGCGCGTCGATCCCAAAACTCACAAGGCGGCGGCCAGTGCGGCGCAGCGTGCCGGGATCAGCTTGGAGACCTGGGTGGCGCGCACCCTCGATGCGGCGACGGCATAAGTGACGTCTCAAGGCCGCCCGGCGAACTGGACAGCCCCGCCCCTGTCCGTGCCGCGGGCGATCACACCTGCGCCTGCCCGCCATCCACGAACAGCTCGATCCCGTTGACGAAGCTCGCATCGTCCGAGGCCAGGAACAACGCCGCCCGGGCGATTTCGTCCGGCTCGCCGACCCGGCCCATGGGGATCTGCGCGGCGAGGTGATCCAGCAGGCCCTGCTGCCGGGCCGCGTCCGGCCCGGCGAGGTCGACGAGGCCGGGCGTGCGGGTCGCGCCGGGGCTCAGCGTGTTCACCCGGATGCCGCGGCCCTTCAGGTCGAGGATCCAGTTGCGGGCGAGCGCCCGCACCGCCGCCTTCGAGGCGGCGTAGACGCTGAAGGCCGGCGTCCCCTCCGTGCCCGCCGTCGAGCCGGTGAGGATCACCGAGGCGCCGGGCGCGAGCAGCGGCAGCGCCGTCTGCACCGTGAACAGCACGCCCTTCACGTTGCGGCCGAACGTGTCGTCGAACTGCGCCTCCGTGATCTCGCCGAGCGGCAGCATCGAGCCGCCGCCGGCATTGGCGAACAGCACGTCGATGCGGCCGGCCTCCGCCCGCACCTGCGCAACGAGCCGGTCGAGGTCGGCGAGCTTCGAGGTGTCGGCCTGCACGCCGGTGGCCGCGGGGCCGATCGCCGCCACGGCCGCGTCGAGCTCCGCCCGGCGCCGGCCGGCGACGAAGACCCGGGCGCCCTCCTGCGCGAAGAGCCGGGCGGTCGCCAGACCGATGCCGCTGGTGCCGCCGGTCACCACGGCGACCTTGTCGGTGAGCTTGCCTGTCATGGTCCGTGTCTCCCGTTCGGGTGCGTGGGCGGGACCATGGACCGACGTTAGCGCTTGCGATACGGCAACACGCGCAAACCATCGTTGCAGATCTGTCGATGTCGAAGCTGCCGGATTTCGAGGGTCTCGCCCTCTTCGCCAAGGTCGCGGAGGAGCGCTCCTTCGCGGGCGCCGCCCGGGAAGCGGGCGTGTCGGTCGCCACCGTGTCCCGGGCGGTGGGCCGGCTGGAGGCGCGCCTGGGCGGGCGGCTCGTCAACCGCAGCTCGCGCCGGCTGGCGCTGACCGCTTTGGGCGAGCAGGTGGTCGCGGGCGCCGCCCGGTCCTTCCGCGAGGCGCAAGAGGCGGAGGATGCGGCGCGCGACCTGTCGCGCCGGCCGCGCGGCACGGTGCGGCTCGCGGTGCCGATGTCGTTCGGCCTGCGCTGGGTCGCGCCCCTGCTGCCGGAGCTGCTGCGCCTCTACCCGGAGCTCGTCGTCGACCTGCATCTCTCGGACGCGACGGTCGACCTCGTCGGCGAGGGGTTCGATGCGGGCTTGCGGATCGCGGCCCTGCCGGATTCGAGCCTCGTGGCGCGGCGGATCCGGCCCGTCTCGGCCCTCGTCGTGGCGGCGCCCGCCTATCTGGCGCGCCACGGCCGGCCGGAGCATCCGAAGAGCTTGAGGCCGGATCACTGCCTCGGCTACGCCTACCGCGCCCGGCGCGGCATCTGGCACTTCACCGGGCCGGAGGGCGAGCAGGCGAGCGTCGTCCCCGCCGGTCCCCTGCGGGTGACGAATGCCGACGCCCTGCTGCCGGTGCTGCTCGACGGGCTCGGCGTGGCCGAACTCCCGGACTTCATCGCCGCCGAGTATCTCGCCGACGGGCGCCTGGAGGCGTTGCTGCCGGGCTGGCACCTGCCGGGCGGCGCGCTCTCCTTCGTCACGCCGAGTGCAGAGGCGCGGCCGGCGAAGGTCGAGGCCCTGGCCGAGTTCTTCGCCGCGCGGCTCTCCCGTACGGGCTCAGGGGCGTAAACAACGGCGTCTCGCGGTCAGCCCGCCTCGGCCAGAGCCCGACGTGCTTCCTCGGGCAGCTTCTGGATCACCCGCAGATAGCTGCGGGCCGCGGTGTCGGGCGTCGCTCGGCCGGCCTCCCAATCAGCGACGGCGTCGCGATCGAGGCCGTAGCGGAGAACGAAATCGTCGAGAGACAGGCCGAGCCGGCTCCGCAAGCTTCGCACATCTACCGGAGGCTGGGGGTCGAGTGCCGCGATTACGCCGCTGCCGGCCAATTCCTGGGCGAGACTGGCTGGATCTTCGATCCTGGAGAGAGGAATGACGGCTCGGCCGTCCTGCAGCATCGCCTCCAGCGCGCGCTTGGCCTGCAACATCGACGCGCCGCGCCGACACAGCGAGAGCGCCGCCGAGACCGTCTTAACCGTCGTCAGATCCGGATGAGGCTGCAGAACGAAGGCGCCGGGTGAACCGGAGGGGACGCGGTCGATGGCCTGGATTGGCCCCAGTCGTGCGAACCGCTCCTTCAACGATGAGTTCATCGCAGTCCATCTCCCGCAGGAACATCTCTGCCAGCAGACGCAAGGCAGCCGGCCCGATCTCGTTCGCCCCGAAGCCCACCCCATGCATGTGGACGCGCTCGGCAAAGAACGTCCGTCCCACGATCCTCGGTTCCGCCGTCACGAGCAGCGTTCCGATCGGCGTGACGACTTCGACCGTGCCGACTGGATCGGCACAGGCGTCGTCGAGCAACCGAAAGCTGACCGCATCGGCAGACCACATCCTGTCACGAGTCCGCCGCGCGATCACCCCCGTGGTCAGCCCACCTCGACCGCCGCCCGCGCCTCCGTCAACCGGGCCGCGTAGCGGGCGATCAGGTCGACTTCGAGGTTGAGCCTGTCCCCGACCCGGCGCTCGCCCCAGGTGGTGACGGCGAGGGTGTGGGGGATCAGCAGCACCGTGAAGGTGTCGCCCGTAACGCCGTTGACGGTAAGCGAGGTGCCGTCGAGGCAGACCGAGCCCTTCTCGGCGATGAACCGCGACAGGGCGGACGGCGCCCGCAGCACGAAGCGCTCGCTCGGCGCCCAGACGTCGCCGGCTTGGCCGGTGACCGGCTCGCGGGCGACGATCTCGGCCAGTCCGTCGACATGGCCGGTGACGAGGTGGCCGCCGAGTTCGTCGCCGATCTTCAGCGAGCGCTCCAGGTTGACCCGGGTGCCGGGGACCCACGCCCCGACGGTGGTGCGGGCCAGGGTCTCGGCGGCGGCATCGACCTCGAAGGTGCAGCCGCCCGCGCGCGGCGTCACCGTCACGGCGGTGAGGCAGGGGCCCGCGCAGGCGATCGAGGCGCCGATCAGGATGCCGGCGGGATCGTAGGCGCAGTCAATGGCGATGCGCTTGAGCTTGGAATCGCCGGAGACCGCGGCGACGCGGCCGACATCCGAGACGAGGCCGGTGAACATCTACGGACTCCGTACGTGGCAGGTGAAGAGATCGGTGCCGATCCGGATGTCCTCGGCGATCCTGAACTCCGGGGAGGCGAGGCGCGCGGCGAGGTGCGGGCCGACCGCCGGCAGGCCGGGCTGGCCGAGGACGCAGTCGCCGGTGACGAGCAGGCACTCGTCGACGAGGTCCTCGCGGGCGAGCGCGTCGGCCAGCGTCGGCCCGCCTTCCGAGCAGACCCGGGTCAGGCCGCGGGCGCCGAGGAAGCGCAGGGCGGCGGCCAAGTCGATGCGCCCGTCCGCCGTGACCGGCACCCTCTGCACCTCGGCGCCGGCGGCGCTCAAGGCCTCCGCCGCCACCTCGGAGCCGTGCGGCCCGGCGAGGATCAGCGTCGGGACGGTGACGCTGGTGCGCACCAGGCCGGCAGTGGGCGGCGTGCGCAGGCAGGGGTCGAGGACGACCCGCAGCGGCGAGCGCGCCGCCATCCCGGGCAGGCGCACGGTGAGCTGGGGATCGTCCGCCAGCACCGTGCCGACGCCGACCATGATCGCGTCGCAATGCGCCCGCTGCAGGTGGATCTCGGCATTGGCCCGGGGCCCGCTGATCATCAGCCGCCCCTCCCCGCCCGCCGCATAGCCGTCGGCGGTGCGGGCGAGCTTGAGGAAGACGGCGGGCCGCCCGAGGGTGATCCGGCTCACGTGCCCGCGCTGGTCGCGCGCGGCCTCAGCGCCCATGAGCCCGACCGAGACGGCGATGCCGGCCGCGTCCAGCCGCGCATGGCCGCGCCCGGCGACCCGCGGATCGGGATCGTCCATCGCGCTCACCACCCGGGCGACGCCGGACGCGATGGTGGCGTCGGCGCAAGGGCTGGTGCGGCCGTGATGCGAGCAGGGTTCGAGGGTCACGTAGAGGGTCGCGCCGCGGGCGGCCTCGCCGGCCGCCGCCAGGGCCACCCGCTCGGCATGCGGCCGGCCGCCGGGTTGCGTCACGCCCTGGGCCAGGATGCGCTCGGCACCCGGCGGACCGCCGACCAGCACCGCGCCGACGGACGGGTTGGGCCAGGCCTGGCCGAGATGGCGCCGGCCGAGCGCCAGGGCGAGGCGCATGTAGCGCCGGTCGACCTCGTCCCGGGTGATATCCCGGGCGCTCACGACGCGCGGCTCCGCGGCCGTCGGGCCGGCGGCGCCTCCTCCGGCGGGGCGGCCTCGTCGGCCGTCGCCTGGGCCGCGCCGGCGGCGAGGTGGCCGAGAAGCTCCTCGAAGTCGCGGGCCTCGCGAAAGTTCTTGTAGACCGAGGCGAAGCGCACGTAGGCGACGTCGTCGAGGCCCTTCAGCCCCTCCATCACCGCCTCGCCGATCGCCTCGCTGGTCACCTCGGCCTCGCCGGTGCTCTCGAGCCGGCGGGTGATGCCGCTGACCAGCCGCTCGATCCGCTCCGACTCGACCGGGCGCTTGCGGAGCGCGGTCTCGACCGAGCGCTGGAGCTTGTCGCGGTCGAACGGCACCTTGCGGCCCGAGCGCTTGACGACGACGAGCTCGCGCAGCTGCACCCGCTCGAAGGTGGTGAAGCGGCCGCCGCAATCCGAGCACGTGCGCCGGCGGCGGATCGCCGAGCTGTCGTCGCTCGGCCGGGAATCCTTCACCTGCGTGTCGAGGCCGCCGCAATAGGGGCACCGCATCGGCCGCCCGTTCCTCTGTATACGAAAAAGGGCCGGCCCCGTGCGGGACCGGCCCCGGAAGGGGCGTGTTCTAGAGTGCTCCCGGCGGATAGGAAAGCCGGGAGAGCGCCGGATCAGCCGTAGATCGGGAACCGGTCGGTGAGGGCATGCACCTCGCGCTTGGCAGCCTCCTCGGCGCCCGCATCCCCCGCCTCGCCGGCGCGGTGCAGGCCGTCGAGCACCTGCACGATCAGCTCGCCGACCTTCTTGAACTCGGCGACGCCGAAGCCGCGGGAGGTCGCGGCCGGGGTGCCGAGCCGGATGCCGGAGGTGATGGTCGGCTTCTGGGGATCGAACGGCACGCCGTTCTTGTTGCAGGTGATGCCGGCGCGGCTGAGCGCGGCTTCCGCCGCCTTGCCGGTCAGCTCCTTGGCGCGCAGGTCCACCAGCATCAGGTGGTTGTCGGTGCCGCCGGACGTGATGTCGTAGCCGCCCGAGATGATGGTGTCGGCGAGCGCGCGGGCGTTCTCGACCACCTGCCGGGCGTAAGTCTTGAACTCCGGCCGCAGCGCCTCGCCGAAGGCCACCGCCTTGCCGGCGATGACGTGCATCAAGGGACCGCCCTGGAGGCCGGGGAAGATCGCCGAGTTGAGCTTCTTCGCCAGGGACTCGTCGTTGGTCAGGATCATGCCGCCGCGCGGGCCGCGCAGGGTCTTGTGGGTGGTGGTGGTGACGACGTGGGCGTGCGGGAACGGCGACGGGTGCGCGCCGCCCGCGACCAGGCCAGCGAAGTGGGCCATGTCGACGAAGAACACCGCGCCGACGCTGTCGGCGATCTCGCGGAACTTGGCGAAGTCCCAGTGGCGCGGATAGCCCGAGCCGCCCGCGATGATCACCTTCGGCTTGTGCTCCTGGGCCAGGCGCTCGACCTGCTCCATGTCGATGCGCTGGTCCTCGCGGCGCACGGTGTAGGAGACCGGCTTGAACCACTTGCCCGAGACGTTCGGCGGCGCGCCGTGGGTGAGGTGGCCGCCCGCCGCGAGGTCGAGCCCGAGGAAGGTGTCGCCCGGCTGCATGGTGGCCATGAACACGGCCTGGTTCGCCTGGGAGCCGGAATTCGGCTGCACGTTGGCGAAGTCGCACCCGAACAAGCGCTTGGCGCGCTCGATGGCGAGGTTCTCGGCGATGTCGACGAACTCGCAGCCGCCGTAATAGCGTCGGCCCGGATAGCCCTCGGCGTACTTGTTGGTCAGCACCGACCCTTGCGCCTCGAGCACGGCGCGCGAGACGATGTTCTCCGAGGCGATCAGCTCGATCTCGTGCTGCTGGCGACCGAGTTCCTTGGCGACGGCGCCGGCGAGTTCCGGATCGGCATCTTCCAGCGACGCGGAGAAGAACGAGTTGGACCGGGAAGTGGCGGCGGTGCCCACGCTCATGATGGCCTCGGGGTTCGTCGGGAGCCGCCCGGCCGGAGCGCCGGTGCGGAAGTCGATGATCGGGATCGGCCGGCTTCTACACGCGGGCGGCGCGAGAGTCCAAGCAGGAGTCCGGCGCCTGGACCCGGACCTTCCGTCGCGTCCGCGTCCAGGCCTCGGACCTCGCATCGGGTCGATCAATGCCAGTGACCGGTCCGTCGGGGCCGATCCGCATCCAATGTGAATTTGAAACGCCCGGATGAAAACTCAAAAATATTAAAGGCGCCCTTGATGAAAATTCACGGCCGGCCGGACGCCTCCCTACACCGATCCGGCTCGGGACATGCCGGACCGAGTCGGCCGATGGGCGTCGCGGGATCAGTCGCACAGATCAGCGCCGGCGTCTCCTAACCGAGGATAGGCACTTCCAACAAGATCTGCGCTTTAATCCAAACTCACGTAAATTTTATCACCAGTCTTGCTCGTGCGAAAATCCGTGTCGGGCAGGACACGCGGCGCGAGAAACAGAAGCGATACGAGCCATGAGCACGGCGGAAACACGGCACCGTGTCCCGGCGGTCCTTGGCAGCGCAAAGACGTGGCCGCACAGATCGTCCGCGTTTTGATCGCACGAGAGGGGAAACCGCGTTTCATGCTCAAGTCGTTGCTCACCGCGGGCGCCACCGTCGCCCTGTCCGTCGGCGCCGCGTCCGCCGCCGACCTTCCCCGGCGCGCCGCGCCGCCGCCGGTCTTCACGCCGGTGCCGGTCTTCACCTGGACCGGGGCCTATTTCGGCATCAACGCCGGCTACGCCTACACCGAGGCCGACCGGGTGAGCACCGTCGGCATCGGGGCGCTCCAGGCCAACGTCACGAACGGGCTGCGCCGCGCGAGCGTGCCGCTGGCGCAGGACGGTTTCACCGCCGGCGGCCAGGTCGGCTACAATTACCAGTTCACGCCCGGCTCCGGCATCGTCGTCGGCCTCGAAGCCGACGCGGCCTATACCGACCTGAACCGCCGCCGCACCGAGTCGATCTTCCTGCCGGCGTTCAACCCGAACCAGCTGACCAACACCTACCGGGCCGATCTCAGCTTCCTCGGCACGGTGCGGGGCCGGATCGGCTACGCCTTCGACCGGTTCCTGGTCTATGGCACCGGCGGCTTCGCCTACGGCGACGTGACCCAGACGGTCGCCTTCCGCACCGGTGTACCGCAGACGTATTTCGGCAACCGCTCGCGGATCGAGACCGGCTACGCCTATGGCGGCGGCGTCGAGTACGCCATGCCGACCGACTCGTTCCTGAACGTCTTCAAGTCGAACGCCGTGACGGTGAAGGTCGAGTACCTGCGCTACGACCTCGGCAGCCGCAACCTGCTGGTCGCCTCGACCGGCGGCCCGGGCGTCGGCTACCTCTCCCGCTTCCGCACCGAGGGCAGCCTGGTTCGCGCCGGCCTGAACTTCAAGTTCGGCACGTTCTGATCTCCGGTCCGCCCCGGACCGCGAGGCCCGGGGCGGTCGTGCTTCAGTAATGCGGCGGAGGCGGCTCGTCGCCGGCCTCGGCCGGCCGCTCGGCCATCTCGCGCACCCGCTCGCGTAGCGCCGCGACGTGCCGCGTCAGGGCGTCGATGGCGCTCCACTGCTCGGTGACGATGCGGTTGAGGTCCTCGATCGTCGCGTCCTGGTGGGCGATGCGGGCCTCCAGCGCGTCGAGGCGGGTGTCGGGATCGGGGGTCATGACGGGGTCCACTCACGCGAAAACGGCCCGGGCTCGCGCCCGGGCCGTCGTCAGATCAGGTCGCGACGCGGCGATCAGTTGGTCTGGTCGTCGTCGGCGTCGGGGTTGAAGTTGCGCGGGCCGGCGGCGGCGGCGGCCATCGAGGCGGTCGGCGCGCCGGCGCCGTCGCGCTTGTAGATGTCGTCGCGGAACTGCACGAGGCCGTCCGGGGTCGACCAGGCGGTGATGTAGGTCCAGTAGACCGGGATCGGCGCCAGCGGCCGGGCATCGACCCGCTGGCCGCCCTGGATGATCGCCTCGATCGTGTCCGGGTTGGCGTTCGGGGTGCCCTGGAGGATCCAGGACACGTAGTCGCGCACGTTCTGCACGCGGACGCAGCCCGACGAGACGAAGCGGAAATCGTCGCCGAAGATGCCCTTGGCCGGCGTGTCGTGCATGTACACGCCGTGCGGGTTCGGGATGTTAATCCGCACGAAGCCCATCGAGTTCAGGTCGACGCCCGGATCCTGGCGGAAGCGGTAGCGGGTCGCCTCGTCGGAATTCCAGTTGACCTGCGACGGCGGGATCTCGCGGTCGCCGTTGAAGATGCGGATCTTGTTGTCCGTCAGGTAGGACGGATCCTTCTGCATCTTCGGGATCAGGTCCTTCTTGATGATCGAGGCCGGCACCGTCCAGTAGGGGTTGAAGTTCACCTCCTGGATCTTGGCGTTCATGATCGGCGACTGGCGGTCGATCTTGCCGACGCCGGCGGCGTGGCGGGTCGCGACGTGGTCGCCCTCGACCGTCTCGACGAGGGCCGCCGGGATGTTGACGATGACGTAGCGCTCGCCGAGATTGCCCGAATAGGAGCGCAGGCGCACCGCGTTCAGCTCGAGCTGGCGCAGCCGCACGTCGGCCGGCACGTTCATCGCCTGCACGGTGGTGACGTTCATCGAGCCGGTCTGGTTCAGGCCGTGGCGGGCCTGGAACCGGCGCACGCCGGCCTCGACGTAGGAATCATAGACCGGCGAGGAGCCGGCGGCCGGGTCGAGGTCGCCGGAGGCGATCAGGCGCTGGCGCAGGGACGTCACCGCCGGGCTCTTCGAGCCCACGCGCAGGCGCTCGGCGCCCGACACCGACTGCCAGCCGCCGCGGGCCACGATGTCGCGGTAGCGCTCGACCATCTGCTCGGTCGCCGCCAGGGTCTGGGGCGAGAGGATCGGCGTGTTGGAGCGCTGCACCCGCATCGTCGCGGCGGAATCGTAGTTCTGCGCCCACTCGGCCTGGGCCAGCGACCCGCCCCGATCCTGCGCCAGGGCCGGAAGGGCGGCCGCGGCCAGGAGAGCCAGGCCGAGCGAACCGGTGAGGGAAACGCGTGTCAGCATGGGAAATCTGCTCTCGAACCTGTGACGCGGGACGCCTGACCGCGGCAGACCTTCTGGCTGCCGTGTTGCGCCCCATTCTATGGCCCGTGACGGTGCCGGGATGCGGTTAAGACACTATGAGGAGCGGGCCAGATTGTGGCACCGGGCGGGCGCTGCTGTGGAGCCGCGAGCTGGGCTGTGGACTGCGGTAATTGTGCAACGCGCCGCGCGGGCCACCGTAGGGGTGTCGGGGACGTGGCGAAGCCGGGCCGCCTCGGCTATGTCTGGCGGATGAGCGGAAGCGGGCAGGCACAGGGCGGGACGAGGGCGCGCTGGCGCGGGATCGCCGCCGTGCTGTCGCTCTACGGGCTGCTGCTGCAGGCCTTCCTCGCCGGCCTCGCCCCGGCGCCGGTCGCGGCGGGCGGCGGCCTCCTGTGCCAGTCGCACCAGGTCCCGGCGGATCAGGCTCCGTCGGGCAAGGCGCCGCTCGTCCATGCCCATGCCTGCTGCACGGTCGCCTGCCAGGCCTACCCGGCCCCGCCGGCCCCGGCGACGGCGACGGCCTGGCCACCCCGGGCGGCCGTCGTCCTGTCCTGGGCGGTCGCGGCGGCGGACGCAGGCTGCGCGGCGCCGGCCCGGCCGGCCTCCGCCCGCGGTCCGCCCGCGGCGTGACGATCCGGCTCGTCGCGCCGGTCCCCTCGACCTCACGCCTCCCCTCTCTGCTTCATCCGGACCCGACATCATGACGTTTTCGCTCCGCGCCGGCCTCGCCGCCGCCCTCTCCCTGGCTGCCGCGCCCGCCCTCGCCCACGCGGTCCTCGCCGTGACGCAGGCGAGCCCGAACCAGACCTATCGCGGCGTGGTCCAGATCGGCCACGGCTGCGACGGCAAGGCGACCACCGGCCTCACCGTCACGATCCCCGACGGGGTGATCGCGGCGAAGCCCATGCCGAAGGCCGGCTGGGAACTCAGCACCGAGAAGGGGCCGTATGCCCGTGCCTATCCGTCCTATCACGGCACCGTCTCGGAGGGCGTGAAGACGATCACCTGGAAGGGCGGGTCCCTGCCCGACGACTTCTACGACGAGTTCGTGTTCCAGGCCCGCCTCACCGATGCGGTCGCGCCCGGCGGCACGGTCTACTTCCCGGTGCGCCAGGATTGCGACGGCACGGTCGTCGACTGGCGCGAGGTGCCGGCCGCCGGCCAGTCGGCCCGCGACCTGAAGACTCCGGCCCCGGGCGTGCGCATCGTGGCGGCGGCAGCGGCAGCGGCTCCTGCCGCAACCGCCGCGCCGTCGTCGATCAAGGCCGGCGACCTCACCATCGAGGCGCCGTGGATCCGCGCCACGCCCGGCGGCGCCAAGGTGGCGGGCGGCTACCTGCAGGTCACCAATACCGGCAAGGAGCCCGACCGGCTGGTCGCGGCCTCGATCCCCCTCGCGGGCCGGGGCGAGGTGCACCAGATGGCGATGGACAAGGGCGTGGCGAAGATGGCCCCGGTGGAAGCCGGCCTCGTCATCAAGCCCGGCGAGACCGTGGTGCTCAAGCCCGGCGGCTACCACCTGATGTTCATGGACCTGACCGGCCCGGTGAAGGCGGGCGAGCCCATCGCGGGCACCCTCACCTTCGCCCGCGCCGGCACCGTGGCGGTGCGCTTCGCGGTCGGTGCCATCGGCGCGTCGGCGCCGGAGGCCGGGGGCGGGCACCAGCATCATTGACGGGTCGGGGCGGCGACCGTTCGCGGTCGCCGCCTGGTCTTCCTTGGTCGTCGTCCGAACCAATCAACGGCTCAACGTCATCCCGGGGCTCGCCGAAAGGCGAGAACCCAGGATCCATAACCGCCGACGGTCCAGGATGAAGCGGAACGTGTCGCGCTGGGTTCTATAGCGTCGGCGGATATGGATCCCGGGTTCCGCTGCGCGGCCCCGGGATGACGCGGAGGGTTTCAGTCGCGTCGAACCAGCAAAGTGGCTTGATCACGACTTCGTCCGCTCACCCCCGATCCAGCCCCGCAGCGGCGAGCAGCGCCTGATCGGGTCCGTCGCTGCCGGCCGACAGCGCCTCGCGCAGGTCGGCCTCGCGGGCGTAGATCGTCACGTCGCAGACGTCGTGCGCCGGATCGTCCCCGAGATGCAGGCAGGTTCGGATCACGTAGCGTTTGTCCGGGGTGCGGTAGAGCGTCTGCGTGACCGGGACGGGATCGCCGGGCCGGCTTGTCGCCCGGGCGACCGGGACGGCGAACAGGCTCACCGGATCCGGCCGGCCCTCCGGCCTTCCGGCGAGCGGACGCGGCTCGGGGTCGTGTCGATCCGGCATGGTCATTCTGCAGCCTCCGGCAATCGAGTGGGGCAATATCGGCGATGATACACCCCAGAGTCAGCGATCTGGCGACAAAATATCAACTTGCAGTTTCAGCTGCAGATAGCTGCGCGCCCCATGAACTCTCGTCGACCGGGCAACGATAGCGGAAGAGCCCGTCCGCCGCCCGCCATTTTTGGGGCAGGCCGGCGCGAGACCCAGACCTTTACAGTAAAGTGCCGGCGGCCCGGTCGTCTCCGGCGGACGCTGCGGTCACGCCTCGGGCGCCGTCCCGTCGAGGGGGGCGATCGGCTCGTCCTTGATCTGGTCGAGGGCGAGCGCGGTACGCACCGTGCGCACGTTGGGCAGGCCGGTGAGGTGGCCGACGAGCTGCTGGAAGGCGCCGAGATTCGGCGCGACGCATTTGAGCAGGAAGTCGGTCTCGCCCGAGAGCGTCCAGCATTCCCGCACCATCGGCCAGTCGCGCATCTCGGCCGCGAAGGCGGCGAGTTCCGCCTGGCCTTGCGCGGCGAGCTGCACCATGGCGAAGCACACCACCTCGTAGCCCAGCGCCTTCGGCTCCAGCAGGGCGCGGTAGCCGCGGATGATGCCGGCCTCCTCCAGGGCGCGCACCCGGCGCAGGCAGGGCGGCGCCGACAGGCCGACGCGCCGGGCCAGCTCCACGTTGGTGATGGAGCCGTCGGCCTGCAGCTCCCGGAGGATCGCCCAGTCGATGGCGTCGAGGCGGGCGGGCAAGGGAGCGGGCGATCCTGGCGGGCGAGGGGTCGGTCCCGGTGAGTAGCCGCCCGCCGGGGCCGGCACAAGGTGACGCAGCGGCGGTTGCCCGGCGCCGGCCCGTCTCTTATGGGGGGCTGTCCCGCGTGACTGGCGAGGTTCAAGGTGGTCCAACCACCGGGGAGCGCGGGACGTCAGCCGCCGCTCGCCTGGGCACCCTCCCCGCACCGACCGACGGGTGACCCATGACGCCGATGCCCACCGACACGCCCCTGCCCGCGATCCTCGACCGCCTCGACCGCCTGACCGACTGGGAGAAGCGGCCCCGGGGCGGGATGCGGGTCGGGCTCGACCCGATGCGCGACCTGCTGGCCCGGCTCGGCGCGCCGCATGCGCGCCTGCGGGTGGTCCATGTCGGCGGCACCAAGGGCAAGGGCTCGGTCTGCGCGCTCATCGAGGCCGGGCTGATGCGGGCGGGCCTGCGGGTCGGGCGCTACGCCTCGCCCCACGTCGAATCGGTCACCGAACGGGTCTGCCTCCAGGGCCGGCCGGTGGAGGAGGCGCGCCTCGCCCACGCGCTCGCCCGCGCCCTCGACGCCCACGAGGCGGCGCGCCGCGACGACACGGCGGGCCGGGACGCGACCTGGTTCGACGTGCTCACCGCCGCGGCGCTCGCGATCTTCGGCGAAGCCGGGCTCGACTGGGCGGTGATCGAGGTCGGGCTCGGCGGGCGCCTCGACTCGACCAACGCGGTGGAGAGCGAGGTCGCGGTCGTCACCAACGTGGCGCTGGAGCATACCGAGATCTTAGGGGGCACCCGCGCGGCCATCGCCGCCGAGAAGGTCGGCATCCTCAAGCCCGGCGCGGTGCTCGTCACCACGCTGCCCGCCGACGACGAGGCCGGGGCGGTCGCGGCCGCCCGCGCCGCCGCCCTCGGTTGTCCGGTGCTGCGGCCGGTGGTCCCCGCCGGCGCCTCGATCGAGGAGGAGAACGCCGCGCTCGCCGGCCTCGTCCTCGACCATCTCGGCGGAACCGGGTCGCGCGGCCGCGACGGAGCGCCCCTGCGGGCGGGCCTTCTCGACGCCGAGGCCCGCGCGGGCGCCTGCCTGCCGGGGCGGCTCGAGCGCCGGCGCATCTCGACCGCGGCCGGCGTCGTGCCGGTGGTGCTCGACGGGGCGCACGTGCCGTTCAACCTCGCGGCGGTGCTGCGCGACCTCGGACGGGCGCCCGATCTCGCCGGTCCCTGCCTCGCCCTGGTGGCTCTCGCCGGCGACAAGGACGCGGCCGGCTTCCTCGCGGTGCTGGCCCGGCACGGGGCGAGCGTGGTCGCGACCGAGATGCCGGAGCGGCGCGGGCATCCGGCCGCCACCCTCCGGGCGCTCGCCGCGGCGGAAGGGATGGAGGCCGAGGCGGTGGCCGACCCGGGCGCCGCCCTCACCCGGGCCGCGGACCTCGCCGCGCGGCGCGGCGGCTGGCTGCTGGTGACCGGCTCGCTCCATCTCGTCGGGGCGTTGCGGGCGGCGACGGGGGCGGTTGCGCGGGCCTGAAAGGCCTTCAGGCTGTCAATTCGGGACAAGTGTCCGACAACGGTCCCGACCCACAGGGTCATCCCGGGGCCGCGCAGCGGAGCCCGGGATCCAGAACCGCGGATGGTCCAGGATCTAGCGGAATGCTCTCCGCCTCTTCCTGTACAACCTGAGCGTATGGATTCCGGGCTCCGCTACGCGGCCCCGGAATGACGAGGGAGGATGGAATCTCCACCGGCTATTTCGACGAACCCTACCGCAGCAAAGCCAGCGCCAGCGGCACCAGCACCGCCGTCAGGAAAGCGTTGAGCCCCATGGCGATGCCCGCGAAGGTGCCGGCGACCTCGCTGACCTGGAAGGCGCGGGCGGTGCCGATGCCGTGGGCGGCGAGCCCCGCCGCGAAGCCGCGGGCGCGGTAATCCTTCATGCCCAGCCGGTCGAGGAGCGGCGTCACCACGATGGCGCCGAGGATGCCGGTGAGGATCACCAGCACGGCGGTCAGCGTCGGGTCGCCGCCGAGCGCCGAGGTGATGCCCATGGCGACGCTGGCGGTGACGGATTTCGGCGCCAGCGCGATAAGGATCGCATCCGGCACGCCGAGGAGCTTCGCCGTGCCGATGCCGGTGATGAGGGCGACCGTGGAGCCGACCACGAGGGCGGCCAGCATCGGCACCAGCACCCGGGTCACGGTCTTGCGGTGCTCGTAGAGCGGGATCGCCAGCGCCACCGTGGCGGGGCCGAGCAGGAAGTGCACGAACTGCGCGCCCTCGAAGTAGACGGCGTAGGGCGTGCGGGTGACGATCAGCACCAGGCCGACCATCCAGATCGCGTGCAGCACGGGGTTCGCCAGCGGGTGGCGGCCGGTGGCGGCGGAGATCCGGTCGGCGACGACGTAGGCGGTGAGCGTGACGGTGAGCCACAGGAGCGGCGTGCGCGACAGGAACACCCAGAGGGCGAAGTCCCCCGTCACCGCCCGGTCCGCCGCGCGACATAGGCGAAGGTGTAGACCGTGGCGATCAGCGCCAGCACCGTCGAGACCACCAGCGCCGCCGCGAGCGCGAGGCCGTGGGCGGCCAGCACGTCGAGCCGGCCGATCACCCCGGCGCCCGCCGGCACGAAGAGCAGCGAGAGATGGGCGAGCAGCCCCTTGCCGGTGCGCTCCAGCGTGCCGTCGGTGAGCGGCGCCGGCAGCCCGCCGGGGCGCCGGTCACGCAAGGTGAGCACCCCGAGGAGCAGCGCCATGCCGAGGACCGGGCCCGGCACCGGCAGGGCGAAGGTGCGGGCGAGGATCTCGCCGGCGAGCTGGCAGAGCAGCAGCAGCGTCAGGCTGAGGATCATGTCGTCGCTGGAACCCCCGCCCCCGCCAGCCAATGGTCGAGGAAGGCGTCGAGCCAGGCCACCACGCGGCCGTCATGCATCAGCCGGCCCTCGATCTGCCGCGCCCGGTCCTGCGCGCCGGGCAGGCGCAGGCGCTCGGCGGCCCGCACGGTCCAGCGGCAGATCATCGCGTGGGTGACCTCGGGGTGGAACTGGAGGCCGAAGGCCGCCGGCCCGACCCGGATCGCCTGGGTCGGAAAGTCGTCGCCGGTGGCGAGCGTGTCGGCGCCGGCCGGGCAGGTGAAGCCCTCCCGGTGCCAGTGATAGACGTGGGACGGCCAGGGCTGGCCGATCTCGCCTTCGAAGTCGCGCCCCGCCGCGGTCGGCAGGAGCGGATAGTAGCCGATCTCGGCCTTGCCGTCGGGATGGGCGCAGACCGTGGCGCCGAGGCACTTCGCCAGCATCTGCGCGCCGAGGCACAGGCCGAGGAAGGGCCGCTCCTCGCGCAGAGGCACCTGGATCCAGTCGATCTCCCGCCGCACGAAGTCGTCGCCGTCATTGGCGCTCATCGGCCCGCCGAAGATCACCGCGCCGGCATGGTCCCGCATCGTCTCCGGCAGGGGATCGCCGAAGCGGGGGCGGCGGATGTCGAGGAGATGGCCGCGCTCCTGGAGCAGCCGGCCGAGGCGGCCGGGGGTGGATTGCTCCTGGTGCAGGACCAGCAGCACGGGCTTCCGCCCGGATTGCGGCATCACGAAGGGGCTGACCATCGCCGGTTACCGGACCGGGACCTGCGGCAGCGGCAGCCCCGCCAGGGCGACCGCCCGGGTGGCGGTGATCGCGGCGTCGTCGAAGCCGAGAAGCTGGCCGACACGCCAGACGAGGTCGTCCTCGAATTCATGCACCTGCCCGTCGGCGGCAGCGACCGCCCAGGCGAGGCCGAGGAGCCCGCGCCGCTCCTCCTCCGGCACGTCGCGGCCGATCATCTCGACGAGTTCGGCCACGTCGCGGGTCTCGTCGTCGAAGCCGATGGCCCGCTCGATCAGCGCCCGCGCCCGCGCCTCGTCGGGGGCGAAGCGGTGGGTGAGGAGGCGCGCGAGCCGGTCGCGCTCCACCGCGGCCAGCGTGCCGTCGACCCGGGCGACGTGGACGAGCAGGGCCACGGCGGCGAGGTGCTGCTCCGCCTCCGGGTCGGGCGGCGTGGCGGGCGCGCCGAACATCTCGGCGGCATAGGCGCGAAGGCGGGCGATCAGGGGCATCGGGGAGATGTGGGCGGGAATTTTGGATTGTGCAATGCATGGTCCGGAATCGGCGGCCCAGCGTCAAGCGCTCCGGGCGCCGGGGCGGCGCCCCGAGCCCTGCATCCGCCTTCTGCACAGGCCGTCGCCCGTCATTCTCGCCGGCGCGGCGGGTGTGCCCCGACGGGGTCAGGCGGCCGCCCGCACCGTGCGGCCGAACCTGCGGGTCCACAGCCCGCCACCCGGTCCGGTCATGGACGGACGACCCGCGCATCCTGGCGGGATGCAGCAGAGACTCTGGCCGGTGCCGGTACGAGGCGAAGCCGCACTCTCGACAACTCCCGAAGCCTGTCCGCTTCGATCGATGGTCTTCGTCCCATCCACGCCCTCACCCTGAGGTGCGACCGCGACCCCTTACGGGAACATCGCGTCGACGGCGTCCTGCGAGACCGCGGCGGCGCCGGGAAGCGCGGGGCCGTTGAGGAGGGAATCCTCGCCCTGGCGCCGCTCCGCGGCCGGCTTCGACGGCGAGGCCGAGCTGGACCACAGCCGCATCATCTCGGCGACCCGCTCCTCGACGAGGACGATGGTCCGCACGACCTTCGCGATCCGCTGGCCGGTCAGGTCCTGGAAGTTGCAGGCCTCGAAGATCGTCTGCATCTGGGCTTGGATCGCCAGGGCGTCGTCCCGGGTCGCGTCGTCTCCGGTGCGCCGGGCGATTCCGCCGGCCAGCGCGTCGACCGTCTCCGAGGCCGTGAGGATCGTGTCGGTGGCCTGCTCGGTGCCGCGCACGACGGCGTTCAGCTCGTCGCGGGTGCGCCCGGCATCCTGCTCCTCGCGGATCTCGGCGATCTCCTGCCGCGTCCGGGCGATCGCCTCGGAGATCGCCAATACGTGACTCTGCAGGAGAGCGGTGCTGTCTTCGAGCGATCCGAATTTCGCCGTGCCGCTATTCATGATTCCGGGACGCTATACGCTATGGTGACGCCGCCCACGGTAACCGGCCGGAATTAAACCTTTACAAAAATCGGGATCGGCAGCGCACCGCGACCGGGCGAAGCCGACCGCTAACGGTGATCCGGCCGGAAGCCGACGGGCGATGCCCGCGGGCACGCCCGGCCGGTGCGGCGGCGATCAGATCAGGTAGACGGTGCCGTGCAGCCCGAACACCTTCGGGCAGTTGGCCGCGTCGACCAGGGCCTGGGCGGCCGCGAGGTCGATGTTGCGCTCGGTCGCCAGTTCGGCGACGGTTTTCCAGACTGGCATTGCGCTCTCCGTCAGGGATTTCATTCTGGGACAAGCGCGCGAGCCCGCCGTTGGTTGCACGCGGCGCGACCGCCGGGCCCTCGCCTCAGGGCGGGACCGGCTGCCCGTCCCAGGCGAAGACCCCACCGGACTCACCGATCCGCAACCCGTCCAGGACCCGCATGAGATGGGCGGCGCTCTCCTCCGGCGCGAACAGGCCGGGCCCCGGATCCGGGCGGAACGGCCGGGACAGGGCCGTCTGCACCGTCCCGGGATGGAGGCCGGCCACGATCAGCTCCGGATGGGTGCGCGCCGTCTCGACGGCCAGCGTGCGCAGGACCTGGTTCAGGGCCGCCTTCGAGGCCCGGTAGGCGTACCATCCCCCCAGGCGGTTGTCGCCGATCGAGCCGACCCGCGCCGAGAGGGCGGAAAAGACGCTGCGCCCCTTGCGCGGCATCAGCGGCACGAGGTGCTTGGCGAGGAGTGCCGGGCCGATCGCGTTGACGGCCATCACGGCGGCCATCGCGGCCGGATCGAGCGCCCGGATCGCCTTCTCGGGGGAGACGCCCGGCCCGTGCAGGATCCCGCTCGCGACGATGACGAGGCCGACCGGCCCTGCCTCGCCGATCGTCCGCGCCGCGGCCGCGATGGATTCCTCGTCGGTCACGTCGACGGGCAGGGACCGCACGGGATCCGGCTGCGACGCGGGCGCGCGCGACAGGGCGAACACCGTCTCATGCGCCCCGCATGCGGCGAGCGCCGCCACGAGGGCGCCCCCGATTCCGCCCGAGGCGCCGACGACGACCGCGCTGCTCATGCGACACCTTCCTGAGAGGGGACGAGGCACCCGCGCGGTACTCCGCCGGATCCGGGCCTCACGCCGAATTCCGCAGAACGCCGCCGCGGCTCAAGCCGCGCGCCAGGTGCGGCCGCAGCGGGAGAAAGAGGCGGTAGGCCGCCTCGGCGAGGAGCAGCACGGGACGGAAGCCGAAGATCCGGACCTCGACGAGCCGGCCGAGCCAGCGCCAGGCCGGCAGACGGCGCCACAGATGCGCGAAGGCGGCCGCGCCGGACACCAGGCGCCCATCCGCCTCGCGCACGTGGAACCGCGCCTGCGCGGCGGCCCGGTCGAGCCCCGGGCCGAGGGACGCGTCGTCGCGCACCGTCGCGAGATCGACGAAGCGCACCCGCTCGGCCCCGGCACAGCCCCGGTAATGCCCGATCTCGGTCCGGCAGAGCGGGCAGGCCCCATCGTAGTAGACGGTCAGATCGTCCGGCACGCTCACCCTCCCGCCGCTGCCGCAAGGTTCACCTCGATCGAGATGGGCGCGCGGGGAGGTTCGTCAGGATGGGCCGGACGCGCGATAAGGTCGCGCCGCAGGATGATCGGCCGGATGCGCCGGCCCGCCGCGGGGCGGGCATCCGAAGACGCCCGCCCCGACGCTCACGCCGCCCCGGGCAGCCGGTAGTCGCGGAACTGGTCCCGGAGCGTCGTCTTCTGGATCTTGCCGGTGGCGGTGTGGGGGATCGCCTCCACCACCACCACGTCGTCGGGCATCCACCACTTGGCGATGCGCGGCGCCATGAAGGCCAGGATGTCGGCCTTGTCGGGGGTGCGGCCCTCCTTGGGCACCACGATCAGCAGCGGGCGCTCGTCCCATTTCGGGTGCTGCACGCCGATCACCGCCGCCTCCGCCACGTCCGGATGGCCGACCGCCAGGTTCTCGAGGTCGATCGAGGAGATCCACTCGCCGCCGGACTTGATCACGTCCTTCGAGCGGTCGGTGATCGCCATGTAGCCGTTCGGATCGATGGTGGCGACGTCGCCGGTGTCGAAGAAGCCGCGATCGTCGAGGATCGGCTCGTCCGAGCGGAAATAGGCCTTCGCCACCGCGAAGCCTGCGACCTTGAGCCGCCCGAAGGTGGTGCCGTCCCAGGGCAGGTCGCGGCCCGCGTCGTCGGTGAGCCGGAAGTCGACGCCGAACGGGGCGTAGCCCTGCTTCATCTTGAGGTCGAGGCGCTCCTCGCCCTCCAGATGGGCGACCTCGGGCTTGAGCGAGCAGTACGAGCCGATCGGGCTCATCTCGGTCATGCCCCAGGCGTGGTCGACGGTGACGCCGTAGTCGCGCTCGAAGCGCTCGGTCATCGCCCGCGGGCAGGCCGAGCCGCCGATCACCACGCGCTTGAGGTGGGTCAGGCGCTGGCCCGTCGCGTCGAGGTGCTGGAGCAGGCCGAGCCAGACGGTGGGCACCGCCGCCGTCACGGTGACGCCGGTGGTCTCCAGGATGTCGAGCACCGAGGCGCCGTCGAGCTTCGCCCCCGGCATGACCAGCCCGGCGCCGGACATCGGCGCCGCGAAGGCGAAGCCCCAGGCATTGGCGTGGAACATCGGCACCACCGGCATCGCCATGTCGGTGGGCTTCAGCGCGATGAAGGCCGGGTTGTTGACCATCAGCCCGAGCAGCACGTTCGAGCGGTGCGAGTAGAGCACGCCCTTCGGCAGGCCGGTGGTGCCCGAGGTGTAGCACAGGCCGGCGGCCGTATTCTCCTCGAAGGTGGCCCAGGCGAAGTCGTCGTCGGCCTCGGCCAGCCAGTCCTCGTAGGCGACGGCGTTGCGTAAGGCGGTCTGCGGCATGTGGGCGCCGTCGGTGAGGATCACGAAGCGCTCGACCGTCGGCAGCTTGTCCGCCAGCCGCTCGACCAGGGGCAGGAAGGTGAGGTCGAGGAGGAGGATCCGGTCCTCGGCGTGGTTGATGATGTAGGCGATCTGGTCCTCGAACAGCCGCGGGTTGACCGTGTGGTAGATCGCCCCGATGCCGGTGATGCCGTACCAGGCCTCCAGGTGGCGCCAGGTGTTCCAGGCGAGCGTCGCGATCCGGTCGCCGAGGCGGATGCCGTCGGCGGCGAGCCGCTTCGACAGGCGCAGGGAGCGCTGGCGGATGTCGGCATAGGTGGTCGTGTGCATCGGTCCCTCGACCGAGCGCGAGATGACCGGGCGGGCGCCGTGCTGGATCGCGGCGTAATCGATGATGCGGTGGATCAGCAGGGGCCAGTCCTGCATCAGGCCGAGCATGGCGTGTCGTCCTTCCCTTGGGCTTCCTCAGGGGAGCCGCGCTCGTCGTCGCGGCCCTCGTCGCCGGGGCCTCGCAGGACCACGGTCTCAAGGTCCTAGCTTACGGCAGTGATGGAAGGGCGGCTAGAGCGCGCTGGCCGGATCGGTGATCAATCGCCGGATCCCAGCAACCGGCGGTCATCGCGCGCTAGCAACGTCCTCGCTGCGGCGTCGCTTTAAATAAAGACAACTTATTTCAACGAAACTCATCAGTGCGCCCATGCGGGCCGACTTGTATTACTGCTTTACCAATCGACAATCCGGCACAGCACGCGCCAAATTGGAATTTTTGTGTTGCAGCAGCGCTACATCAAAAAATTCTGCCTAATGCATTATTAATCCGCATTAGAACAAAAGCTAACAAGGGCGCTTATAATGTCGATTCAGCATCTTTTATGTGCAATCGCCGTCATCGGCACGACAAGTGCATGCTCTCATTACCCGTTACCTCAAGATATTACAGGCGTCGATACGGATGACATAGTTGCGAATGTCAGATGTCAAGCTAGAAGCGCTGTTAGGCAAACAACTATTGAGGAATTTCGCTCATATGGCAACATACCAATAACCGCCAAATATACGGGGGTCGAACTTGCAGACGCTTTTGATCGCGATGACGTAAGATTTGGCAATTTCGATTTTAATTCAATTACTGAAAAAAAACTTATGGATAGGCTTCAATACTATAGATCAACGCAAGTTACATATGAATTCACGCTGAGAATGCAGGAGAATAATATACAAGGCGCCAATATTGGGCTAATAAATCAGTTTATTCGGCGTGCTGATACAATCAGCCTAGGTGGTGCAGCTGATAGAACGCGCGAAAATAGTCGCATATTCATATTACAGGACAGCTTTGAGACATTGGCTACAAAAATAAAAGCTCTATATTGCGATCCAAAGCCAGGAATTAATATTTTATATCCCGCTGTAGGAAGAATGCCAATTAGAGATCTTGTATCAACATACATAAAACTCAATCAATGGACTGAATTACGAGCGAAGACGGGCTCGGGGATTCAAGGAACCAAGACGGCGCCCGCCATCCGTGAAATGGCTGACACCATCACGTTCACGACAAAAATTTCAGGGAAGGCGAACGCTGGGATTGCATACAACCCTGTAGGACTTGGCTTTGGCGCAAGCAGCATCGGCTTCACGAACGAAAATTTCAGAGAAGATCAACATAAAGTAATTGTTACTTTAACAACAACTGACGTGACGCTTAAGGATGGAAACAGAAGAGCTATTCCACCGTCGGAAACAGCTCGCCTCTTGTCCGGCACACAATCAATTGAGGCAGCCAATGTTAGAAACGCGCAAAATAATATTGCTGATATTGCCCGCGAGCTAAATAAATCCAATACGCAAAGATTTATTCTAGGTTTTTAATATAAAAACATATAATTACACTGTCACAAAAATAAAACTGACAGCAAAAAGGAGTAGGAATTTGAAGATCCGACCGGTCGTCATACGACCGGAAGCGGCTGAGATGACTCTAGGAACCAACTTCGCCCGCTGAGTCGATCTCGGCATCAAACAAAGAGAGAGAGCGACCTCTCGCTCGTCTCATCACCGGTTTCACCAAGCTCTACTCGCAGCGCACGTGTGACCAATGCGCAAGGCTTTGAACCTGCACTGGCTAGGGACCCAAGTGGCGCAGCCCCGGTCGTCACCCTCTTTGCCTTATGATGGTGTAAGACGTAGCGTCGGGATGGTTCTGATGTAAACTATCCCGATGACCGCATCCTCGCGCCCCCACCGAGCGGCTGGGGCAGACGCCCCGGCCGAGGCCGACCCGCTGCGGGTCTGGTTCCGCTTCATCCGCCTGCACCGGCGCGTCTCGGCCGCGGTGGCGGCGGAGCTCAAGGCCGTCGGGCTGTCGATTCCGCAATTCGACGTGCTCTCGACCCTGTCCGAGCGCGAGGGCCTGACCCAGCAGGACCTGGCCGAGCGGCTCTACGTCACCAAGGGCAACGTCTCGGGGCTGATCGACCGCCTGGTCGAGGCGGGTCTCGTCGAGCGCCGCCCGATCCCCGGCGACCGGCGCTCCCACGCCCTGCACCTGACCGAGGCCGGGCTGGCGCTCGCCCGCACCGGCATCGCGGCCCAGCAATCCTACGTCACCCGGACCCTAGGCCGCCTGCCCCCCGGCGACGTCGCCGAACTGGAACGGGTGGTGCTGGCCTGGCGCGACGCCGCCCGGGCCGACGGGGGCTGACCCCGCGTCGGGGCGCCTCACGTCACCGTCCGCTTCTCCACCTCGATGACGACCCCGTTCGGCGTCATCCGCTCGCGGGAGAACAGCCGGTCGCCGGGCAGGAAGACGCCGAGCGGCTCGTCCCGGTCCGGCAGCACCACGGTGGCGCTGTAATTGACGAAGACCAGGACGTGCCGGCCCTGCGCCAGGGAGGCGGCCGCCCAGCGCTTGAGCTGGCCGTAATAGGGCTCCCGCCGCCAGACGGCCGGCTGGCTCGGATCGACCTGGACGTGCAGGAAGCGCGTTGTCGGGTCGAGGCTCAGCACCATCTTGGCCTTGTCGGGCTTCCATTCCGGACCGAGCCAGGCCTCCGTCATCCAGAGGCAGAAGAAGGCGCGGCAATGGCCGGGCCGGGTCTCGTGGATGCCGCAGCCGCGGCCGGGCTTGGCGTGGCGGCACCACTCCCCCGCCACGCTCTCCACCGCCGGCACGTCGTAGACCTTGCAGCACAGGGTACAGGCGCCGCAGGCCCGGCCGGGCGCGGGCGTCGAGACGATTTGGGCGGGGTCGAGCATGCGCGTCGGTCTGACCAGGAATGTGCGGGCGGCCCGCGAGAGCGGCCCGGGTTGTGCGTCGGCATCGCGCCGCTAGTGTGACGGCGCAAGCGAATTCTGCTCCGCCGCGACAGGGCTCGGTCCGAGCCCGGATCTGAGGCGGCGCCGGCACCGTCCGGCGCTTCCTCGCGACAAGGAAAGTGACAGAGACGATGCTCTCGAACCTCGCCACCCGCGACGTCGAAACCCTGATCCACCCCTACACCAATCTCGCGGCCTTCCGGCAGACCGGGCCGCTGGTGCTGGAGCGCGGCCACGGCGTCTGGGTCTACGACACCGACGGACGGCCCTATCTCGAGGGCATGGCGGGCCTGTGGTGCACCGCGCTCGGCTATTCCAACGAGGAGCTGGTGGAGGCCGCCCGCGAGCAGATGTCGCGGCTGCCCTTCACCCACCTGTTCTCCGGCCGCAGCCACGACCCGGCGATCGAGCTCGCCGAGACCCTGAAGGAACTGGCCCCGATCCCGGTCTCGAAGGTGTTCTTCACCTCCTCGGGCTCGGAGGCCAACGACACACAGGTCAAGCTGACCTGGTACCTCAACAACGCGCTTGGCCGGCCGCAGAAGAAGAAGATCATCGGGCGGCACAAGGGCTATCACGGCGTCACGGTGGCATCGGCCTCGCTCACCGGGCTGACCGCCAACCACGCCGACTGGGACCTCCCGCTGCCGGGCTTCCTGCACGCCGCCTGCCCGCACCACTACCGCGGGGCCCATGACGGCGAGAGCGAGGAGGCCTACTCGGCGCGCCTGGCGAGCGAGCTCGAGGAGATGATCCTGCGCGAGGGCCCGGAGACCGTGGCGGCCTTCATCGCCGAGCCGGTCATGGGCGCCGGCGGCGCCATCGTGCCGCCCAAGGGCTATTTCGCCGCGATCGAGCCGGTGCTCGCCCGCTACGACGTGCGCCTGATCGCCGACGAGGTGATCTGCGGCTTCGGCCGGCTCGGGACCTGGTTCGGCTCCGAGGCCATGGGCATGAAGCCCCACAGCCTGTCCTTCGCCAAGGCGCTCACCTCGGCCTACATGCCGCTCGGCGGCGTCACCGTCGACGAGACTCTGTACCAGGCGATGCAGGACCAGAGCCGCAAGATCGGCACTTTCGGCCACGGCACCACCTATTCGGGTCACCCGGTGGCGAGCGCGGTGGCCTTGAAGACCATCGAGATCTACCGGCGCGACAAGATCATCGAGGGCGCGGCCGAGAAGGCGCCGCACTTCCAGCGCCGCCTGTCGGCCCTGGAGGAGCACCCGCTCGTCGGCGAGGCGAAGGGCCTCGGCCTGATCGGCGGCCTCGAGATCGTCGCCGACAAGGCGACGAAGCGCCAGTACGACCCGAAGGCCGGCGTCGCCGCCCGCTGCGTCGCCTTCGCGCAGGAGGAGGGTCTGATCGTGCGCTTCCTCACAGGCGACCGCGTCGCGGTCTGCCCGCCCCTGGTGATCCGCCCGGACGAGATCGACACCCTGTTCGACCGGCTCGGCACCGCCCTCGACCGCACCCAGGCCTGGATCCGCGAGCAGGGCCTGACGGCCGTCTGATACGCTTTCCGGAAGATTCCTTCCGGAAAGCGTATCGCGAGCCCGCGCGGCGACTGAGCGAAGCCGATTTCCGCATCGCGAAGCGATCAATCGGAAATCGTATGACACGCTTTCCGGACGGTCGGTTCGGACATCGTATCACCAGCCCGCGCGGTGGAGCCTCCGGCTCCACACGCGTGAGCGAGGCCGATTTCCGCATCGCGAAACCGATTGCGCAGCAATCGCCGAGCGATCAGTCGGACATCGCATGACGAGCCGGACCGGCGGCGGGAGACGATCCCCCGACCGTCCGGCCTCCCTCCGGCGAGGCCGGTCTTCGCTCCAGGCGCGTGTGACGTTACAGTTAACCGGTGGCCGGCGGATCGCCGCGCCGCAAACCCTGCGGCAGTATCGCCGCACGATGTCGGCGGAACTTTTTCCTGAAATGTCCGGGCGTTACGCGCGCCGCGCGATGACCGCGCCACCGGTCCGCGCGCCACTAGGAATAAATCCAAAACTGTCCTTTTAAGGCTAACTTAAGCCTTCCCGTCCAGATTTTGAGTGATTTTTGATCCCAGCCAAGAGTGCGGCATGTTCCGGAAGCAACGTGAGACGGTGTCCGACGCGACGTTGGCCGCATTCGACAAGTCTCTGGCCATCATCGAGTTCGATCTCGACGGCACGGTCATCAAGGCCAATGCCAACTTCCTGAGCCTGCTCGACTATCGGCTCGAGGAGATCGTCGGGCAGCATCACCGGATGTTCGTCGATCCGGAGGCCGCCGCCGCGCCGGACTACGCCGAGTTCTGGGCGAAGCTGCGTAGCGGTCAGTTCTTCGCCGACGAGTTCCTGCGCTTCGGCAAGAACCGCAAGCGCATCTGGCTCGAGGCGACCTACAACCCGGTCCTCGACGCCGCCGGCAAGCCGGTCAAGGTGGTCAAGCTCGCCGCCGACATCACCAAGAAGAAGAACGAGATCAGCCGCCTGCTGACGATGATCGAGGGCATGCCGGTGGCGGTGATGACCGCCGACCCGCACAACGAATTCCGCATCGACTACATGAACGAGGCCTCGCGCCGCACGCTCGGCCCGCTGGGGCAGTACCTGCCGGTCTCGACCGACCTGATGGTCGGCACCTCGATCGACGTGTTCCACAAGGACCCCTCGCACCAGCGCCGGATGCTGAAGGATGCGAGCCGGCTGCCGCACCGGACCAAGATCAAGCTCGGGCCGGAAACGCTCGACCTCCAGGTCTCGGCGATCATGGGGCCGGACGGCACCTATCTCGGACCGATGCTGACCTGGGCGGTGGTGACCGCACAGGTGAACATGGCCTCCGACGTGTCGCAGGTGGTGAGCGCCATGGGGGCGGCCGTCGAGGAGATGCAGCGTTCCGCCGCCGGCCTCGGCCACTCGGCCGATGAGGCCCGCGAGCGCGCCGCCACGGTGGCGGCGGGCTCCGAGGAGATGACCGCCTCGATCCAGGAGATCTCGAACCAGGTCGGGCGGGTCTCCGAGCGGGCCCAGCAGATCGCCGCCCAGGCCGAGGCGACCGACGCCACGGTGCGCACCCTCTCGACCAAGGCGCGCGAGGTCGATTCGGTCGTCGGCATGATCTCGACCATCGCCGACCAGACCAACCTGCTCGCGCTCAACGCCACGATCGAGGCGGCCCGCGCCGGCGCGGCGGGGCGCGGCTTCGCGGTGGTCGCGGCGGAGGTCAAGGAGCTCGCCGGCCAGACCGCCAAGGCGACCGGCGAGATCACCCAGCGCATCGGCGACATCCAGGGCGCGACCGGCGAGGCGGTGGCGGCGATCGCCACCATCACCAACGCGGTGGCGGAGCTGTCGCGGCTGACGCTCGCCATCGCCAGCGCCGTCGAGGAGCAGGCGGCCACGACGCAGGAGGTCTCGACCAACATCGTGGCGGTCTCGAACGCCGCGAGCGCCACCGGCCGGATCGCGGAATCTGTCCGGATGGTGTCGGAGAGCCTGGCCGGCCATTCGGGCGGGCTGACGGGCAGCGTCGAGAAGTTCCTGAAGACCGGCTGACGCCGAAAAGAGAACGCGGGAGAGAGAGCAACCCGCTCGACAACACGCGATGTCATCCCGGGGCTCGCCGAAGGCGAGAACCCGGGATCCATAACCGCTGACGACGCAGGATGGAGCGGAGCACGCTCCGACTTCTTCCCGGAACTCGGCGGTTGCGGATCCCGGGATCCGCTTTCGCGGCCCCGGGATGACGTCGGCGGGTATCAAGTCCGTCGAGGAACCGGGGAACTCCTCACAGCGGGATGTTGTCGTGCTTCTTCCAGGGCTGCTCGCTCTCTTTGGTGCGGAGCATGGCGAGCGCCCGGGCGATCCGCCGGCGCGTCGAGTGCGGCATGATCACCTCGTCGATATAGCCGCGCTCGGCCGCCACGAAGGGCGACATGAAGCGCTCCTCGTACTCGGCCGTGCGGGCCGCGATCTTGTCCGGATCGCCGAGATCCTGGCGGAAGATGATCTCCACCGCGCCCTTGGCGCCCATCACGGCGATCTGCGCCGTCGGCCAGGCGTAGTTCACGTCGCCGCCGACATGCTTCGAGGCCATCACGTCGTAGGCGCCGCCGAAGGCCTTGCGGGTGATGACGGTGACGAGCGGCACCGTCGCCTGGCTGTAGGCGAAGAGGAGCTTGGCGCCGTGCTTGATCAGCCCGCCATATTCCTGCGCGGTGCCCGGCAGGAAGCCCGGCACGTCGACGAAGGTGACGATCGGGATCGAGAAGGCGTCGCAGAAGCGCACGAAGCGGGCGGCCTTGCGCGAGGCGTCCGAGTCGAGCACGCCGGCGAGCACCATCGGCTGGTTCGCCACGAAGCCGACGGTGCGGCCCTCGATCCGGCCGAAGCCCGTGATGATGTTGCGGGCGTAGGCCGATTGGATCTCGAAGAAGTCGCCCTCGTCGACCACCCGCCGGATCAGCTCGCCCATGTCGTAGGGCTTGTTCGGGTTGTCGGGGATCAGGGTGTCGAGGCTGCGGTCGAGGCGCGAGGGATCGTCGAAGCTCTCGAGTTCCGGCACGCCGGCCTGGTTGTTCGCCGGCAGGAAGTCCATCAGGCGCCGGATCTGCAGCAGCGCCTCGACGTCGTTCTCGTAGGAGCCGTCGGCGATCGAGGATTTCGAGGTGTGGACCTTGGCGCCGCCGAGCTCTTCGGCCGTCACCACCTCGTTGGTCACGGTCTTGACCACGTCCGGGCCGGTCACGAACATGTAGCTCGTGTCGCGCACCATGAAGATGAAGTCGGTCATCGCCGGCGAGTAGACGTCGCCGCCGGCGCAGGGCCCCATGATCACCGAGATCTGCGGGATCACGCCGGACGCCGTGACGTTGCGCTTGAACACCTCGCCGTAGCCGCCGAGCGCCGCGACGCCCTCCTGGATGCGGGCGCCGCCGGCATCGAACAGGCCGATGATCGGGGCGCGCATCTTGAGCGCCATGTCCTGGACCTTGATGATCTTCTGGGCGTGCGCCTCCGAGAGCGAACCGCCGAAGACCGTGAAGTCCTTGGAGAACACGAAGACGGCGCGGCCGTTGATGGTACCCCAGCCGGTGATGACGCCGTCGCCCGGGATCTTCTGCTTCTCCATCCCGAAATCGATCGAGCGGTGCTGCACGAACATGTCGAACTCCTCGAACGACCCGGAGTCGAGGAGGAGCTCGATGCGCTCGCGCGCGGTGAGCTTGCCGCGCTTGTGCTGCGCCGCGACCCGGCTCTCGCCGCCGCCGACCCGCGCCTGCGCGCGCCGCTGGTCGAGCCGATCGAGAATGTCCTTCATGCTGTCGCCCATTCCTGAAGAAGAGTCGCGCGCCCGCCGGAGAGGCTGCCGACGTGGGGACTTGCCCCGCGTCAGACTTGGCAGTGAAGCGGCCTTAGCACGCGCCGGGGCGCGGCGAAAACACGGTCTTTTCGGGCGAGGCGCAGGTCTCGCACAGGCTTTCGCCGGGCCGGAACGGACGAGGGCCGCGCCCTCCCCTCGCGGGGGTGGCGCGGCCCTCGATCCGGTAATCGACGTTTCGGATCAGGAGAGACCCTGGCCCGGCTCCTCCTCGCGGGCGAGGCGCAGCAGGCTCTGGCCGTAATTGGTCTTGGCGAAGAGCTGGCCGCGGGCCACCACCTGCTCGCGGGTGATGAAGCCCTGCAGGTAGGCGATCTCCTCCAGGCAGGCGACCTGCATGCCCTGGCGGTGCTGGATGACGCGCACGAACTCGCCCGCTTCGAGCAGGTTGTCGTGGGTCCCGGTGTCGAGCCAGGCATAGCCGCGCGACATGCACTCGACGTGGAGCTGGCCGCGGTCGAGATAGGCCTGGTTGACGTCGGTGATCTCGAGTTCGCCGCGGGGCGAGGGCTTCACCGCCGCCGCGATGTCCAGCACCTGGTTGTCGTAGAAGTAGAGGCCGGTCACCGCCCAGGGCGATTCCGGGTTCTTCGGCTTCTCGACGAGCTTGGTGGCCCGGCCCTGCTTGTCGAGGGTGACGACGCCGTAGGCCTCCGGCTGGTCGACGTGGTAGGCGAACACCGTCGCGCCGGTCTCGCGCTCGCGGGCCTTGGCGAGCAGCTGGCGCATGCCGGCGCCGAAGAACAGGTTGTCGCCGAGCACCAGCGCGACCGAATCGTCGCCGACGAACTCGCGTCCGATGACGAAGGCCTGGGCCAGGCCCTCGGGCTTCGGCTGCAGCGCGTAGGACATATTGATGCCGAACTGCTCGCCGGTGCCGAACAGGCGCTTGTAGTTGTCGATGTGCTCCGGCGACGAGATCAGCAGGATGTCGCGGATGCCGGCCAGCATCAGCACCGAGACCGGATAGTAGATCATCGGCTTGTCGTAGACCGGCAGCAGCTGCTTGTTGATCGCCAGCGTCGCCGGGTGCAGCCGCGTGCCGGATCCGCCGGCGAGCACGATGCCCTTCATGGTATGGTTCTCCTTCAGGCGCGGTTCGCCGCGGGACCGATCAGCTGGTCCAGGATGTCGTCGAGGGCTTCGCCCCACGGCCGGGGCACGAGGCCGAAGGCGCGGGTCAGGGTCTGCGTCGAGAGCTCGGAATTGGCCGGCCGGGTGACCGGGGTCTTGAACGCCGTGCTGGGGATCGGCTCGACCGGCACCGCGCGGGCCCCGCGCGCCGCCGCACCGGCCATGATGGCCTTCGCGAAGTCGTACCAGGTCGTCGCCCCGGCATTGACGCAGTGATAGGTGCCGGCGGGCGCCGCCGCGTCCTCGGCGAAGCGCAGGGCGATGACGCCGAGCGCGGCCGCGAGGTCGCCGGCCGAGGTCGGGCAGCCGCGCTGGTCGTCGACCACCGTCAGCTTGTCGCGCTCGGCGCAGAGCCGCAGCATCGTCTTGACGAAGTTCGCCCGGTGCGGGCTCACCACCCAGGCCGTGCGCACCACCGCGTGGCGCGGGTTGCCGGTGCGCACCGCCATCTCGCCGGCCGCCTTGCTGGCGCCGTAGACGCTCACCGGGCTCACGGGGGCGTCGGCGGCGTAGGCGCCTTTCCCCGAGCCGTCGAACACGTAGTCGGTCGAGACGTGGATGAGGGGGATGCCGGCCCTGGCCGTCTCGGCTGCGAGGTAGGCGGGAGCGAGGGCGTTGAGCCGCCAGGCCGCCGCGACGTCGCTCTCGGCCTTGTCGACCGCCGTGTAGGCGGCGGTGTTGATCACGGCCGCGTAAGCGCGCTCGGCGACGGCGCGGGCGACCGCCGCCTCGTCGGTGATGTCGAGGGCCTCCCGGGTCGGGGCGTGAATCACCACGTCCTCCCCGAAGGATTGCCGCTGCAGCTCGGTGCCGACCTGGCCGCCGCCGCCGAGGACGAGGATCTCCCGCGTCATGATCTCACTCCGCCGAGAGGCCGAGGCGCTCGCCGGAATAGCGGCCCTCGCGGATCGGGCGCCACCAGGACTCGTTGTCGAGGTACCAGCGCACGGTGTCCTCGAGCGCCTGCTCGAAGGTGCGGGAGGGCTTGTAGCCGACCTCGGCCTCGGCCTTGCTCGGGTCGATGGCGTAGCGCCGGTCGTGGCCCGGACGGTCGGTGACGAACTGGATCAGGCGCTCGTGCGGGCCGGCCTCGGGGCGGAGCCGGTCGAAGATCGCGCAGAGCGTCTTCACCACGTCGAGGTTGTTGCGCACCGAGCGGCCGCCCAGCAGGTAGGTCTCGCCGATCCGGCCCTTCTCCAGCACCGCGACGAGGCCGCGGGCGTGGTCCTCGACGTGGATCCAGTCGCGCTCGTTCTGGCCGTCGCCGTAGACGGGGAGGTTCTTTCCCTCCAGCGCGTTGAGGATCATCAGCGGGATCAGCTTCTCGGGGAAGTGCCGCGGCCCGTAATTGTTCGAGCAGTTGGTCACCAGCACCGGCAGGCCGTAGGTCTCGTGCCAGGCCCGCGCCAGGTGGTCGGAGGCCGCCTTCGAGGCCGAGTAGGGCGAGCGCGGGTCGTAGCGGCTGTCCTCGGTGAAGAAGCCGCCCGGGGGCAGCGAGCCGTAGACTTCGTCGGTCGAGACGTGGAGGAAGCGGAAGGCGTCGCGCTCCGCGCCGTCCAGGGTGTTGTAGTAGGCGCGGGCCGCCTCCAGCATCACCTGGGTGCCGACGACGTTGGTGCGGATGAAGGCGCCCGGGCCGGTGATCGAACGGTCGACGTGGCTCTCGGCGGCGAGATGCATCACGGCCTGGGGCCGGAACTCCGAGAAGAGGCGCGAGACCGTCTCGTGGTCGCAGATGTCTCCTTCCGCGAAGCGGTGCCGGTTGTCGCCCTTGAGGGGCATCAGCGAGATCGGGTTCGCCGCGTAGGTGAGCGCGTCGAGGGTCAGGACCTCGTGGCCGAGGTCCTGGACGAGGTGCAGGACCAGGGCCGAGCCGATGAAGCCGCAGCCGCCCGTGACGAGGATGCGCATGGGGTGGGTGATCTCCTGGAAAGCCGTGTCGCTTGAGCCGGCGCGGGGAAACGAGACAAGCCGACTCGCCTTCTGATTGTAATCGATCGCCGCCGGAACGGCAGGAGCTCAGAACAGCGGGGGCAGGTCGGCGAAGCGGGGCGCGACCTTGTCCTTGGCCGAGAGCTGGGCCTCGGCCTCGCTCACCGGCCAGTCGATGCCGAGATCCGGATCGTTCCAGAGCAGGGCGCCGTCGTGCTCGGGGCTGTAGACGCCGCCGGCGACCTTGTAGGCGACCATCGTGTCCGGCTCGAGGGTGCAGAAGCCGTGACCGAAGCCGATCGGCACGTAGAGCTGGTGGCCGCTCGCGGCGTCGAGGCGGGCGGCGACGTGCTGGCCGTAGGTGGGTGAATCCCGGCGCAGGTCGACCACGACATCGAGGATCGCGCCCGAGAGCGCCCGGATCAGCTTGGCCTGGGCGAAGGGATGGCGCTGGAAGTGCAGGCCGCGGACGGTGCCCTGTTGCGCCGAGAAGGACTGGTTGTCCTGGATGAAGTGGTCCTCGATCCCGTGCGCCGCCAGGATGTCGGCCCGGTAGGTCTCCGAGAACCAGCCGCGCGCATCGCCGTGGCGCTTCGGGATCACGAGCTTCACCGCCGGGATCGCCTGATCGATGACCTGCATTCCTGACCACCTTCCGAAATCGCACGGCCTGGCGAATGCCGGGGCTCATGCGCCACAATCATGGCATCACCGCGTCGGCCGGCCCTGCCAGGGGCGTAGTCCCGCAGCCTCTACTTCGATAGGGCGAGATGAGCAAGGTCGGCTGCCGGCGACCGGGGCCAACCGCAAGAGGCGACACTGCATCCCGGCCGGCGCGCCGCGCGCAGAGCCGGCTCTCGGCGGAGCGCCATTGCGGGATCATCGCGGCAATATTTGCGATGGCGGCGCGTGGCGCTCGTTGAACAGAAGGATATGGCCGCAGCCGGGCGATCCCGCCCAGCCGCGTCCGCACCGTCCGCGCCGCGCGAGGCGGCCTGTAGCCCTAGAGCATCACGCGTGACGCTTCGATGTCGGCCACCGGCCGCCCTCGCGGCGCATGTCCGCCTCAGGCAGCCGCGAGGGCCGCCGTGATCGCCTCCAGGGCCGCCTCGGCCGCCGCGCCGTCCGGACCGCCGGCCTGAGCCATGTCGCGGCGTCCGCCGCCGCCCTTGCCGCCGAGCCGCTCCGATCCCGCCCGCACCAGGGCGACGGCGTCGAAGCGGCCGGTCAGGTCCTCGGTCACCCCGACGACGAGGCCGGCCTTGCCGTCCGGCGCCACGCCGACGATCGCCACGATCCCGGAGCCGAGCCGCTTCTTGCCCTCGTCGGCCAGGCTCTTGAGGTCGCGCATCTCGACCCCCTGCACGACGCGTGCCATCAGCTTGGTGCCGGCGACGTCCCGCACGGCGTCCTCGCCCCCGCTGCCGCCCCCGCCCATGGCGAGCTTGCGGCGCGCATCGGAGAGTTCGCGCTCCATCCGGCGGCGCTCGTCGAGGAGGCCCGCCAGACGCTCGGGCGCCTCGGCGACCGACGCCTTGAGCAGGCCCGCCAGCGCCGCGAGCTGGCGGCTCTCGCCGGCGAGGTGGCGGCGGGCGGCGTCGCCGGTCATCGCCTCGATCCGGCGCACACCGGCGCCGACGGCGCTCTCGGCGAGGATCGTCACGAGGCCGATATCGCCGGTGCGCCCGACATGGGTACCGCCGCACAATTCGATCGAGAAGGTCTTGGCCCGGCCGTCGGGGGCCTGATCGCGGCCCATCGAGACGACCCGCACCTCCTCGCCGTACTTCTCGCCGAACAGCGCGCGGGCGCCCGACGCGATGGCGTCGTCGACCGCCATCAGCTTTGTCACCACCGGCTCGTTCTGGAGCAGCACGCGGTTGGCAATCTCCTCGACCTTCGTCAGCTCGTCGGCCTCGATCGGCTTCGGGTGGCTGATGTCGAAGCGCAGGCGCTCGGGGGCGACGAGCGAGCCCTTCTGGGCGACGTGGTCGCCGAGCACCTGGCGCAGCGCCTCGTGCAGCAGGTGGGTGGCGGAGTGGTTGGCGCGGATCGCGGAGCGGCGGGCGTGATCCACCTTCAGCTCGACCGCCTGGCCGAGGCTCAAGGATCCCTCCTCCACCGCGACGTGGTGGACGAAGAGGTCGCCGAGCTTCTTCTCGGTCGCGGTGACGCGGACCTTGAGACCAGAACCATTGGAGGATTGGCCGGTGATCGTGCCGGTATCGCCGACCTGGCCGCCGGACTCGCCGTAGAACGGCGTCTGGGTGACGACGAGAAGGCCCTCCTCGCCGGCCGCGATGCCCTCGACCTCGGCGCCGCCGCGCACCAGCGCGGTGACGACCGCCTCGGCCTCCTCGGTGTCGTAGCCGAGGAACTCGGTGGCGCCGGTGCGCTCGCGCAACGCGTACCACAGGGTCTCGGTCGCGGCCTCGCCGGAGCCCGACCAGGCCGCGCGCGCCGCGGCGCGCTGGCGCCCCATCGCGGCCGAGAAGCCGTCGGTGTCGACGGTGATGCCGCGGGACTTCAGTGCGTCCTGCGTCAGGTCGAGGGGGAAGCCGTAGGTGTCGTAGAGGGTGAAGGCGGTCTCGCCCGACAGGCTCTGGCCCTCCGAGAGGTCGCGAGTCTCGGCGTCGAGGATCGACAGGCCGCGCTCCAGGGTACGGCGGAAGCGCGTCTCCTCCAGCCGCAGGGTCTCGGCGATCAGGCTCTCGGCCCGCGCGAGCTCGGGATAGGCCTGGCCCATCTCGCGCACCAGCGTCGGCACCAGGCGGTACATCATCGGGTCGCGGGAGCCGAGGAGCTGGGCGTGGCGCATGGCGCGGCGCATGATCCGGCGCAGGACGTAGCCGCGGCCCTCGTTGCTCGGCAGCACCCCGTCGGCGACGAGGAAGGACGAGGCGCGCAGGTGGTCGGCGATCACCCGGTAGGACGCCGTCTGCTTGCCCTCGGGCGCCCGCCCGACCTGATGCGCCACGGCGTCGATGAGGCTGCGGAACAGGTCGGTGTCGTAGTTGCTCTTCACGCCCTGGAGGATCGCCGCCATGCGCTCGAGGCCCATGCCGGTATCGATCGAGGGCCGCGGCAGGTCGACCCGGTTGCCCGGCTCGATCTGCTCGTACTGCATGAACACGAGGTTCCAGAATTCGAGGAAGCGGTCGCCGTCCTCCTCCGGGCTGCCGGGCGGGCCGCCCCACAGCTCCGGGCCCTGGTCGATGAAGATCTCCGAGCACGGCCCGCAGGGGCCGGTATCGCCCATCTGCCAGAAATTGTCGGAGGTGCCGATGCGGATGATGCGGTCGTCGGAGAAGCCGGCGATCTTGCGCCACAGGGTGGCGGCGTCCTCGTCGTCGGCATAGACCGTGACCAGGAGCTTCTCGGGCGACAGCCCGAATTCCTTGGTGACGAGGTTCCAGGCCAGCTCGATCGCCAGCGGCTTGAAATAGTCGCCGAACGAGAAGTTGCCCAGCATCTCGAAGAAGGTGTGGTGGCGCGCGGTGTACCCGACATTGTCGAGATCGTTGTGCTTGCCGCCGGCGCGGACGCATTTTTGGGCCGTGACGGCGCGCTGATAGGGCCGCTTCTCGACGCCGGTGAAGACGTTCTTGAACTGCACCATGCCGGCGTTGGTGAACATCAACGTCGGATCATTGCGCGGCACCAGCGGCGAGGACGGCACCGCTTCGTGGCCGTGCTTGGCGAAGTAGTCCAGGAAGGTGGACCGGATCTCGTTGACGCCACTCATGGGAAGAATCGTCTCTGCGGAAGGCGGGCCGGGCGGGCTCAGGACATCGGCGCATCGCGGGCGGCCCGCGGATGCATCCGCGTGTCTTTAGTCACGCGCTCCCCCCGTGTCGAGGCGGGCCCGGGCCGCTATCTGAGCCTGACGCAAGCGCGGCCGCCGGCCCGCCCGGCAGGACCCGTGCCCCATGACCGACGAAATCCGCCTCCTCGCCTTCTCGGCCGCCCTGGGCCTCGCCCACGTCATGGCGGCCTCGACCGCCGGGCTGTCCCAGCGCGGCGGGCTCGCCTGGGCAGCGGGCAACCGCGAGAGCGAGGGCGAGGTCACCGGGGCCGCCGCCCGGCTGAAGCGGGCATCGGCCAACTTCATCGAGACCTTCCCGCTCTTCGCCGCCCTGGTGCTGGCCGCGTCGGTCTCGGGGCGGCAGGGCGGCGCGGTGGCGTGGGGGGCCGAGCTCTACTTCTGGGCCCGGCTCCTCTACCTGCCGATCTACGGCTTCGGCATCCCGTGGATCCGCACCCTCGTCTGGGGCATCGCGATGGTCGGCATCGGCTTCGTGTTCGCCGGGCTGTTCGGCTGGGCCGGGCCGGGCGTTCCGTGACGAAAAAAGGGCCGCCGCGCTCGTCGCGCGGCGGCCCCGATGACCATCAGAACCGATCCGTCGGATCAGGCCGAGCCCTCGTCGAGGTCGTCGGCCGTCGGGGTCGCGTTCTCGAGGATCTTGTCGGCGACGAGGCCTGAATTCTGCCGGATCGAGGCCTCGATCTTGTTGGCGATGTCGGGGTTGTCGCGCAGGAAGCCCTTCGAGTTCTCGCGGCCCTGGCCGAGGCGCTGGCTGTCGTAGGAGAACCAGGCGCCCGACTTCTCGACGATGCCGGCCTTGACGCCGAGGTCGATCAGCTCGCCGACCTTCGATACCCCCTCGCCGAACATGATGTCGAACTCGACCTGCTTGAACGGCGGCGCCACCTTGTTCTTGACCACCTTGACCCGGACGCTGTTGCCGATCGGCTGGTCGCGGTCCTTGAGGGTCGAGATGCGGCGGATGTCGAGGCGCACCGAGGCATAGAACTTCAGCGCGTTGCCGCCCGTCGTGGTCTCGGGGCTGCCGTACATCACGCCGATCTTCATCCGGATCTGGTTGATGAAGATGACCATGCAGTTCGAACGCGAGATCGAACCGGTGAGCTTGCGCAGGGCCTGGCTCATCAGGCGGGCCTGGAGGCCCGGCTGCTGGTCGCCCATCTCGCCCTCGATCTCGGCCCGCGGGGTGAGGGCCGCCACCGAGTCGACCACCAGCACGTCGATGGCGCCGGAGCGCACCAGGGTGTCGGTGATCTCGAGGGCCTGCTCGCCGGTATCGGGTTGCGAGATCAGCAGGTCGTCGAGGTTGACGCCGAGCTTACGGGCATAGACCGGGTCGAGGGCGTGCTCGGCATCCACGAAGGCGCAGACGCCGCCCTTCTTCTGGGCCTCGGCGATGGTGTGGAGGGCGAGCGTGGTCTTGCCGGAGGATTCGGGGCCGTAGATCTCGATCACCCGCCCGCGCGGCAGGCCGCCGACGCCGAGCGCGATGTCGAGGCCGAGCGACCCGGTCGAGACGACCTCGACCTCCTGCACCTTGTCGCCCTTGCCGAGCCGCATGATCGAGCCCTTGCCGAAGGCGCGCTCGATCTGGGCGAGGGCGGCGTCGATCGCCTTCGACTTGTCTTTGTCCATGGTCGGGTTTTCCACCAGTCGCATCTGGGGCTGAGCCATCTCGGCGGGTCCTTATGGCAGGAGGGGCGGCAAGTCTCAATCGCGCGGCTGGGTTTTATGTACCCGTTTTGTTCTCATTCGGCAAGGGCGGATGGAGACATCGCCGGTGAATTCGTCAGTGAATCAGGCGCTCTCGAGGGCCCGCAGCAGGTTGGCGTTCGACCAGGACGGCCAGCCGGTCCCGGCGAAGTCGCGGTCGTGGCTCCAGATGTCGGCGTCGAGCAGCCAAGCGCAGGCGAGGACGTGGGCGTCGCTGGCCGAGCCGTTGCGGGAAGCGACGGCGTCCGAGAGCACGCGGGCTGCTTCTGGCAGTAATTCGGCATAGCCTACGGCCTCGACCACCGCGAGGCCGCTCAGAAGCGTTTCCGCCTGCGCCGTCGTTTCCCCCCGCACACCCGGCAAGGCGCGCAGCACACCGAGAACCTCATCGGCGGTGCGAATCGACGTGATGAGTTTTCGGCGTGCCTGGATTGTTTCGAAGGCAGCGCGGGACCGTCGTCCCAGGATGACACCTAGAATGATGTTCGCATCAACGACGATGAATGGGGAGGGAGGACGCGGCATGCCCACAAAGACGATCAATCAGATCGTCATTCGATACCGCGCTCCGCCAGCAATTGATCGATTGCGGCGTTCTCCTCTGGTGTCCGACGCGCCGCCGCCGCATCAATGTCGGCCAGCACCTTGCGCATGTATTCCGGAGGCACGCTACGAATCGGCAGCAGGATGCCGACGGTCTGGGTGCCGTTCTTGATCGGCACGGCATGCGGCAGCGCCTGGATGGCGCCGGCCGACATCTTCTGGAGTTCGCGCATGCTGATCGCGCTCTTCATGGCCGCCTCCTCGTTACATACATGAATGTAAGCGCGGCGGGCGGCGGCCACAAGGATGCGGGGCTGCATCACCCCGCCATCGTGGTCTTCACCGTCTCGACGAGCTGCTTGAGGCTGAAGGGCTTGGGCAGGAAGTTGAACTCCTCGCCGTCGGGCAGGTTCTTGCGGAAGGCGTCCTCGGCGTAGCCGGAGACGAAGATCACCTTCAGGGCCGGGTGGGTCTTGCGGAGTTCGCGCAGCAGGGTCGGGCCGTCCATCTCGGGCATCACCACGTCGGAGACGACGAGGTCGACCGGCACGTCGCGCTCCTGCATGATCTGCAACGCCTCGAGACCCGAGGCCGCCTCGAGCACGGTGTAGCCCTTCGCGGTCAGTGCCCGGCCATTGACGGCGCGGACCGGATCCTCGTCCTCGACGAGCAGGATCGTGCCGACACCGGTGAGGTCGCGGGCGGGCGCCTTCGCGGGCTCCGCCGCGGGTGCGGGTGCCGCCGCCACCGGGGCGGCGCCGGGCGCGGGCGGGGCGATCTCGGGCAGCGCCTCGGGCGCTTCCACCTCCGGCACCGGCACGTGGCGCGGCAGGTAGATGGCGAAGACCGTGCCCTGGCCGACGGTCGAGCGCACGTCGATGTAGCCGCCGGACTGCTTGACGATGCCGAACACCGTCGAGAGGCCGAGGCCCGTGCCCTTGTTGACCTCCTTGGTGGTGAAGAACGGCTCGAAGATTTTTTCCATCACCTCGGGCGTCATGCCGGTGCCGGTGTCGCTGACCTCGATCAGCACGTGGTCGGCGCCCGGCAGGCCGTTGAGGCGCAGCGCCCCCACGGCCTCCGCCGTCATGTTGGCGGTGCGAATCAGCAGGCGACCGCCCTCGGGCATCGCGTCGCGGGCATTGACCGCGAGGTTCACGATCACCTGCTCGAACTGATTGACGTCGGCCTTGACCGGCCAGAGGTCGCGGCCGTGCTTGAGGTCGAGCTCGACCCGCTCGCCGAGCAGGCGCTTCAGCAGCAGGGTGAGGTCGGAGAGCGCCTCGCCGAGATGGATCACCTCCGGCCGCAGGGTCTGGCGGCGCGAGAAGGCCAGCAGCTGCCGCACCAGGCTCGCGGCCCGGTTGGCGTTCTGCTTGATCTGCATGATGTCCTGGAAGGCCGGGTCGGTCGGCCGGTGGCTCGCCAGCAGCAGGTCCGAGTAGCCGATGATCGCCTGCAGCACGTTGTTGAAGTCGTGCGCGATGCCGCCGGCGAGCTGGCCGACCATCTCCATCTTCTGGGCCTGATTGACCTGCTGCTGGAGCTGGTGCTGGGCCGTGGTGTCGAGGGCGTAGAGGATCACCGCGCCCTCCGCGCCGCCGGCGCTGCCGGCGGGGCTGAGCCAGATCCGGGCTGAGCGGTTGACCGGCGCCGAGACCCCGACCTCGACCGGCGGCACGTCGCCCCGCCCCTCCGCCGCGGCCAGAGCCGCGGCCTCGATCACGTGGCGGTCGCGCTCGACCACGAAGTCGCGCACCGGCGGACCCAGCTCGCTGCCGTCCCCGGTGCGCGGCAGGGTGCCGAACAGGCGGGCGAAGGAGGCGTTGGCGCGCACCAGCCGCCCGTCGGCGGCGAGCGTCGCGACGGCCACCGGGCTGGTGTTGAAGAAGCGGTCGAAGCGCAGCTCGGCCGCCTGCTGGGGATCGTCGGTCTCCCCGCCGGCGGAGCGGTTGAGCACGAGGGTGCGCGAATCGCCCGGCCGTCCGTCCTGGCCGTAGGCGACGCGGTGGTAGAGCCGGGCCGAGAGCGGGTGGCCGTTGCGGCGGCGCAGATCGAGGTCGAAGCGGTCGGTGCGGACCTCGCCGGGCCGGCCGTTGCCGCCGATCAGCACCGGCCCGAGATCGTCGGGCAGGATCTCGGAGAGGCGCAGGCCTCCCGAGCCGACCTGCGCCAGGTCGTGGCCGAGCCAGGCGGCGAGCGTCGCGTTCATGTAGACGACCGACCCCTTGGGATCGACCGCCATGAAGCCCGCCGGCGCGTGGTCGAGGTAGTCGATCGCGTGCTGGAGCTCCTGGAAGACGTTCTCCTGGCGCTCGCGCTCGTGGGTGATGTCGGCGACGCTCCACAGGGAGACCGGCCGGCGCGGCAGCGGCAGCGGCCGCACGCCGATGCGGAACCATGCGAAGTCGCGCTCCGCCGCCCCGCCCGGCGGGGGCGCCATGCGGATCTCCTCCGACAGGGAGCGGCCCTCGCGGGCGGCCTGCGCCAGGCGGTAGACCGCCTCCGACACTTCCGGCGAGCCGACGAAGACCCGCTCCACGGGGCGCAGGTTGGTGAAGGTGTCGCTGCCGGCGAGCTTCAGGTAGGCGGCGTTGGCGTAGATCGGCCGGCCGCCCTCCTCCATGGCGATCATGCCGTCGGGGGCGGCGTCGACCACCGCCTTGGTGACGTCGTTGCGGGTGCCCTGGCCGGTGAGCTGGATCGCCCCGATGGCGAAGGCGAACAGGCAGAACACGCCCGCCATGGCGAGGAGCGCCAGCAGGCCGAGGATGATCGGCTGCGCCTGCTCGTTGGCGACGAAGCTCAGGCCCACCGCCGCGCCGACGAGGAGGCCGGCGAGCAGCAGGAGCAGGCTGACCCGGCCGGGCCGCTCGGAGCGGTCGAGGGCGGCCTCCGCCGCGGATGAGCTCAACTCCGGCATGTCGCCTCGACACTCCCCAGGGGCCGGACTTGGCGTTCGGGCCCCGATCCCGTCACGGCCATCGGCCGGTCTCCCGCGTTCCCTAGCAGGCGCGGCGTTTCCGTGGAATGAACCCGGTTCGTTCCGGGCGCGGATCCGCCGGATCAGTGCCCCGCGCGACACTCCCGCCTTGAAGCGCGCTCGGTTCCGCTCCTCAGTGCCGCCGGCGCAGGCGCAGCACGTAGCCGATCACCTCGGCCACGGCGCGGTAATGCTCGGGGGGCACCGCGGCGTCGATCTCGACGGTGGCGTGGAGCGCGCGCGCCAGCGGCGGGTTCTCGACCACCGGCACGCCGTGCTCGCGCGCCACCTCGCGGATGCGCAAGGCCAGTGCGTCGACGCCCTTGGCGACGCAGACCGGCGCGGCCATCCCGGCCTCGTAGCGGAGCGCCACCGCGTAGTGGGTCGGGTTGGTGACGATCACGCTGGCATTCGGCACCGCCGCCATCATGCGCTTCTTGACCCGCTGCATGCGGATCTGGCGCAGGCGCCCCTTCACCTCCGGGTTGCCGTCCTGCTCCTTCATCTCCTCCTTGAGCTCCTGCTTCGACATCCGCAGGCGCGCCCGCCAGCGGAAGCGCTGGTAGAGCGCGTCGCCGAGGGTGACGACGACGTAGGCCGCCAGCACCGCGCCCATCAGCCGCAGGCACAGGGTCAGGGTGGCCTGGAGCACCCCCTGCGGCTCGAGCTGCGCGAAGGCCTCGAGCCGGTCGCGGTCGCCCCACAGGACGAGGCCGGCGGCGACGCCGACGAGCAGGATCTTGACGACGCCCTTGCCGAACTGGAACCACGCCTCCGGGCCGAACAGCCGCTTGGCCCCGGCCATCGGCGAGACGCGGGACCATTTCGGCGCGAGCGTCTCGGTGGTCCAGACCAGGGGGTGCTGGAACAGGCCGCCGACGAGGCCCGCCGCCGCCACGGCCCCCATCGGCACCGCGAGGGCGAGGAGCCCGGCGACGAGGGCCCGGCGGCCGAAGGCGAGGTAGCCGGCGGGATCGGAGGGCACCTCGTGCAGGTGGGCGAGGAGGCCGCGCAGGTCGGCGAGCAGGCCGCGGGCGAGGGGCGCGGCGGCGATCATCAGCACCAGCGTGAAGGCGCCGAACATCAGGAAGGTGTTGACCTCCTGGCTGGTGGCGACGTCGCCGCGCTTGATCGCGTCGTCGAGGCGTCGCTGGGTCGGGTCTTCGGTGCGGTCTTCCTGGTCGGCCTGCTCCGACATCCCTCACGCCCTCCCGAGATCGGCCAGGAAGCGGCCGAGATCGTCGACGAACACTCCCATGATCACCCCGACCGTGGCCAGGAAGACCAGCATGCCGATCAGGATCGAGGCCGGGGTGGCGACGAAGAACACCTGCATCTGCGGCATCAGGCGCGAGAGCACGCCGAGGCCGAGGTTGAACAGGATGCCGAAGGCGATGAACGGCGCCGAGATCTGCACCGCCAGGGTGAAGCCGCGGGTCACCGCCTGCACCGCGAAGGCGGCGGCGTCGCCGGTCGACGGCATGCCGACCGGCGGCATCAGGGCGTAGGAATCGCGGATGCCGGCGAGCGCCAGGTGGTGCAGGTCGGCGGCGAGCACCAGGGTGAGGCCGAGCAGGCTCAGGAAACTGCCGAGCGTCGCCTGCTGGCTGCCGAGCGCGGGGTCGACCGTCATCGCGTAGGCGAGGCCGAGCTGCTGGGCGATGATGGTGCCGGCGGTCTGGAGCGCGGCGATCACCGCCCGCACGCTCAAGCCCAGCACCAGCCCGACCGCGATCTCGCCGATCAGCACGCCGATCAGCGCCGTGCCGGCGCCGCCGGGCTCCGGCCCCGCGCCCCCCGGCAGCAGCGGCCGGGCGACCGGGAACAGCACGAGCGAGAGCAGCACCGCGAAGGCGAGGCGCAGGCGCGGGCTGACCATCGCCTCGCCGATGCCCGGCATCAGCATCACCAGCGTGCCGACCCGCGCGAAGGTGAGGAGGTAGGCCGAGGCGAGGCCGGGCAGGAGGAGGTTCACGTCGGGGCTGACCGGAAGAAGTGATTCGGGAGCCTACTCGATCTGCGCGACGGAGTTGAAACCCTCCGGGTCATTCCGGGGCCGCGACAGCGGAGCCCGGAATCCAGACACTCAGGATGTCCAGGATCGGGCGTAACGCGTTCCGCCCCGTTCTGCCCACTCGGCGGCTATGGATCCCGGGTTCTCGCCTTCGGCGAGCCCCGGGATGACACGGAGGGCTTCAGGCTCCATCGTGAAAGGACGACACAGCGTGTTTTCCCCGGTCGCGGCCGCGCCAGCTCACCCCCCCGTGGCGATCCGTGCGGCGATCCGGGTCATGTAGCCGGCGAGCGCGTCGCCCATGAAGGGCAGCATCAGCATCATCGCGGCCAGCACCGCGACGATCTTGGGCACGTAGATCAGGGTCTGCTCCTGGATCTGGGTCAGGGCCTGGAACAGCGACACCGCCAGGCCGACCACCAGGGCGACGACCATCGGGGGGCCGGCGACCTTCAGGAAGGTGACGATGCCGTCGCGCGCGACGTCGAGGATGGCGAGGCCGGTCATCGGCGGAGACGAATCCTTAAATCTGCATCCGCATGATATCCTCGTAGGCCGAGATCACCCGGTCGCGCACCGCCACCAGGGTCTGGAGCGCGGTCTCGCTCTCGGCGACCGCGGTCACCACGTCGACGACGTTGGCCTTGCCGCCGGCGACCGCGAGCGCCTGCTCGTCGGCCCGCTTGCCGGCCTCCGCCACCCCGTCGAAGGCGGAGGACAGGAGCTGGGTGAAGCCGCCCTCCCCCGCGCCGGCGACGCCGGAGACGGGGGTGCGGGCCATGTTCTGGATCGCCGCGTAGGCGCCGGCGGCGAAAGCGTTGCTGGTCATGGTCAGGCCTTCAGGATGTCGATGGTGCGCGACACCATCCGGTTGGTGAGCGTGACCATGTTGAGGTTCGCCTCGTAGGAGCGCTGGGCCTCGCGCATGTCGACGGTCTCGACGAGGACGTTGACGTTGGGCATCCGCACCGTGCCGTTGGCGTCGGCGGCGGGGTTGCCCGGATCCTGCTTGGAGCGGAACGGGCCCTGGTCGCGGCGCACGCGCCCGAGATCCACCACCGAGGCGTCGAGCTCGCGGTCGACGTGGTTGGTGAAGGTCGGGATCTTGCGCCGGTAGGGCTCGGCGGCGGCGCTGGCCGGTGCCGAATCCGCGTTGGCGATGTTCTCGGAAATCACCCGCATCCGGCCCGACTGGACCTTGAGCCCGGAGGCCGCGATGCCGATCGCCTTGTTGAAATCCATGGAACCCACCTCGGGTCGGGCTGACGACGGAAACGGGGGACGGCCGGTCGTGGCAGGCCGGCGACGGCGGCGGACGGCTTACTTGCCGACCGCGGTACGCAGGGTCTGCAGGCTCTTGCGATAGAGCAGGCTGGCGAGCTGGTAGTCGCCCTGGTTGCCGGCGGCCTTCAGCATCTCGTCCTCGAGGCTCACCGCGTTCCCGCTCGGCATCATCTCGAAGCGCGTGCCGGTCCGCTCCTCGGCCGGGGCGGCCTGGCCGGTGCCGGCGAGGTGCACGAGGCTCGTGCGCTCCATGCCGACGCCCGGCAGGCCGGCGGCGGCGAGGCTGCCGTCGGGACGGAAGCGCGGCGCCTTGAGCTCGCGCGCCCGGAAGCCGGGCGTATCGGCATTGGCGACGTTCTCCGCCAGGACCTTCTGGCGCGTCTGCTGCCACTGCATCCGGTTGCGCAACATCGCGACGAGGGGGAGATCGGTGACCGACACGGGCGGGCCTTCCGGGTTTCGACCGGCACAATCTGCCTAGCGCATGGTTAAAACCTGGTTAAGACGATGCCTGTCCGCGCGTCCCGCACGGCTGATCCGCAACACCTCTCAAAGCTGTTAACGATATGTAAACGTCCCCTGCGCAGGCCGGCCACAGCCGTGCTAGAAGGCTCCCCATCGTCGGCGTACCCCGGGTGCGCCTCATCTGAGAGACCGCGCTTTGCTCTCCTCGATCCTCGGGACGGACGGTTCGCCCTTGCTCTCCTACCTGATCGTCTTCCTGATCATGGTCGTGCTCCTCAGCCTGTTCGCTTTCGGGGCGAAACGGTTCGCCCGGGGACGCCTCACCCTGGGAGGCAATGGCGGGACCAGCCGCAGCCGGCAGCCGCGGCTCGGCATCGTCGACATCTACGAGCTGGACCGGCAGCGCCAGCTAATCCTGTTGCGGCGCGACAACACCGAGCATCTGCTGCTGGTCGGCGGTCCCAACGACGTGGTGGTGGAGCGCAACATCGTGCGCGCCGGGGCCGCCCGGGTCTCGGCGGAGCTGGCCGACCGCCCGGAACCGGAGGCCGAGGCCCCGCTTCTGCCGGCCGGCACCGAGCCGGCGCCGCTGCCCCCGCCCTTCCCCGAGCCGGAATTGCCGCGGCCGTCCGCGCCGGAGCCGGAGCGGGTCGCCGCCGCCTTCGCCCCGGGCCCACGGCCGGACGTCCCGATGCCCGATCTCGGGCCCGAGCCGTCGCGGCCGGCCTCGCGCTTCAACGCCTCGCGCCGGGTCGAGCCGCCGAGCCTGCGCGCCGCCCGCCAGACGCCGCCGCCCCTCGAAGTGCCGCCCGCCGAGCCGCCCGCCTTCACGGCGCCCGTGCCGCCGGTGGTGCCGGTTCCACCGCCGATGCCGGAGCCGGTCCTGCCGCCCGAGCCGGCGCCCGCCCCGGCCGGCACCCGCGGGGCCGAGCCGCGCAACGTCGACGCGGCGATCCTCAACGACATGGCCCGCCAGCTCGAGGAGGCCCTGCGCCGTCCCTCCTCGGCGGTGGCGCCGGCCCGCCCGGCCGCCCCGGTGGCGAGCCCGCCGCCGGAGCCGGTCGCGGTGCCGCCCCTGCCCGTGCCCCCCTTGCCGGAGCCTCCCCGACACGAGCCGGCCCCGCCTCCGACTCCGCCGGAACCCGAACCGGAGCCCGCGCCGCCGGAGCCGCCGCTTCCGCTGCCCGAGCCGCCGCCCCCGCCGCCCGAGCCCGAGCCGGCCCCGCCGCCTCCGCCGGAGCCGGAGCCCATCCCGGAGCCGCCGCCCCCTCCCCCACCGCCGCCGCCGGAGGAGCCGGCCCCGCCTGCGAAGCCGGCCTCGGTCCAGAACCCGTTCTCGGTCGAGGAGATCGAAGCCGAGTTCGCCCGCCTCCTCGGCCGGCCGCTCGACAAGCGCTGACCGTCCGGCCTCCGGGCTGTTGCACCGGAACCGCGCCCGCCCGCCCTCGGTGGCTGAGGCGGGCGCGGCGCTTGCGGGCCGCACCGAGGCGGCCCAGGGTGCGCCGCCATGGCGCCTCCCCGTTCACGCTCCCTTCCGATTCCCCGTCTCGCGACGCTCTGCCGCGCGGCGCTCGCCCTGCTTCTCCTGTCGGGCGGGACGGCCGTGGCGCAGAGCCTGACGGTCGATCTCGGCCCGAGCGGCGGCGTCACCGAGCGGGCCCTGCAGCTCGTCGCCCTCATCACCGTGCTGGCGCTGGCGCCCTCGGTGCTGGTGATGGCGACCTCGTTCACCCGCATCGTGGTGGTGCTGTCGATCCTGCGCTCGGCCCTCGGCACCCAGACGGCGCCGCCGAACGCGGTGATCGTCAGCCTGTCGCTGTTCCTCACCGCCTTCGTGATGGCGCCGACGGCGCGGGAGGCCTACCGCACCGGCATCGAGCCGCTGCTCGCCGGGCAGATCCAGCAGACCCAGGCCTTCGAGCGGGCGAGCCAGCCGTTCAAGGCGTTCATGCTGCGCAGCGTGCGCGAGAAGGACCTGAAGCTCTTCCTCGACCTCGCCCGGGCCCCGACGCCGGCGACGCCCGACGCGGTCGGCCTCGAAGTGCTGACCCCCGCCTTCATGATCTCGGAACTGCGCCGGGCCTTCGAGATCGGCTTCCTCTTGTTCATTCCATTCCTGATCATCGACCTCGTGGTCGCGTCGATCCTGATGTCGGTCGGCATGATGATGCTGCCGCCCGCCACCGTGGCGCTGCCATTCAAGCTGATCTTCTTCGTGCTGGTCGACGGCTGGACCCTGGTCGCCGGCTCGCTGGTGCAGAGCTACGGCAGCTGATCCGCCGCCGCCCGGTCGGCCCGGCCGCCGCGCGGCACGAGCCGCAGGGCCTCGCCGGCGAGGTGGGCCGGCACGCCGCGGCGGATCAGCCGGTCGCGGCGGGCCCGGCGCGCGAGGAAGGCGGCCCGCGCCTCCGCCGCGTCGAGGAGCGGTTGCGCCCAGGCCTCGAACCAGGCGCTCTGCACGGCAAGGCCGAGGAGGACGATCTCGCAGGCGAGGACCCGGCCGGCCGCCGCGACCCGTCGCGCCTGCTCGTCGAGGGCGGGCACGGGATGCGGCGCGGCGGGCGGCCCGCTCACCGGGACCGCACGGTCACCACAGGGCGGCGTCGGGAGCCGCGCCCTCGCGGCCCGGCCGCACGGCCTCGATCACGTGCGGATCGGGCAGCGGCGGATCGGATTCCTGCTGCGCGGCGACGACGGGGGCTATCGCGATTCCCATCTCCTCCGGCGCGGCGTCCACGGGATTGTACGGCCGGTTGTAGCACCGGCAGATCGCGCGCCAGAACGCCGCGCGCTCCTCGGGCGCGAAGCGGCGCAGGCAATCGTCGAGGGCGTCCTGCCCGGCGCGGGCGAGGTGCGCGCGCGCGTCCTCGTCGAGCCGGTCGGGCTGGGCCGGCGCCGCGAGGTCGATCAGGCGCAGGTCGGGGTCCGGCAGGATCGACGGAGGCGGTGCGAGATCGCGGGCTGGTGCGATCGCATCGGGCACGGACGGCTCGGGCACGGCTCTGCTCCCTGGCGGACTTCCACGAGAGGTCTAACGCCGCGATGCCCCGCTTCGATCCAGGCCGATCGTCAGGGCTGGACGATGGCGGCTCGGAGCTTGGGCGGACTCTGTCAAAACCTGTTTGATTGGCCTCCAGCTATTCAGGATCCTCCGCGTCATTCCGGAGCCGCGGAGCGGAGTCCGGAATCCAGAACCTCTGATCGTTGAGGGTAAAGCGAAGCGCGGTACGCTTCGTTCTTCACCACCTGCGGATCTGGATTCCGGGCTCCGCTGCGCGGCCCCGGAATGACATGGAGAGTGGCATGACCGTCGATCGACTGGGGCGGCCCGTCACGGCTCCGGAAAGTACGGCGGCGGGATGTTGTAGATCGGCAGGTTGGTGTTGCGCGGCAACCAGGCGTGGAAGACCGTGCCGTCGGTCTCGCCGTAGGAAACCGGCTGGACCGGGGCGGCGACGAGCCGAGGAATCCCCGGCCGGCCATGCTGGCGGACATGCCGCACGGCCGGCCGGTACCGCTCGTCCCTCACATGCACCCGGACCTGACCGGCGGGCGCCGGGCGATACGCCTCGGACGCGCCATCCGCCGCAGCGGGCGCCGAACCCGCGGGCACCAAGCCGGCGGCGAGCACCGGGATCATCAGGGCGTGGCGCAGCATGCGGGCGGATCTCCGAGGCGCCGCCAGCCTAAAGCCGCGAATCCCACTAGGGGCTTAACCGCGGCTCGCGATCGCCACCCCGACCACCGCCACCACCATGCCGAGGAGCTGGACCGGCGCCAGGGTCTCGCCGAACAGCCCGAACGCCATCGCGGCCGAGACCGGCGGCACGAGGTAGAACAGCGCGGCGACCCCCGCCACCGCGCCGCGGCGGATCAGCCCGAGCAGGATCAGGATGCCGCCAACCGACAAGCCGAGCACCGCCCAGGCGAGGCCGAGGAGCAGCGGCACCGAGAGGTCGAACTCTCCCCGCTCGGTCAGCAGCGCCAGCGGCAGGGTGAGCAGCAGGGCGCCGACGAACTGCGCCGCGGCGTTGGTGCGCAGGTCGACGGCGGCGGCCGTGCGCTTCTGCCACAGGGTGCCGAGGGTGATGGCGATGGTGCCGCAGAAGCAGACGCCGAGGGCCTCCGGCGGAATGCCGCCGGAGGCCCCGGCCGCGCCGATCCTCGGCGCCAGCACCAGCCCGGCGCCGACGAGGCCGACCGCGATGCCGAGCCAGCGTGTCCCCGAGACCCGCTCGCCGAGGAGCGGCCCGGCCACCGCGGCGGTCAGGAGCGGCTGCAGGCTCGCCACCAGGGCGGCGATGCCGGCCGGCAGGCCGCGATGCACCGCCCAGAACACCGCGTCGAGGTAGAGGCCGTGGATCAGGATGCCGGCCACCATCGCGTCGCGCCAGCCGCGCCAGCCCCGGGGCCAGGTCGCGCCGACCGCGAGGGCGATCCCCGTCAGCACGATCGCGGTGAGGCCGAAGCGCACGGCCAGGAAGGTCAGCGGCTCGGCATGGGGCGCGATCAGCCGCGCGACGACGAAGCCCGTGGCCCAGATCAGGACGAACAGGCCCGGCGCCAGGCGGGTGGGCCAGGTTGCCTTATGAGAGGGATGCATCGGACGGGGGCAGAAGGCGGCTCATGATGCCTGCGCAACGAGCACGAGCGCGGCCGTTCCGCAACCGGCACCTTGGCCACCTCGCCCCGCCCCCGGCGCAGGCCTCGGGGTGAACGCGGCCGCCGTGCCCGGAAGGACGCTGGCGACGGATTTCTGGCCGCCCGGCTTTCCAGGACGGGGGCGCGCGCTCTACCTGAGGCAACGAGTCCGCCGGCGACAGTATGCCTGCCGGAGAGGAAGGCCCGCCGGGCGAGCGGTCTGCCGGTGATCGCGAGATCCGCCGGAAGCCGGAAGACCGGAGGGCTTCATGACGTCGTCCAGCCCGAGAGCCCGCGCGCCGTGATCCGTCCCCGCACCGCCCTGGAGATCGCCGCGATCGCGGCGCAGCGCTTCGTCGCCCATGACGGCTGGGCGATCGCCAGCCACATCGCGCTCTCGCTCCTGACCTCGCTGTTCCCGTTCCTGATCCTGCTCACGGCGCTCGCCGGCGTGTTCGGCACCAAGTCGCTCGCCGACGAGGCCGGCAACCTCCTGTTCGAGATCTGGCCGAGCGAGGTCGCGGGGCCGATCGCCGGGGAGGTCCACCGGGTGCTGACCGAGCAGCGCGGCGGCCTCCTGACGCTCGGCGCGGTGCTGGCGCTCTACTTCTCGTCGAGCGGGGTCGAGAGCCTGCGGGTCGGGCTCAACCGGGCCTACGGCTTGCGCGAGATGCGGCCGTGGTGGCTGACGCGGCTCGAATCGATCGGCTACGTCATCTGCGCCGCCTTCGCGATGCTGGCCTTCACCTTCCTCGTCGTGCTCGGGCCCCTGGTCTGGCGCGGGCTGGTGCTGGTGGCGCCGGGGCTGGAGCCGCTCGGCCTGACGATCGCGGTCGGCCGGGTGACGGTGACGGTGCTGCTGGTGGCGGGCGTGCTGGTGATCGCCCACAAGTTCATCGCCGCCGGGCGCCGGCCGGTCACGATGGTGCTGCCCGGCATCGCCGTGACCCTGGGGCTGTGGGTGCTGGCCGGCCTCGGCTTCGGGCTGTATCTCGACCGGTTCTCGAGCGCCTACGTCTCGACTTACGGGGGCCTGGCGACCGCGATGGTGTTCCTCGTCTTCGTCTACTGGCTCGCCGCGATGTTCCTGTTCGGCGGCGAGATCAACGGCACGGTGATCGCCGCCCGCCGCCGGAGGCTCCAGGCGCGGGCGCAGACCCGGCGGGACACGGTGAAGCTGATGTGAGGACTAAGGCAGGCTCAGCCAGATCCGGGGGCCCCCTCGACGCTGAATGCCAACCCTCCGGGTCATCCCGGGGCCGCGAAAGCGGAACCCGGGATCCATAAACGCTGACGATTCAGAATAGAGCGGAAGGGCGGCCGCATCGTCCGGAACCCTCCGCGGTTATGGATCCCGGGTTTTCGCCTGCGGCGAGCCCCGGGATGACGCGGAGGGTATGATGGACCGGGGGGCAGACCTGCCTCACGCCGCCATCGCGTAATCCGGCTCCGGCGCGGCCGCCATGAACTGGGCCCGGGCGAGTTCGGCGAAGCGGCCGCCCTCGGCCACCAGTTCGTCGAAGGTGCCGCTCTCGACGATCCGCCCCTCGTGGAAGACCAGGATGCGGTCGGCGTCGCGGATCGTCGACAGGCGGTGGGCGATCACGAAGGTGGTGCGCCCCTCCATCACGGCTTCCAGCGCGCCCTGGAGCTTGCGCTCGGTGGCGGCGTCGAGCGCGCTCGTCGCCTCGTCGAGGATCAGGACCGGCGGGTTCTTGAGCAGAGCCCGGGCGATCGAGAGCCGCTGGCGCTCGCCGCCGGACAGAGAGCGGCCGCGCTCGCCGATGACCGTGTCGAGCCCGTCGGGCTGGCGCGCCATGAATTCCGCGGCCTGGGCCCGCTCCAGGGCATCGAGCATCTCGGCGTCGGTGGCGTCGGGACGGCCGACCTGGAGGTTCTCGCGGATCGAGCGGGCGAACAGCATCGGCTCCTGGAACACCACGCCGATGTTGTGGCGCAGGGACGAGAGGCCGATATCGCGAAGATCCTCGCCGTCGATGCGGATCGTGCCGGCATCGGGGTCGAAGGCGCGGTGCAGGAGCCCCAAAGTCGTCGACTTGCCCGAGCCCGTGGTGCCGACCAGCGCCACGGTCTCGCCGGCGCGGGCCGTGAAGGACACCCCGTCGAGGGCCGGGCGGCGGCCGTCGTAGGAGAAGCGCACGTCCTCGAACGACACGTCACCTGCGAGCCGCGCCACCGACCGGGCGCCGGGACGGTCGTGGACGGCCGGCACGGTGTCGAGGATCTCGAAGAATTCCTGCATCTTCGGCGCCTGCAGGAAGACGCCGTTGACGAAGGCGACGACCTGGTCGAGCCGGGCGACCAGCATGGTGGCGAGGCTCATGAACGAGACCACGTCGCCGACGGTCGCCATCCCGTGGCCGTGCAGCACGATGCCGGTGACGAAGATCGCCGTCATGGTCAGGGTCGCCGAGGCGCGGGTGGCGACGGAGGCGAGCGCCCACCACGACAGGACCGGGATCTGGGCGGCGAGGAGGTCGCGGATGATGCCGTGCATCGCCTCCTTCTCGGCCTTGGCGCGGGTGAAGGACTGGATCACCGCGACGTTGCCGAGCGCGTCCGAGGCGTGCGCCGCGAGACCGGAATGGTACGCCTCGACCTGGCCCTGGAGCGACTCGGTGCGGCGCAGGACGAAGGTGGTGAGGGTGGTGAAGACCACCATCAGGGCGACCAGGATCGAGCCGAGCTGCCAGTTGAGGAACAGCGTCAGCGGCAGGAGCACGACGAGGGAGACGAGCGCGGCGCAATGGTCGCGGAAGAAGCCGAGCCAGGTGGCGGCCATGCCGCTCGTGCCCTCCAGCATCGCCTTCAGCACCCGGCCGGAATGGTTGGCGGAGTGGAAGGCGAGCGGCAGGTCGAGGACGTGCTCGAAGTAGTTCGCCATCGCCGAGAGCCGGCTGCGATGGGTGAGCCGGTCGGCGTGGAGGGCGATCAGCACGCCGGCGCCGATCGAGAACAGCCCGAAGCCCACCCAGGCGCCGACCAGCAGGAGCAGGCTCGACGTGCCGGCGCCGCCGGCCGGCAGGTGGGTGAGGCGGTCGATGATGCGGCCGAACAGAACCGGCTCGGCGAAGGCCGCCACCGCGAGCGCGACGTTGGCGGCGGCGAGAAGCGCCCCGAGGCGCAGATCGGACCCGAGTTGGCCCATGACCCGAACGTAGAGCCTGATCAACCGCATCGACGGTGAACCCTGATGAGATGCCCTTGTGTGCGGCCCGGACGCTTGCCCGCCGCCTGCCCCGCGCGCGGCCTGTTTGGCGGCCGTTCGATCGCATGGTCATCTCTATGACAGATCCTCGCTGAACGGCGCATGACGGCGAGGGTCCGGGGCAGCGGCATTTTTACCGTTCGTTGACCCTGTTGCCCGTAACCTCCGGGCCAGGACACACGCGACCGTCCGGTGCCGCGACCGGGGCCGTGCGACGGCGCATGAAGGGGCCGAGCTCAGATGGATATCGCAACCGGCGCCGGCCTCGTCGGCGGCATCGCGGTCGTGTTCGTGCTCATCATGATCGACGGCGGCAACTTCGCCGCCTATTTCGACAAGCACGCGGTCATCGTGATCTTCGGCGGCGCCACCGCCGCCACCATGCTGCGCTTTCCCTTCTCGGTCATCGTCCACGGCGTGCCGATGGGCCTGCGCTACGCCTTCAACATGCGGGCGATCCGGCCGCGCGAGCTGATCGACGAGATCACCAAGATCGCCGACGTGGTGAAGCGCCAGGGTCCGATGGCGATCGAGAACCTCGACATCTCGGACCCGTTCCTGGCGCAGGGCGTGCGCTACATCGCCGACGGCTACGACCGCGAGTTCATCCGCGACACGATGGAGCGCGACCGCGACAACTTCCTGATGCATCTCGACGAGGGCTCGAAGGTCTACCGCGCCTTCGGCGACTGCGCCCCGGCCTGGGGCATGATCGGCACGATTCTCGGCATGGTGACGATGTTCGCCAACATGTCCGACCCCTCGAAGCTCGGCCCCGCCATGGCGACCGCGCTGCTCGCCACCCTCTACGGCGCGCTGATCGCCAACATGATCACCCTGCCGATCGCCGACAAGCTGCACGTCAAGCTCGAGGAGGAGGACGTCTCGCGCACGCTCATCATCGACGGGGTGCTGCTGATCCGCGACGCCAAGAGCGCCTCGCTGGTGCGCGAGATGCTGATCGCCTACCTGCCGCACAACCATCGAGAAGACATGGCCGCCGAAGCGGCCTGATGGACCGTGAAGAACTGGCCGCCGAGGCGGCGTGAGCGAACTCCGGCGCGAGCGCTTCGAGGAGACCTGAGCGGTGGCTAGAAAGAAGCGCGGGGCCCATGGCGGCCACGGCTGGTTCGTGACCTTCGCGGACCTGATGGCGCTGTTGATGAGTTTCTTCGTGATGATCGCGGCCTACTCGACGCAGGATCAGAAGAAGCTCCAGGCGGTGGCCGGCTCGATGCGCGACGCCTTCGGCAACAACCGCGAGTCGCGCTTCAACGGCATCATCGAGAAGAACGGCCTGCCGGGCGCGACCCGGCCGCGCGACACCCGCGACGTCGCGCCCGAGAAGTCCACCGACCGGCCCGAGCCGCCCAGCCCCGACGAGGTGCTGCCCGACGGAACCCAGCGCAATTCCTACAAGGACGGGTTCGCCCTGGCGGTGACGTCCCTGCGCCAGGCGCTGCAGGACCTGCCGGAGATCGCCGAGCTGTCGAAGAGCATCGTGATCGAGGTGACGGCGCGGGGCCTCGACATCTCCCTCGTCGACCAGGACAACCGCTCGATGTTCCCGGAGGGCTCGACCCGGCCGAACGACCGTACGCGCCAGGTGCTGGAGCGGATCGTCCCCACCTTGCGCCGCCTGCCCAACCGCATCGCTGTGACCGGCTACACCGCCGCCGACCGCCCCGGCCGCCGCGCCGCCGCGCCGCCCTGGGAACTCTCCGCCGGCCGCGCGGTCAGCGTGCGCGAGATCCTGGCCGGCAGCGGCCTGTCCGCCGACCGCTTCGCCGCCGTCTCCGGCAAGGCCGACACCGAGCCGCTGTTTCCCGACAACCCCTACCTGCCGGCCAACCGCCGGGTGACGGTGACGCTGCTCAACGAGGCGCCGCCGACACCGCGGGGGGTGGGGTTTCCGTAAAGGAGCTGCTGGCGTCTCGGCCGCTCGCGCTCCTTCCGGACCTCGTCCGGGGCAGGACCCCGTCGAGCGAGGCTGCCCGAAATCGCTGCCGCCCTCAGAGCCGCGACAGTGCCAGGACCGCTAGGGCGACGACAAGCACCGCGATGCCGATGCGGACGAGCGGCGGCAGCGAGGTGCGGGTCGTGCCGTTCGCTTCCTCGGTCTCGTAGTCGTCCCAGACCGAGTCACTGTAATCAGGTTGCGATGCCACGTGCCGTCCCTCCATCGAGGCTCATGACGTAGGGCGAAGACGGCCGCTTTAGAACGCCTCACCTCCTCCGATGCCGAATATTGTCTTAACCGGGGTCGTTCGCCGGCGGCGCGAAGGTGCCCGGACGATATGACGTGCGCGGTGTCTCTTGGTCACCTGCGCTTCGAGGACCGGATACGGCCTGGAAAGGAGCGTCGCTGCGGGACGGTGAGGCGTGCGGTTCGCGGAACTCCGGTCCTCATGCCGGGTCGGACGGGTCCCGCCGCTTCACCACGGCTACTTCGCCACCAGAAGCGCCCAGTACACCTTGTACTTCGAGCCCGGCGCGTAGGCCGTCGCGATCCCCATCCGGGTCGCCGCGGGATCGAGCATCACGGCGTTGTGCGACGGGCTCTCGCGCCACCCCGAGAAGGCCTCGGCCAGGGTGTGGTAGCCGGCCGAGAGGTTGGCGGCCGGCTCCGGATAGCCCATCCGGGCCGCCACGGTCTTGACGATGTCGGCCTGGCTCGGCCGGCCGGCGGCGGCCATCGCGGCGGTCTCGGTCTCGGCGAGGCGCTGGAGGCCGGGATCGAGGGCGAGGGGCGGCAGCCCCTTGTTGCGGCGGTAGGCGGCGATCATGTCGCGGGCGGCGCCCGCATCGATCTCGGCGCCCGTCGCCGCCATCGGCCAGTACAGGCTCGGTCCCGCCGCCCCGGTCGAGACCCGCGTCGCCTCGCTCGCCGAGCAGGCGGCGAGGGCGAGCGGCAGGGCCAGACTGGTCAGGCGCTTCAGCGCGGCGGGACGGAGGATCACGGCACGGTCTCGGGGGTTCGACGACGCTCGGCTTCGGGCTCCAGGCGCGCTTCGTTCCGGGCCTCGGGGCGGAAGGCGGCAGGGCTCGTCATGCGGGCGATCTGCCCCATGGCGTCCTGCATCGCATCCAGCCCCTGGACCGTGACGATGCTCGCACCGGGTCCGAGATTGGGGATGAGACCCTCGTCCGACAAGGTCTTGAACACCGCGAAGTTGAGGTCGCTCTGCACTTTCGCCTGCGAGCCGACGTCGGTGATCATCGCGATCAGCTCGAATTCGAGGAAGGGATCGCCGATCTTGCGGAACACCACCCGGGGCGGCGGCTCCTTCAGCACCTCCGGATGGGCCTTGGCGCAGCCGGCGATCAGCTCGGCGGCGTGGACCGGGTCCTGGTTGCGCAGGACGCTCACGGTGATCGTCACCCGGCCGGTACGGTCGCCGCGCACCCGGTTCTTCACCACGCCGGAGATCAGGTTCGAGTTCGGCACGATCACCGCCGAGCGGTCGAAGGTCTGGATCTCGGTCGAGCGCACGCTGATGCGGCGGACATAGCCCTCGTTGTCGCCGATCACCACGAGGTCGCCGACCCGGATCGGCCGCTCCCAGAGCAGCAGCAGGCCGGAGACGAAGTTGTTGACGATCGATTGCAGGCCGAAACCGATACCGACCGACAGGGCGCCGGCCACGATGGTGAGCTTTTCCAGGCTCAGGCCCAGGTAGGAGAAGGCGAGCGCGATGGTGAGCAGGAAGCCGACATAGCCGCTCACCGTCGAGATCGAGTTGCGCAGGCCCGGATCGAGGTCGGTGGCCGGCAGGTAGGTGTTCTCGAGCCAGCGCTGCACCGCCTTGGTGATGACGAGGCCGAGCGTGAACAGCCCGATCGCGATGGCGATGGTCGAGAGCGAGATCGTCACCCCGCCGACGGTGAAGCCGAAGAAGGCGGCCTGCGCCCAGGCGAAGATGTCGGTGGAGTCGACGCCCCAGGAGGCGAGCAGCAGCACGCCGGCGGCGGTGAGCAGCAGCACCCGGACGAAGCCCGAGATCAGCACCGCGATCTGGTTGAGCGAGCGCTTGCGCAGGCCCGTATTGGCCTGGAGCGCCGTGGCGATGCGGGAATCGTCCTGGAGGGCGGAGGCCACCACGGCGTCGACGCTCGAGATCGCCAGGTACAGGATGGCCGCGGCGATCGCGGTCCACATCAGCTGGTCGATCAGGAACGACGACAGGGCGATGTAGCCGACCAGCGCCGAGACGCCGATCGCCGCCACCACGATCCAGCCGAGGATGCGCAAGGGGCCGCCGATGCCGGTAGTCGACTCGGCCGCGATGTAGGGGCCGAGGCAGGCCTCGTCGGTCTCGGCGCGGGCCGCGAACCGGCGCAGGCCCTCGGCCAGCACCACCGCGACCACCGCGGCGAAGACGCCCTTGGTGACGATGGTGACCGGCAGGCTGAGCGAGATGCCCTCGTTCAGCCCCTCGATGGTGCGGCCGACCGCGATCACCGAGGCGATGGCGATGACGAGGCGGTTCAGCCGCTCGGCGGTGGCGTCGGTCATCGCGACGAGGCGCCAGGCCGGCCGGTCGGGCGAGAGGAGCGCGTCGGCCATCGCCTCGACCACCGCCACGAAGGCGAGCGAGGCGACGATCCGGTGGGCCGCCGGCATGAGGCGCACCGGCAGGAGCTCGGTGAGGTCGAGGGTGTAGCCGACGAGGAAGCTGCCGAGCACCGCCGGCACCGCGCCGACGAGGAAGACCCGCCAGGCCGCCATGACCCGGACGTAGCGGCTCGGCTGCGCGGTCTTCGACGAGCGGTGGCCGATCCGCGGGGCGATGTGCCGGCGCCCGACATAGAGCGCCACCGACACGCCGATCGCCAGCGCCAGCAGGAAGAGGTTGAGCGCCGTGCCCCGGCGCTGGACCTGGCTCACGGAGTCGTCGAGGGAGGATTTCAGCGCCCGCAGGTCGCGGCTGAGGTCGTTGGTGGCGCGCATCCACAGGTTCGGGCTCACCAGCCCGTCGGTGCGTTCGAACAGGGCGCGGGTGAAGGCGGCGCGGCGGCGGTTGCTGATCTGGTCGGTGATCTGCTCGCTCTGGACCAGGAGCGAGCGGGCGAGCCGGAGGGTGTCGTCGATCTCGGCGACCCCGGCCTCGCGCTGGGCCCGCTCCTGCGCCACGTCGGCGCCCTCGGGCTCCTTGGGCTTGGGCCCGAGCTGGGTCAGCCGCTCCTTGGCGGCGTCGAGCCGCGGCCCGAGCTGGTCGACGACCTGGCGCAGCCGGTCGGCCACCGGCGGGATGCCCTCGCGCAGGAGGGCGAGGTCGTCCTTGTTCAGCTCGCGGTGGGTGAGCGCCTGCTCGCGCTGGTCGAGGTCGGCCTTCTCGGCGTCGAGTTGGGCGCGGATCTGCTTGATCTGCTCGGAGATCGGGGTCTGCGGCGGGGGCTTGGGCGCTTCCTTGGGCGCTTCCTTGGGAGCGTCCGCCGGCGCGGCGGCGGGTTTCGCGTCCCCCTTGCCGGCGGGCGCCGGCGCCTGCGCGACTAACGCCCGCTCCGGCTTCGCCGCATGTCCCGGTGATACCTGTCCCTGCGCCGCCGCGAGCCCGGGGCTCAGCAAAGCGGCCGCCAGGGCGATCGTCCATCGGCGGAGCTGTCTCATGCGCAATCCTTCTCACCCGCGTGTCGGGCTCGTCTCCCGGCGGCCCGGCCCGTCGGTCACGGCGAGGCGAGCGGCGCGGCGGCCGGCTGTCCTCGCGATGGGTCGGTTCGAGCCGTCTACCTAGGTCATCCGTCCGGACGAGGGAACCGGACCAGGGAAACGAGACGGTCCGCGGCATCGCGGATCAATGGGGCGAAAATCCGGGGGCGAAAATCCGGGGGCGAAAATCCGGGGGCGAAAATCCGGGGGCGACAATCCGGGCCGCCCGCCGCCTCCAGGGCGGGATCCCGCCCCGGAATCCCGGAGGCGGCAGATTCGTGTGAGGCGTGACGAGACGCCCCGGCCCGAAACCTTCACAACCCTGTCATGCTGCTATTAGACTAAGCCCCAATGGACTCGGCCTTTTCGTTCTGCTGCGGGAGGATGTCGGTGATCGCCCCTCATCAGCAGCCCAGACGGCGCCCGGATCGCATCCCGGCCGCGCCCCCCGGCGTCCGCTCCCCGGGCGGCCGGCGCGGGCATATGCCCAGTCCCCCCACTCTTCCCCCCACTCTTCCCGACCGGCTCGGAGGATAGGCGATGGTCCCCATCCCCTCTCCTGGCGAGCACCGCGAGGACCGGCATCATGCCGGCTCCCCTCGCTGCGGTCGGCCCGTCGCCAGGGCAGGATGATGCTGGACCTTCAAACCCTCGTGCTCAACGCGGATTACCGGCCGCTCTCGTACAATCCGCTCTCGCTGTGGTCGTGGAAGGATGCGTTCACGGCCCTGTTCCTCGACCGCGTCACCCTGGTGGCGAGCTACGACGTCGAGGCGCGCTCGCCCAGCCGCTCGTTGCAGGTGCCGAGCGTGGTGGCGCTCAAGAGCTACGTCGCCATGGCGCGCAGCCCGGCCTTCACGCGCTACAACATCTACCTGCGCGACACGTTCTCGTGCCAGTATTGCGGCCTGCGCCTGCCCTCGGGCGGCCTGACCTTCGACCACGTGGTGCCGCGCTCCCGCGGCGGCCTGTCGAGCTGGGAGAACGTCGTCGCAGCGTGCAGCCCGTGCAACCTGCGCAAGGCCAACCGCACCCCCGAGGAGGCCGAGATGCCCCTCCTCAACGAGCCGCGCCGGCCGAGCCGCCACGAGCTGCACCGCCGCCAGCCGGAATTCGACCACCGCCAGTACCACCACACCTGGATCGACTACCTGTACTGGGACAGCGAGCTGGAGACCTGAGCGGAGGCGGGCGTCGTCGCTGCGCGCGCAAGGGACCGGGTCGCCGACCTCTACCGGGACACGCGCTGGCAGCCGCGCCGGGGCCGGGCACACCGAACCTGACCGGCTGACCGCGCGACACCCTGGAGCCAGGGGCGCGGGTTGGGCTACACGCTGGTGGCTTGTCCCGTCGCGGCCGCGCCGATCCCACCCGGATGTCGGCGCGGCCCGCCAGCGCCGAAAGCCGATGCCGAACACGACCGTGACCGACACCCCAGCGCCCGCCCGCACCCGCCGTGACTGGCCGGGCCTCTTCCTGCGCGCCGTGCTCTCGCTGTTCCTCGGCCTGCCGCTCGGCGGCCTGCTCTTCGCCCTGACCGGGCTCGGGCTCGCGGCCTTCAACGACGACCCGCTCCTGCAGCATCCCTGGCTGCTCGCCTTCCGCGCCCTGGCGGCGGCCGTCTCCTACGTGTTCCTGGGCGGCTTCGCCTGGACGCCGGAGGGCGGCTACGAGAGCATGCACGCCTGGTACGCCGCCGGCGTGGTGCTGGCCTTCGTCCTGATGAGCCGGCCGTGGCGGCGCTGGACGCGGCGGAAGCGGGCGGAACCCTGGCCGCGGCGGGCCTGACGCCCGGGTCGGGCCCGCTCGGGACCTGCGCGATATCGCCGCGGTTGCGATCGGGGCTGTGGTGGAACGGAACGTCGGTCGGGCGAGAAATTTACCCCCCCCGAGCATCCGGGCCCATGGGCGCCGGAATGCGTGCCCTCCGCAGGAGCCCCATCCATGCATCGTCGCGACGTCCTGGTCAGCATGCTCTCCGCCACCGCCGCCCTCGCGGTCACCCGCACCGCCGTGGCCCAGCCGACGCCGGCCGGCGCCATGCCGACGCCCGTCTACCTGGCGATGGCCACCAAGGGCGGCCTCTTCCTTGAGAACACCGCCCGCGACGCCTTCGCCAAGACCGGCAACCCGCGGGTCAAGCGCTTCGCGCGGGCGGAGGTGACCGAGCAGGTCAACCTCGCCAACAAGATCGACGGCGTGACCGGCGGCGACGTCGCGGTACCGGTCGGCGGCGGCCGGCCGGGTCCCGGCGGTCTCGTCGGCGGCCTGGTCGGAGCACCGCTGGCGGTCGCGGGCGGCGTCGCCGGCGCGGCGGTCGGCACTGTCGGCGGGGTGCTCGGGGTTCCCGGCGGCGGGGCGGCTCCCGGCGGCATGACCTCGGACGAGCAGAAGGCCCAGATCCAGGCGCAGCTCTCCGGCCTCCAGGGCGGTCCGCAATACGACGCCGCCTTCGTCAACGCCTCGCTCCAGGGCCACCGGGAGGCGCAGATGATCCACGGCTCCTACGCCCAGAGCGGCGAGGATCCGGCCCTGCGCCGCATCGCCGCCGGGGCCATGCCGCTGATCCGGCTGCACCTCTCGCAGCTCTCCCAGATGCAGCGGATGATGGGCGGCGGCGCCGAGGGATAGGCTCCGCCCTCGGCGCCGGGCGAAGGCTCCGGCGTTCGTCGGGACGAGTCGGACGAGTGGATGCGCCCCCGAGCCCGAAGGCCCGGGGGCGCTTCTCGTCGTTCAGTCCTTCAGGTCCTTCTCGATGTCGGCGAGCAGCGCCAGGTGCTCGCGGATCTGGCCGCGGGCGAGCTTGGCGACGCCGATCATCTCGCGGTCCTTGCCGCTGCCGAGATAGGCCTCCTGGATCTTCAGGAGCGCCTGGTGGCCCTCGATCTGGCCACGGATGTACTCGCTGTCGAAGGCCTTGCCGGACTTGGCCTGTTCGAGCTTGTCCAGCATCGCCTTGCCCTTCGGGTCGAGCTGGCCGGTTACGTCGGGCTCGGCCGGCGGCTTCACCTGGCCGGACGCGGTCTGGGTTGGGTCGCGCATCGCCTTCAGCACGTCGGCGATGGTCTCCTGCTCGGCGACCTCGAAGCGTGCGAACTGCTTCACGTCGTCGTCGGAGGCCTTGGTGAGCGCGACGCGGCTCGCCGCGAGGGAGGCCGACCCCGCCGCGAGGGTGTCGGCGATGGCGCGGGCCTCGGCCTCGCCGATCCGGGCGCCGCTGTTGCCGGTGGCCGCCGCGGTCGGGCCGCCCTGCAGCTGCGCGAGCGCCATGGTGGCGAAGGAGGGGATCGCCACGGCCGAGGCGATGGCGGTCAGTGCGAGACGACGATGCATGGGACACCTTGCTCTACGCGGTGGACCCCCTGGTCAACGGACGCTCTCGGATGCGGAACAGCCTCGATCGCGGCCCTGGGAGCAAGCACTAACGTCACGGCGAAAGAGGGGGTTTCAGCGTCGCCTTTCGCGAATCGCAGGAAACACGAAGCGCATGAGAATCGCCCCGGCGGACGCGTGGCGCCGGCGAGAGGCCGCACTGGCGGCGTCCTGCTCCGTTCGCGCCCGAGGCTACGCCCATCGGTGAGGTTACGCCGACCGTCGCTAACGTGTCGTCTGCCGATGACAGGGCTCATGATCGGCAAAGCCCGATCGGCAAGGCTTACGATCGCCGCCCGTGTTCGGCGGGACGGCCGTGGGGACGACAGAGGCTGGGGATGACCACGATCTTCTTCGGACCACTCCGCGCGGCCGCGGATGGCGGGCAGGGACGCAGCGGCCAGACGGCTGCCACGCCGGTCGCGCCGGTGTTCTGCTCGGTGATCGTCGTCTGCCAGGTCCTCGACCGGCGCCGGGTGACGAAACCGTAATCCGGCGGCGAGGTCCGGGCCATCCGGCGGCGCGCAATCTGCGGTCTCGGCGGCCCGACGGGCGGCCGCACGGGGACCTTCGAGTCATGCAACGCCTTCTCACCACCGGCGCCTTGGCGGGTATCTTGGCGGGACTCTTGAGGGCGGGGATGCTCGGCGGCGCCCTGGCGCAGGCGCCGGACGCGCAAAAGCCGATGCAGATCGCCCATGCGGGCGATAGGCAGGGCCCGCACCGCCTCAGCGCCGAGGACGTCCAGGCCTTCACCGACGCGCGCGTCGCGGCCCTGCATGCCGGCCTCAAGCTCACCCCCGACCAGGAGAAGCTGTGGCCGCCGGTCGAGGACGCGATGCGCAACCTCGCCAAGGTCCGGCGCGACCAGCGCGAGGCCCGGCGCGGGCGCGACCGCGATCCCGTGGCCGAGGCCGCGCCCGACGCGATCCGGGCCCGGGCCGACGCGCTCGCGGCACGCTCGGACGCCCTGCGCAAGCTCGCCGACGCCTCGCAGCCGCTCTACGCCACCCTCGACCAGGCCCAGAAGCAGCGTGCCGCCATGCTGACCCGGCCGATGGGGCCGCGCCATCATCCGGGGATGCACCGCCACCGCCGCGACGACTGATCCGGCTCCGCACCGTCCGCGTGGCGCGAACGGTGCGGAGGTCCCCTTCCCTCCCGTTTCCTCTCACAATGCCGCCCCGGCTCCCGCCGCGGGCGGCATTGTTGCGTCCGGCGCGCGCAACATTCCGCGCAATCTGCACGCAATCCGGCCATGCGATACCGGAATACGTGATGAAGCTCGGCAGGAACCGACCCCCTGCCGGAACATTGCGAGGAAACGCGCCGCGGCGGGATCGTCGCCGCCGACCGATCCGGCAACGGGCCGGACGGCACGATCGACCCAACCGAAGAGCAACCATGACGGACTGAAACGGCAACCAGCGGGAGAGGCAGATGGACAACGTCATCCGTCCGGATTTCCAGCGTGCGGCCAAGGCCCGAGCGAAGGACGGGAGAAAACCCGCGGCAAGCGCTCCCGTGCAGTACATCAAGACCTACGGCGAGGTCGGCACGCATGCCGTGTCGCTCGTGCGCACCCGCTCGGCCCTGCGCGGCGACGTCTACCAGGTCGTGATCGACACGCCCGGCGGACAGGTCGGCCCGGTCGGCGTCGAGCCGGCGACCGACGACGGCATGTTCGATGCCGACCGCGTCGGCATGGCGGTGATCCGCACCCTCGAATTGCTGGCCCGGCGCTCGGGCGATTTCGATGTCGCCTGACGCAACCCTCGCCTGACACGAGCCCGGCCCGACACGCGTCGCGCTCAATCCCCCCTCTCTCCCGCCCCTCTCTCTCCCGGACGATCATCCCGCGTGGACAGCACCCGCCGGGGCGCGCGATCATGGGGTCAGCGAGAGTTGGGAGTGCGCGATGGCCGAGCCGACGAGATCCGACGACCGTTTCACCGAAGACACCTGGACCTATTTCGAGGGCGCCTGGCACCCGGGCAACGTGCGGATGATGGGGCCGCGCACCCACGCCGCCTGGCTCGCCTCGACGGTGTTCGACGGCGCCCGGGCCTTCGAGGGCGTGACCCCCGACCTCGACCTCCACCTCGCCCGGATCAACCGCTCGGCCGCCGCCTTCGGCCTCGAACCGGTGGTGGCGGAGGGCACCTGGGCCGAACTGGTCCGCGACGGGCTCGGGCGTTTCGCGCCCGACGCCGCGCTCTACATCCGGCCGATGTACTGGGCCGAAGGGGGCTTGGGGGGCGCGGTGCGGTTCGACCCGGCCTCGACCAACTGGTGCCTGTGCCTCTACGAGGCGCCGATGCCGCCGCCGACCGGCTTCACCGCCACCGTGTCGCCGTTCCGGCGCCCGACGCCGGACTCCGCCCCCCTCGACGCCAAGGCCGGTTGCCTCTACCCGAACAGCGCCCGGGCGATCGCGGAGGCGGCCTCGCGCGGCTTCGGCAACGCCCTGATGCGCGACGCTCTGGGCAACGTCGCCGAGTTCGCCACCGCCAACGTGCTGATGGCCCGTGACGGCGTGGTCCATACGCCGGTGCCGAACGGCACGTTTTTGGCCGGCATCACCCGCGGCCGGGTGATCGCGCTCCTGCGCGAGGCCGGAGTGACTGTGGTGGAGAGAACCCTCACGGTCGACGACCTGATGGGCGCCGACGAGATCTTCTCCGTCGGCAACTTCGCCAAGGTCGTGCCGGTGACCGCCCTCGACGAGCGGACCTTCGCGCCCGGGCCGCTCTTCCGCAAGGCCCGCGAGCTGTACTGGGCCTTCGCCCACCGGGGCTGACGCTTCCTGCCCGAGCTGACGCCTTCCTCTACCCTTGCTGACGCCTGGACGCCCCCGGTCCCTGCCCTACCCTTGAGCCAGCGGGGCAGTTCGGGGGCTTTCAGGCACATGATGATCGTGCGGCTCGGGATGGCGTGGGCGACGGTGGCGGCCTTCGCGGTGTTCGGCGGGGGCTGGCTCGGGGGGCTCGACGCGCCGCTGGTGGCGGCGGGTTTGTTCGCCTGGCTGTTCTCCGTCATCCTGTGGTCGGCCTTCGGGGTGGTGCACGAGGCGGAGGAACTGGCCGACCGCCTCGGCGAGCCCTACGGCACCCTGATCCTGACCCTGTCGATCGTGGTCATCGAGGTCGCGCTCGTCGCCGCGGTGATGCTCGGCGCCAAGGCCGCCCCGACGCTGGGGCGCGACACGATGTTCGCCGTCATCATGATCGTGATGAACGGCCTCGTCGGCCTCGGGCTGATCCTCGGCGGCCTGCGCCACCACCGCCAGAACTACAACCTCGACGGCGCCAGCGCCTACCTGGCGGCGATCATCCCGCTCACCACCATCGCGCTCATCCTCCCGAACTTCACCACCTCGACCCCGGACGGCTCGCTGACCGCCCTGCAGGCGGTGGCGTTCTCGGTGCTGACGGTGGTGCTCTACGGCATCTTCCTGCTGCTCCAGACCGGCCGGCACAGCGACTTCTTCACCGATTTCGTCGCGCCGGGCGCCACCGTGGAGAAGAAAGCGCCCCACCCGGATGCCGGCCGCGGCGCGATCCTGCGCCATGCCGGCCTGCTGCTGGCCAGCCTCCTGCCGATCGTGCTCCTGTCGAAGAGCCTGGCGGCGATCCTCGACCACGGCATCAAGGCGCTCGGCGCGCCCTCGGCTTTGGGCGGCGTCATCATCGCCGCCATCGTGTTCACCCCGGAGGGCATCAGCGCCGTCAAGGCGATCCGCCGCGACCAGCTCCAGCGCGCGATCAACCTCTGCCTCGGCGCCGTCACCTCGACCGTCGGCCTCACCGTGCCGGCGGTGCTCGGCATCGGCCTGATCTCGGGCCAGCGGGTGGTGCTGGGGCTGGCGCCCGCCGAGATGGCGGTGCTCGCCATGACGCTGCTTCTCAGCGTCATCACCTTCTCGCGCCAGGGCACCACGGTGCTGGAGGGCGCGGTGCACCTCGTCGTGTTCCTGACCTACCTGACGCTGATCTTCAGCCCGTGAGGCGGCGCCGGCACGTGCGTTTCGGCAAAGACGCCGTGCCCGCCGCTCGCGCGCCGTCGTAACTCTCCCCCTTTCCCGGACGACTGGAGCGTCAGCGGAAGGAGATCCGGGATCCAGCAAAAGAAGTGCCGCGAAGCGGCTCTGTCTGTTACAACGTTACAGAGATAAAGACGCTTCGCGACTTCTTGCGCTGGATCCCGGATCTCCTTCCACTTCGTTTCAGTCGTCCGGGAAAGGGCGGAGCGGCACGACAATTCACGTCGGCTCAACTTTGCCGTGTACAGGAGAGTGCAAAATAGAAAAACGGCGCGGGCCCCTTCGGACCCGCGCCGCTCAGTCTCTCACCACTCCGAGAAGGCTCAGGCCGCGGCCGAGACCTCGGTCGGGACGGTCGAGATCGTCTTCAGGATCTGCGAGGCGATCTGGTAGGGGTCGCCCATCGAGTTCGGACGGCGATCCTCGAGGTAGCCCTTGTAGCCGTTGTTGACGAAGCTGTGGGGCACCCGGATCGAGGCGCCGCGGTCGGCCACGCCCCAGCTGAAGGTGTGGATCGAGGCGGTCTCGTGCTTGCCGGTCAGCCGCATGTGGTTGTCCGGGCCGTAGACGGCGATGTGGTCCTCGCGGGCATCCCCGAAGGCCGCCATCAGCTTCTCGAAGTACTCCTTGCCGCCGACTTCGCGCATGTAGGCGGTCGAGAAGTTGGCGTGCATGCCCGAGCCGTTCCAGTCGGTGTCGCCGAGCGGCTTGCAATGGTACTCGATGTCGATCTCGTACTTCTCGCAGAGGCGCTGCATCAGGTAGCGCGCCATCCACATCTCGTCGGCGGCCCGCTTGGAGCCCTTGCCGAAGATCTGGAACTCCCACTGGCCCTTCGCCACCTCGGCGTTGATGCCCTCGTGGTTGATGCCGGCGGCGAGGCAGAGGTCGAGGTGCTCCTCGACGATCTGGCGGGCGACCGAGCCGACGTTCGAGTAGCCGACGCCGGTGTAGTACGGGCCCTGCGGCGCCGGGTAGCCGGTCTCGGGGAAGCCGAGCGGGCGGCCGTTCTTGTAGAAGAAGTATTCCTGCTCGAAGCCGAACCAGGCGCCCTCGTCATCGAGGATGGTGGCGCGCTTGTTCGACGGGTGCGGGGTCTTGCCGTCCGGCATCATGACTTCGCACAGGACCAGGACGCCGTTGCTGCGGGCCGGGTCGGGGAAGTGGCGGACGGGCTTCAGCACGCAATCGGAGGAGCTGCCCTCGGCCTGCTGGGTCGAGCTGCCGTCGAAGCCCCAGAGCGGGAGCTGCTCGAGGGTCGGGAAGCTGTCGAAGGCCTTGATCTGGGTCTTGCCGCGAAGGTTCGGGGTCGGCGTATAGCCGTCAAGCCAAATATACTCGAGCTTGTATTTGGTCATCTCGCGTCTCTCTTCAGGTTCCGATGGAGCCCGGCTTCCTCGTCGGCGCCCATCACCCGCCAGCGGCATCCCCTGGCTTGCACGTCCCGTGCCAATCCCGCCCGAGCGCGGAACGATCGCAGGAACGAAACGTTTTCGAGCTCCCCCGACGGAGGGGGCGACCCGGCGGCACCCTCTGCCGCGGGCGTCGAAGCGGTGCCCTGCCCGGTTGCGCGCCAGAGCATCAGGACGCACAGCGAAGCGCCACACCCGCCAATTCGCGCGACGGCGCAAGCGGAGGCATGCACGAATTGTAGCCAACCACTGATTTTTCCGTGGTCAAACGGCGCACTTCCCGGGCACACTTCGTTACGAATCTCAGAGGCCGTCGCGAGACCGCACGGCCCTCACGGGAGGCCATCTCCATGAGCACCACCGGCCCGCGCATCACGGCGAAGATCTACGCGTTCCCGGCCGGCGGCCGCAGCCGCGGCGGCCGCAACGACTGGGCGCTGCCCGCCCCGGCCCCGCGCGAGCGCGGCCCGCAGATCATGCCGGCGAGCGGCGGCTACCACGACGAGGCGATCCGCGAGGAGCGCGCGCGCAAGCCGTAAGCAGGCGGGGCGGACGCCCTACTCGCCGAAGATCGACCAGCCGAGGCGCTTCGTCAGCCGCTCCAGGGCGATGCGCCCGAGATGGGAATTGCCGGCGGCATCCAGCCCCGGCGCCCACACGGCGATCGAGGCTCTGCCCGGCGCCACCGCCAGGATGCCGCCGCCGACGCCGCTCTTGCCCGGCAGGCCGACCCGGTAGGCGAACTCGCCCGAACCGTCGTAGTGGCCGCAGGTCAGCATCACGGCGTTGATGCGCTTGGCCCGCTCGGCCTGCACCACCGACAGGCCGGTGCTGGGATCGCGGCCCGAATGGGCCAGGAACCGTCCCGCCACCGCGAGCTGCCGGCAGGTCATGCTGATGGCGCAGTGGTGGAAGTAGACCCCGAGCGTGTACTCGACCGGATTGTCGATCACCCCGAACGACTTCATGTAGTTGGCGAGCGCGACGTTGCGGAATCCGGTGCGCTGCTCGGAGGCCGCTACCGCCTCGTCGATGGTGATGCTCGTGTCCTGGGCCAGGAACTGCATGAAGCGCAGGATCTCGCCGAGCGCCTCGCGCGGCTGGTGGCGCGACAGGATCAGGTCGGTGACGGCGATCGCGCCCGCATTGATGAACGGGTTGCGGGGGATGCCGCGCTCGTATTCGAGCTGGACGACGGAGTTGAACGGGCTGCCCGAGGGCTCGCGCCCGACCCGCCGCCACAGCTTGTCGCCGACCATGCCGAGCGCCAGCGTCAGGGTGAAGACCTTCGAGATGCTCTGGATCGAGAACGGCACGTCGCAATCGCCGGCCGCCGCCACCGTCCCGTCGGCGGCGATCACCGCGAGGCCGAAATGGCCGGGATCGACCCGGGCGAGTTCGGGGATGTAGCGCGCCACCTCGCCGCGGTCGGGACGCTGGCGCATCTCGTCGGCGATCTCGCTCACGACGGTTTCGAGATTCGGCACGGAACGGGGATCCTCAGAGGCAGGAGACGGGAGGGTCAAGTGAAGCGTGGCCTTATCGCTGCAAGTTCGGGGCCTCAAGCGAGCCGCGACAAGTTCCAGGCTTCGCCATAAGAGATTTCGCACGATTGATTGGCACCACAGGGATTGTCGTGCGTTGACGCAGCGTCTGATGGCGAGGCGACAGCGTGGGAGCGGCGGGATTGGACCAGGACGGGACCATCGCGATCGTCGGGGCGGGTATCGCCGGCGCCGCGGCGGCGCGCCGGTTGAGCGATGCGGGCCGGCGGGTCGTCGTGATCGACAAGGGCCGCGGCCCCGGCGGCCGGATGGCGACGCGGCGCGGCCCCGATTCCCTGCGCTTCGACCACGGTGCCCAGTACTTCACCGCCCGCGACCCGCGTTTCGCCGCCCTGGTCGAGGATTGGACGGCGCGGGGCGTCGCGGGCCCCTGGGGTAGCGAAGGCCGGCATGTCGGCGTGCCCGGGATGTCGGCGCCGGTGCGCGACCTCCTCGACGGGATCGATCTGCGCTGCGGCCGCGCCGTCGGCCGCCTCGTGCGGGAGGAGAGTGGCTGGCGCCTGGCGGAGGCCGACGGCACGGCCCTCGCCGCGGACGCCACCTTCTCGCACGTTCTTCTCACCTGCCCGTCGCCGCAGAGCCTCGCGCTCCTGGCGAGCGCGGAGCAGGACCTGCCGGGCGTCGCCGAGGTGCGCTACGCCCCGTGCTGGACCCTGATGCTGGCTCATGACGGCCCTTCCCTGCCGAATCCCCCGGTGCGCGAGGACCGTGATCCGGAGGCAATCCTCGCCTGGATCGCCCGGAACGACAGCAAGCCCGGGCGCGAGGGCGCGTCCACGCTGGTGGCGCACGCCTCCCCGTCCTGGTCTCGCGCCAACCTCGAATGCACGGCGGACGACGTCGCCGAGCGCCTCGTCGCCGCCCTGCGCGACCGTATCCCCGTCGGGGAGATCCGCCACCGCGCCGCCCATCGCTGGCGCTACGCCGCGGTCGAGCGGGCGGTGGGCGAGCCCTGCCTGTTCGCGCCGGAGGCCGGCCTCGGCTTCGCCGGCGACGGCTGCCTCGGGCCGCGGGTCGAGTTCGCTTACGTGAGCGGCCTCGCCCTCGCCGAGCGGGTGCTCGCGGAGGGGGCGTGATGGCCCGGACGGTCAAGGTGCGGGAGCACACCGCCGATCGGGGCCGGCCCGGGCTAGCCTGGCGCCACATCAGGACCATCGTTCCGCCCAAAGGCGGTGCGACACCTCTCCTGACCGGGATGCCCGCATCCCTCGAAGCAGGCGCTGCCAGCCCTCGAAGGTGGTGCTCGTAGCACCGCCTCAAGTAGCACCGCCCCAAGCCACAGGGAGCCCATGAACCGGAACCACGGGAGGCGTAGCCTCTCGCGGTTCACCTCTGATCCTTCAAGTCGGGTGAGTCCAATGTCTGATGCGTCCCTTTTCCTCCATATCGGCCTGTCGCTGAGCTTCTGCGGCCTCGTCGGCCTCGGCATCGGCCGGGCCCTCGACGCCTGGGTGCGGCTGGCGCCGACCGGCGCCGACGACGAGGGCGCGCTGGCGGAGTAGGATTCGACCGGCTAGGCTCCTCCCTTCAGCAGGAGGACGCGGCTTGCGCGAGTTGATGGATAAGGCCGGGCTCGTCGCCGCCCGGCTGACGGCCCGGCGGGAGACCGTCGCGGTGGCCGAATCCTCCGCTGGCGGCCTCGTTTCCGCAGCCCTTCTGGCCGTGCCGGGCGCCTCCGCCTACTATCTCGGCGGCGCGGTGGTCTACACGGCCCAGGCGCGCCGCGCCCTGATCGGGCTCGACGAGGCCGGGATGGCGGGCCTGCGCAGCGCCAGCGAGCCCTATGCCGAGCGCGTGGCCGCCCTCGTGCGCGAGCGCCACGGTGCGGTCTGGGGCCTGTGCGAGACCGGTGCCGCGGGGCCGGGCGGCAACCGCTACGGCGACGCCGCCGGCCATACCTGCCTGGCGGTGGCCGGCCCCGTCACCCGCCGCCTGACCCGCGAGACCGGCCACGGTGACCGCGCCGCCAACATGGAGGCCTTCGCGGCCGCCATGCTCGACGCCTTCCTCGATGCGCTGACCGAGGCGGACCGGGCTTCGTAGGAGCGCTCATCCGCTCCAGAGTCTGACAGCTTGCGGGAACTCGCTGACCGACCTTGAACCCTCCGCGTCATCCCGGGGCCGCGAAAGCGGAGCCCGGGATCCATAGCCGCCAACGCCTGAGGATGAAGCGGTTTGCGTGCCGCCTGATCCTGCATCGTCAGCGGTTATGGATCCCGGGTTCTCGCCTGCGGCGAGCCCCGGGATGACACGGAGAGGTGTCGGCCCGGCGCCAGGTCGATGGATGCAGCAGGTCGAATCGAGCGTCAGCTCGGCCGGTCCATCCGGCAGGTGGTCGGCACCAGCGTGTCCTTGGTCTCGACGCGGCCGACCATCTTCCAGCCCCAGCCGGTGCCCTCCTCGTCGAAGCGCATGCCGGGCTCCATCGGGCCGAAGGAGTGGACGAACATCGTCTGGAAATACTGGTGGTCGTCCGGCCGCACGTATCCTTCGCTGCCGAGATGCGGCTTGAAGCGAGCCTGTTCGAGCTTCGGCGCCACCTTGCGCGCCTCGGACGAGCCGGCCTCCTGCATCGCGGTCAGGAGCGCGTTCATCGCGTTGAAGGCGCGCGGATAGGTCGAGCCGATGCCGGTGCGGGCCCGGAACGCGGTCTCGAAGTCCTGAGCAGTTGCATCGCCCTCGTTGGCGGCGCCCTGCGAGACCTCGAACACCCGGTGGGCGAGCCCGGTCTGGCGCACCACCGAGGGTCCGCCGGTCCCGCCGGCGTAATAGGTATAGAAGCTGGCCTGGAGCCCGGCCTCGGCGGCGGCCTTGAGCAGAAGGTTGATGTCCTGGGCCCAGTTGCCGGTGATGACCGCATCCGCCCCCGACGCCTTGATCTTGGCGACGTAGGGCGAGAAGTCGTTGACCTTCTGCAGCGGCGTCACCTCGTCGCCGACGATCTCGATGTCGGGCCGCTTGGCCTTCAGCATGGCGCGAGCCTGGGACCGCACCGACTGGCCGAACGAGTAATCCTGGTTGATCAGGTAGACTCGTCTGATCTCCGGCCGCGTCTTCATGAAGTTCGTCAGCGCCTCCATCTTGATGTCCGAATTGGCATCGAAGCGGAAGTGCCAGTAGTTGCACTTCTCGTTGGTCAGCGACGGATCGACGGCGGAGTAGTTGATGTAGATGACCTGGCGGTTCGGGTTGCGCTCGTTGTGCTTGGCGACGAAGTCGGTGAGCGCGGCCGCGGCCGAGGAGCCGTTGCCCTGCACCAGCACCCGGGCGCCGGCATCGATGCCCTTCTGGGCGGCGATCAGGGTCTCCTGCGGGTTGACCTTGTTGTCGTAGGCCAGCACCTCGAAGCGGAACTGCTTCTGGCGGGCGTTGAGCACCTCGGCCATGTACTGGAAGTGGCGCAAACCAGCCTCGCCGGTCGGCGCGCCGCCGCCCGAGAGCGGATCGATGAAGGCGATCTTCACGGTCTCCTGCGCCAGGACCGGGCCGGCGAGCGCCAGGGTCGCGGCGCCTCCCCCGAGCGCGAGGATGGCGGACGGGCCGCACAGGGATACGGCGACGACGGCGCCACGCAGCGCCTCGCGGATGGACGTCATGCTTCCTCTCCTCTCGGTCGCGATCGTCTCGGGCCCGTCAGGGCCGGCGTCGCGTTGCCGAGGGTGAGAGTCCGGTGCGGGAGAGAGACTCGTCAAGCCGAAACTGCGCCCGTTCGCCGTTGCTGGCACCTTACATGTGAGATGCACCAGTCTCCGAAGACTAATTTGAGCATCGACTTGCATTCACGCTCTGTCTGGAATTATTAAAAGAAAATTCCGCATACGATCCACGCCGGAATCATTGACACCCGCTTCACCCGGCGCATAAGCGTCACCGCGACGAGGACTATCGGCCGACGATCTTGCGGCAGCGATCGATCAGCCCGGCGCGCGACGCGGGAATACGGATCATGATTCAGCCCGAGGCAGGCTCCGCGCCCGCGACCACGGCCGTCCCGGGGGCTTGCCGGTGAGACCCGTCCTGTTCCAGCTCCACTGGTTCCTCGGCCTGACCGCCGGCCTCGTGCTGATGCTGGTCGGGGTGACCGGAGGCATCCTCAGCGTCGAGGACGAGGTCACGGGCCTGATGAGCCCCGGCATCGTCACCGTGCCGGCGCGGGAGGCCCCGCGCCTCACGCCGGACGCGCTGGTCGCCCGCCTCAAGGAGGAGGCGCCGGGCTGCCGCGTCACGCTGATGACGTTGAGCGGCGCGCCCGACGGCGCGGCGCGCGTGCGGCTCGCCGACGGACCGGGCCGCGGCACCGAGACCTATGTCGACCCCTATGACGGCCGGATCCTCGGCCCGGCCCGGGGCGAGGCGTTCTTCGGCACCGTGCGGAGGCTGCATCGGTGGCTGCTCTTGCCCGGCAACGGCGACGGCTGGGGCCGCACCCTTACCGGCGCCGCGACCCTGGCGATGGTCTACCTCGCGCTGTCGGGCCTCTACCTGCGCTGGCCGAAGGGCCGGCGCGACTGGCGGATCTGGCTGAAGCCGGCGCTCGCCCGCCGCGGCCGGGCGCTGTACTGGTCGCTGCACGCGGTCGTCGGCACCTGGGTGCTGGTGCTCTACCTCGTCATGGCGCTGACCGGCCTGTGGTGGTCCTACGGCTGGTACCGCGACGGGGTGACGATGCTCCTCGCCGGCCGCCCGGCCGCCGCGGCCGCCGCCCGGGGCATGGACAGGAAAGGCATGGAGAAGAAGGAGGCCGCGCCCGGCCCCCTCGATCCCGCCTTCGCGGCCTTCGCGGCGGCCACGAACGGCCGCTACGCCACCGCCTCCTTCGCCCCCGCCCGCGAGGGCGAGACGATCCGCATCCGCGCGGTGGCGCCGGACGCCGCCCACCCCCAGGCCCGCGACGAGTGGCGCTTCCGGCCCGACGGTACCCTCGACTCCCGCGACCTCTACGCCGAGCGGCCGCTGGGCGCCCGGCTCACCGGCAGCATGCTCGCCCTGCACGAGGGGCGGTTCTTCGGCCTCGCCGGCCGGATCGCCTTCCTGCTGGCGGCTTTGGCGATGCCGCTCTTCGGGGTGACGGGGCTGCTGCTCTATCTCGGCCGGCGCCGCAGCCGGCGCCGGCACGCGGCCGCGGCGGTGCAAGCCGCATAACCGAGCGGTCCAACGCGTCGTCGCGAGTTGCCTTCGGGTCCCATCAGGCATTAAGCGCACGGGCAGCAGGGCCGCCCGACCGGCGAGAGGATGCCGCATGATCCGCAACGACGTCTCCATCACGCCCGAGCTCGTGCGCCAGCACGGCCTGACCGAGGACGAGTACCAGCGCTTCGTCGGGCTGATCGGGCGCGAGCCGACCATCACCGAGCTCGGCATCGTCTCGGCGATGTGGAACGAGCATTGCTCGTACAAGTCCTCGCGGCTCCACCTGAAGACGCTGCCGACCAAGGCGCCGTGGGTGATCCAGGGCCCGGGCGAGAATGCCGGCGTCATCGACATCGGCGACGGGCTCGCCTGCGTGTTCAAGATGGAGAGCCACAACCACCCGAGCTTCATCGAGCCCTACCAGGGCGCGGGCACCGGGGTCGGCGGCATCCTACGCGACGTCTTCACCATGGGTGCGCGGCCGATCGCGGCGCTCAACGCCCTGCGCTTCGGCTCGCCGGACCATCCGCGCACGCCCCACCTCGTCTCGGGCGTCGTCGCGGGCATCGGCGGCTACGGCAACTCGTTCGGCGTGCCGACGGTCGGCGGCGCGGTCGGCTTCCACACCCGCTACGACGGCAACATCCTGGTCAACGCCATGGCGGTCGGCCTCGCCAGGACCGACGCGATCTTCTACGCCGCCGCCACGGGCGTCGGGAATCCGATCGTCTATCTCGGCTCGAAGACCGGCCGAGACGGCATCCACGGCGCCACCATGGCCTCGGCGGCCTTCGACGCCTCGTCGGAGGAGAAGCGTCCGACCGTGCAGGTCGGCGACCCCTTTGCCGAGAAGCTGCTGCTCGAGGCCTGCCTGGAGCTGATGCAGTCCGGCGCCGTGATCGCGATCCAGGACATGGGCGCGGCGGGCCTGACCTGCTCGGCGGTCGAGATGGGCGCCAAGGGCAATCTCGGCGTCGAGCTGAACCTCGACGCGGTGCCGACCCGCGAGCCCGGCATGACGGCCTACGAGATGATGCTGTCGGAGAGCCAGGAGCGCATGCTCATGGTGCTCAAGCCCGGCATGGAGGCGGAGGCGCAAGGAATCTTCGTGAAGTGGGGCCTCGACTTCGCGATCATCGGCCACACCACCGACACGCTCCGCTTCGTCATCAAGCACGGCGGCGAGACGGTCGCCGACCTGCCGATCAAGGAGCTCGGCGACGAGGCGCCGCTCTACGACCGGCCGCACCGCCAGAACGCCTACCAGCCCGAGATCAAGGCCGAGGACGTGGCGGCGCCGATGCGCAACGTCGACGCCCTCGCCAAGCTCGTCGGCTCGCCGGACCTGTGCTCGAAGCGCTGGGTCTACGAGCAGTACGACCACTTCATCCTCGGCAACACCGTGCAGAAGCCCGGCGGCGACGCCGCGGTGGTGCGGGTCGAGGACGGGCCGAAGGGGCTGGCCATCACCACCGACGTGACGCCGCGCTACTGCGAGGCCGATCCGGTCGAGGGCGGCAAGCAGGCGGTGGCCGAGGCCTGGCGCAACATCACGGCGGTGGGCGGCCGTCCGCTGGCGATCACCGACAACCTCAACTTCGGCAACCCGGAGAAGCCGGAGGTGATGGGCCAGTTCGTCGGCTGCATCCAGGGCATCGGCGAGGCCTGCCGCGCCCTCGACTTCCCGGTCGTGTCCGGCAACGTCTCGCTCTACAACGAGACCGAGGGCGTCGGCATCCTGCCGACCCCGACGATCGGCGGCGTCGGCGTGGTCGACGACGTGAACCGGATCGCCACCATCGCCTTCAAGCGCGACGGCGACGCCCTGGTGCTGATCGGCGCGACCAAGGGCTGGCTCGGCCAGTCGGCCTACCTCGCAACGGTCTGCGGCCGCGAGGAGGGGGCGCCGCCCCCGGTCGACCTCGCCGCCGAGAAGCGCAACGGCGACTTCGTGCGCGGGCTGATCACCTCGGGCCTCGTCGACACCGTCCACGACCTCTCGGACGGCGGCCTCGCCGTGGCGGTGGCCGAGATGGCGCTCGCCGGCAAGATCGGCGCGGTGCTCCCCGAATGCCCGCTGCCGGTGCCCTGCCACGCCTACCTGTTCGGCGAGGACCAGGGCCGCTATCTCCTGGCGGTGGAGCCCGACGCGGTCGCCGACCTGCTCTACAGCGCGAGCGCGCAGGGCATCGACGCGGCGGTGATCGGCGTCACCGGCGCCGATTCGCTGACCCTGCCGGGCGACGAGATCGTCGACCTCGAGACCTTGCGCCAGGCGCATGAGGGCTGGCTGCCGACCTATATGGCGGGCCCGGCCGCCGACGCGGCCTGAACAGGAGACGACCCGATGCCGATGGATGCCCGCGAGATCGAGGCGATGATCCGGGAGGCCCTCCCCGACGCCACGATCGAGATCCGCGACCTCGCCGGCGACGGCGACCACTACGCCGCCACCGTCGTGTCGGCGGCGTTCAAGGGCAAGTCGCGGGTGCAGCAGCACCAGATGGTCTACGGCGCGCTCCAGGGGCGCATGGGCGGCGTGCTGCACGCCCTTGCCCTGACCACCGGCGTGCCGCAGGATTGAACGACACCGAGGACCGCCGCATGGACGAGATCCGCACGGATCAGCCGAGCCTCTACGACGAAGACGTCGTCGCCTGGGCGGAGCAGCAGGCGGCGGCCCTTCGCGCTCTGGCGGCGCGGCCCGAACTCTCGAACGTCCTCGATTGGGAGAACATCGTCGAGGAGGTCGAGGACGTGGGTCGATCGGAGATCAGATCCCTCGAGGGCACCTTGCAGGTGATGCTGGTCCACGTCCTCAAGTATCTGTCCTGCCCGAGGGCTCAGTCTGTGCGCTCGTGGCGGGCCGAGATCGTCGCATTCCACGCGACGGCGCGACGGCGCTACACGCGGTCGATGCGGCAGCGGGTCGACTGGGACGCCCTCTGGCACGACGCGAAGGCTGAGGCCGCGGCAGAGCTGGCGGTGTGGGGCGACTCGCTGGCGCTCGGCCTGCCCGACCGCAACCCGTTCACCCCCGAGGAGCTGGTGGCCGAGGATTTCACCCTCGACTGGGCGCTCCTGCGCCTCGCCGCGGCCTTGCAAAACCCGCGCGACCATCACTAGCTACGGTACACACGGAAGGTAGAGCCCATGACCGACGTCAACAGCCGCATCGAGACCGAGATCAAGTCCCAGGACGTGGTGGTGTTCATGAAGGGCACGCCGCAATTCCCGATGTGCGGCTTCTCGGGCCAGGTGGCCCAGATCCTCAACTACCTCGGGGTGCCGTTCAAGGGCGTGAACGTGCTCGAGGACATGGAGATCCGCGAGGGCATCAAGGCCTTCTCGCAGTGGCCGACCATCCCGCAGGTCTACGTCAAGGGCGAGTTCGTCGGCGGCTGCGACATCACCCGCGAGATGTTCCAGTCCGGTGAGCTGCAGCAGCTGCTCACCGAGAAGGGCATCGCCACCAGCACCGCCGCGGCCTGATCCAGCGGCGTCAATCGCTGATCGGAAGGGGGCGCGCGAGCGCCCTTTTTCGTTGCAGGAGGGCGCGCAAGCGCCCGTCGTCGTTGGAAGCGGGCGCGCAAGCGCCCGTTTTCGTAGGCGGTGCGGCGAACCCGGCCTGCCGCCGATGCGTCTATTCCCGAGTGACGGTTCTCGGGACAGCGACATGCACGACGTCATCATCCATGACGTGATCATCGTGGGCGGCGGGCCGGCGGGCCTGTCGGCGGCGCTCATCCTGGGCCGCTGCCGGCGCCGGGTGCTGCTGATCGATGCCGGCCACCCGCGCAACGCCGTGACGCCGCGCATGCACGGCTTCCTCGGCCGCGACGGCCGCGCCCCCGGCGCGTTGTGCGACGAGGGGCGGCGGGAGCTCGCCGCCTACGACACGGTGGAGATCTGGGACGGGCGCGTCGCCGACGCGGTGCGCCGTCCGGACGGCTTCCGGGTGGTGATGGACGACCAGCGCCGGGCCGATGCCCGCCGGATGATCCTCGCCACCGGCCTGCGCACCGACCTGCCGGCCATCGAGGGCTTTTCGGAGTATTGGGGCCACGGCGTCCATCATTGCCCCTATTGCGACGGCTACGAGAACCGCGACCGGCCGCTCGCCGTCTACGGCCCGGGCGCCGCCGGCAAGGGAGCCGGGATGGGGCTGGCGCTGGAACTCACCGCCTGGAGTCGCGACCTGACTCTCTTCACCGACGGGCCCTGCGGCCTCGACGCTCCGGAGCGCGACCGCCTCGCCCGCCACGGCATTCGGATCGAGGAGCGCGCGGTCGCCCGGCTCGAGGGCGAGGATGGACGCTTCGCCCGGGTGCGCCTGCGCGACGGCACGGCGCTCGCTTGCGCCGCCCTGTTCTTCGTCACCGGGCCCTGCATCCCCTCCCCGCTCGTCGAGCGGCTCGGCTGCGACCTCTCGCGCAAGGGCACGGTGCCGACCGGCGAGTACGAGGAGACAAACGTGCCGGGGCTCTACGTCGCCGGTGACGCCTCGCGGCGGGTCCAGCTCGCCATCGTGGCCGCCGCCGAGGGCGCGATGGCGGCCTTCGCCATCAACACCGAGCTCCTGCGCGAGGATACCCGCTGATTCGCCGGCTGCCTGGTCGGCCTCGCGCGAATCAGCATAGGCCAGGACAGAATTCTTGCGATCCGCGGCGCGTCGCCCTCGCATAAATAACGAGGCAGCAGCAAGCGCTTGGCAGGCCGGGCGGCAATCCTTGCCGACCCGGCTGTGACGACAATCGTCCTGTCAAGACTTTATCGAACGGCGAAGGTTTGTTAGTTTTTATTGAACGATCACGGGAGGGGCGCCCATGATAGCGTTGGCGCAGGCATGGCGAACCGGGCTCACCCGGCGCACGCAGCGCACGGTGCTGGCCCGCGAGGCCACCCCGCGGACGGCCGAGGCGGAGCCGCCCGAGCATCACGAACTCACCGTGCGGGACCTGATCCGCATGGCCCAGTCGGCCCGCGCCGCGTCGGAATCGCGGGGCTGAGAGCTTGTTTGACCTGCTCGACAGTCTTGACCCCCTCGGCGTCATTCCGGGGCCGCGTAGCGGAGCCCGGAATCCAGAGCCGCGGAATGTCCAGGATTAGGCGCAGACCGCTCCGCCTTCTTCTGAATCACCTACGTTTCTGGATTCCGGGCTCCGCTCCGCGGCCCCGGAATGACGCGGAGGGTGGCAGGGCCGGCCGCGGACGTATCCAGTAGGTCGCTGCCTCCCCTGACCGGACAGGCTTGCCAAGGCCGATGGAACCGATTCGCGTGGATCGTGGTTGGGGTGCGCGGCTAGGCGTCGGCGGTATCGCCCATGGGGGCATCCCGGATCGCACCGTACCGACATTCGGCCACGGCACGAACGGCTAAGCTTTCACGTGTAGCGTCCCACGGATGATTCGGTATTCGCGGCCGTCCGACGCGCTGCGCCGTTTCTCTGCATCGCAACGCACACACGATCATCATGCGCCGCACAACGCCCGGCGTGCGTTGGCGCACGCCGATCATGCCGGCGCGCGGTTAGACCCTCCGGCAGTGTTGCAAGGGGCGGATACCGTCTTTGGGTGGTAGGCCGAAACTTTTTCTTGCAGCGTGACGCGTGGTGCGGAACTGTACAAGTTCTTCACCGTTACTGGTTCTCAAGCGTGAGTATGCGTACCCCCCACCAGCCACGGGCCGCGTGCCCGGGGGACAATCATGCCCGATTTCGAGTCACGGAACCTCGACGACGCCGAGAGCCTCGCCCGCCTCGCCGAGCTTCTCCATCCCACCAAGGCCGCCCGGACCGAGGCCAAGGCCCGCGGTCGCCGGCGCGCTGCCGCCGGCTTCCTGCCGGCGCAGGGTCCCGCCCCGACCGGGCAGGCGGCGCCGGCCCTGCAGCACGCCTGAGCGCGGCGCCTACCAGGCCTGCGGGGTGATCACGCCTTTGCTGGTCACCACGACCCATGACCGGCCGCGGCGCTCGATCGCCTCGACCCGACCGGCGCCCGGCAGCGTATCGCCCGGGCCGACCTCGACGAGGCGTCGGTTGCGGTTCTCGATCATCGCCATCCCGTCATAGACGTCGCGGAGCACCCAGCCCTCGATGGTGCCCGGCTTGGCCGTGGCCGCCGGCTTGTCGGGCAGGCTGCCGGTCAGGACCGGCTCCGCGGCCGCGACATGCTTCGGGGCCGGCGCGGGAGCCGCCGCCATCGGCGCCGGGTTCGGTGCAACCGGCACCGCGGCGACCGGCGCTGCTGCGCCCTGGCGCTTCTCCAGCTTGTCGGTCAGCGCAGCGAGGCGGACCGCCTGCTCGCGGTCGGCATGCTCCTGGCGCTCGGCGAGAGCGGCGAGGCGCTCGGCCACGGCCGCGACCTTGCCGGCGAGGTCGCCGTCCTGGCGCTGCAACCGCTCCAGGCGCTCGGAGATCTGGCCCAGGCGAGCGCCGGCCTCGGCGCGGCCCTTGTCGGCGGAATCGTGGGCCTGGATGGTGCGGTCGCGCAGGAGCGACAGGTCGGTGGCGAGCCGGGCGGATTCGGCGGTGGCGGCCTCGACCCGGCCGCCGAGCCGCGCCCACTCGGCCTGCGGGATGCCGGACCCACCGCCCTGGACCGCCCCCATCAGCGCCACCGTGCCGCCGCCCGCCAGGGCACCGAGGCAGGCCGCGCAGAGGAGACCGGCGAGGGTCGTCGTCTTCAGCTTCGGCAATCCGGGGAGGCCGGCGAACTTGCGCTTGGCCGGCACCCCGGCTGGGCTCGGCGCCGCGCCGTCCGGGGCAGGCGCCGCACCGGCCGGAGCCGGCGCGCCGGCGACGTCGTTCTGATCCACCATGACCCGAGCTTCCCAGAAATCCAGGAAGATTTGGGTAACCATGTTTGCTTAACCGATGGTTACCACGCGCGGGCGGCAGCGAGGGCGTCGCTCGACCACGCGGACACCGGTCCTTCGCAAAAATCTTAGCGAAATCAATGAGATGGGGCGGCACCCGCTCGGGCGCCGCCCCAATGTGGCCCGGGCCGTGGAGGCCCAGGCTCGTTCCGGGTTCACGCCAGCGCCGGCAGCACCCGCTCGATCTCGGCCCGGTGCGGCTCGAGGAAGGCCGGCAGCTTCAGCGCCTCGCCCAAGGCCTCCGCCGGCTCGTCGGCGGCGAATCCCGGCGCGTCGGTGGCGATCTCGAACAGCACGCCGCCGGGCTCGCGGAAGTAGACCGAGCGGAAGTAGTTGCGGTCGCGCTGCTCGGTCACCTGGAGGCCCAGCGCCCCGGCCCGCTCCGCCATCGCGCCCTGGCTCGCGTCGTCGGCGGCCCGGAAGGCGATGTGATGGACCGAGCCGCCGCCGGAGCGACCGGGCAGGAAGTCGCCGGCCTCCCGCAGGGTGACGTGGCCGCCGAGCCCGGCCGCGCCGGTGTAGCGGGTGAGCGAGCCCTCCCGTCCCGTCTCGGTCCAGCCGAACACCTCCGTGAGCACCCGGGCGGTGGGCGCGGCGTCCCGCAGCATCAGGGTCACGCCGTGGAAACCCCGCACCGCGTGCTCGGCCGGCACGTCGGATCCGCCCCAGGCCGGCTCGGCCTCGGCGCCGGCGACGCCGACCAGGGCGAGCCGCATCCCGTCGGGATCGCGGAACGGCAGCACCGTCTCGCCGAAGACCTTGGCGGGTGCTTCGAAGGCGATGCCGGCCGCGACCAGGCGATGGGTCCAGTAGCCGATCGAGCCCGCCGGCACCCGGAACGCCGTCTCCTCGGTCTGCCCGACCCCGACCCGGCCGGGGGCGACATACTCCCAGGGGAAGAAGGTCAGGATCGTGCCGGGCGCACCGTCCGCGTCACCGTAATACAGGTGGTAGGTGCCGGGGTCGTCGAAGTTGACGGTCTTCTTGACGAGGCGCAGCCCGAGGATGCGGGTATAGAAGTCGAGGTTGCGGCGCGCCGGGCCCGAGATGGCGGTGACGTGGTGCAGGCCGGCGGAGACGGCTTCGGTCGTGGTGGTGGTCATGGTCGGGAACTCCCGGTGGGCGGGCCGGCGGGGAAAGCGGCCGGCGGCGCCGCGATGAGGGCAATCTAGGGGTTGCCCTGGCGGCCAGAAATAGAAACAATCGAAACCCATCGTTTCCGGACATGGCCCATGGCGCTGCCCGATTTCGAAGCCTGGGCGATCTTCGCCCGGGTGGCCCAGACCGCGTCGTTCTCCCGCGCCGCGACCGAGCTCGGCCTGTCGAAGGCGACCGTCTCGAAGGCGGTGAGCCGGCTCGAGCGGCGCCTGGGCGCCTCGCTCCTGCACCGCACCTCGCGGCGGCTCGCCCTCACCGAGGCCGGGCGGCTCGCCCTCGACGGGGCCGCCCGCATCCTGGCGGCGGGCGAGGCGGCGGAGGCGGAGGCCCTGGCGCAATCGGCCACGCCCCGGGGCCTGGTGCGCCTCGCCGCCCCGATGTCGTTCGGCCTCGCCCACGTGGCGCCGCTCCTGCCCGAGTTCCTCGCCGCGCATCCGGAGGTCGCCGTCGACCTCCACCTGAGCGACGCGCAGGTCGACCTCGTCGGCGACGGCTTCGACCTGGGCCTGCGCATCGCGGCGCTCGCCGATTCGAGCCTGCGCCTGCGCCGCCTCTGCGCCGTCGGGCGTTCGCTCGTCGCCGCCCCCGCCTATCTCGACCGGGCCGGACGGCCGGAGCACCCGCGCGACCTCTCGGCCCATGCCTGCCTCGGCTACGCCTACCTGCCGAACCCGGAGCGCTGGCACTTCCACGACGCGACCGGCGCCGAGGCGACGGTGACGCCCGCCGGGCGCTTGCGGGCGAACAACGCCGACGCGCTGACGCCGGCCTTGCGGGCGGGCCTCGGCCTCGCGGTGCAGCCCGACTTCCTGGTCTGGGACGACCTGCGCGCCGGACGGCTCGAGCGGGTGATGCCGGGCTGGTCGCCGCTTGCGGTCGGGCTCAACCTGCTGATGCCGCCGGGCGCCGCCCGGCCGGCCCGGGTGACGGCCCTGGTGGCGTTCCTGGAGCGCCGGCTCGCGGCAGCGCCCTGGGCCGCAGGATCGCGGTCGGCCGAGCCCGCAGCGGCCGAATCGTCCACCGGCCCGGGTTACAGAATGGCCGACCCGTAACAATGCGGCTTTACAACGGCCTCGGAATCGCCGAGGGGGCGCATACGACCTTCGTCGTAGAACCCAGGGCGGCCGCGCGACGTGCGGCCACTTCCGTCTTGTTAGACTAGGTCCTTGATATCACCGCATTTTTTTGCGGCCGGCCCGGTTCCCAGACGGGTCAAAAGGTGCTCTAAGCTCGATGCGGGGACCGAGTAAGGAAGTATGCGATGAAGTTCCGCGTCGAGGTCGATTGCACCCCGGTCGAGGCACGCCAGTTCGTTGGTCTTCCCAACGTCGAGCCGCTCCAGGCGGCGGTGATGGCCGAGGTCGAGCGGCGCATGATGGCCGAGATGGATCGCTTCTCGCCCGACGCGATCATGCGCAGCTGGTTCACCGTCTTCCCCCAGGGCGCGGACCAGATGCAGAACATGTTCCTCAAGATGTTCCAGCAGGGCTTCGGGGCATCGACGCCCCCCACGACCAAATCCGAGTCTTGAAGACGGCGCGAAGCCGTGATGTCTGTCGAGCCCGCGGCGGTTCCGGGTTTCCGCACTGCAACGACGCGGATGATGCGGATGCTCAGAACATCGGCCGCCGCCGGGTGAGCTAAACCCTTGCAATATCAGTCGGGTTGCGGAAGCATAGCGGTGGCACGAACAATGCTGACGCCTGCGGCAGCTCGACCCGCCGATCGAGTATGACCTTAGGGAGGATAACGTGGAACGCAGTCGCGATCTCGACCCCGTCGAGACCCAGGAGTGGCTCGACTCGCTCGACGGCGTGCTGGAGGTCGAAGGCCCGGATCGGGCGCACTTCCTCATCGAGCAGGTCATCGAGGGCGCCCGCAAGAAGGGCGCGCCGGTTCCGTACTCGGCCAACACCGCGTACCTGAACACGATTCCGGCCGACAAGCAGGACCCGCATCCGGGCGACCGGGTGATCGAGCACCGCATCCGCTCGGCGATCCGCTGGAACGCGATCGCCATCATCCTGCGCAACAACAAGGACTCGTCCGAGCTCGGCGGCCACATCGCCAGCTTCCAGTCCGCCGCGACCCTGTACGACACCGGCTTCATGCATTTCTGGCACGGCGCCGAGGGGGAGCGAGGCGGCGACCTGATCTACGTCCAGGGCCATTCCTCGCCGGGCATCTACGCCCGCGCCTACCTGGAAGGCCGCCTGACCGAGGAGCAGATGCTGAGCTTCCGCCAGGAAGTCGGCGGCAAGGGCCTCTCGTCCTACCCGCATCCCTGGCTGATGCCGGATTTCTGGCAGTTCCCGACCGTCTCGATGGGCTTAGGGCCCCTGATGGCGATCTACCAGGCGCGCTACCTCCGCTACCTGCACCATCGCGGTCTCGCCAACACCGACGGCCGCAAGGTCTGGGCCTTCATGGGCGACGGCGAGATGGACGAGCCGGAGTCGCTGGGCGCGATCTCGCTCGCCTCGCGCGAGAAGCTCGACAACCTGGTCTTCGTCATCAACTGCAACCTGCAGCGCCTCGACGGCCCGGTGCGCGGCAACGGCAAGATCGTCCAGGAGCTCGAGGCCAACTTCCGCGGCGCCGGCTGGAACGTCATCAAGGTGCTGTGGGGCTCGGGCTGGGACCAGCTGCTGGCCCGCGACACCACCGGCATGCTGGCGCGCCTGATGGAGGAGTGCGTCGACGGCGAGTACCAGGACTTCAAGTCGAAGAACGGCGCCTACATCCGCGAGCACTTCTTCGGCAAGTACCCGGAGACCGCCGCCCTGGTGAAGGACTGGAGCGACGACGACATCTGGCGTCTCACCCGCGGCGGCCACGACCCGAGCAAGGTCTTCGCGGCCTATTCGGCGGCGGTGAAGCACAAGGGCCAGCCGACCCTCATCCTCGCCAAGACCGTCAAGGGCTACGGCATGGGCGAGGCCGGCGAGGCCCAGAACATCACCCACCAGCAGAAGAAGATGGGTGAGGCGGTCCTCAAGCAGTTCCGCGACCGCTTCCAGATCGACCTGTCCGACGACCAGATCGCCGAGATCCCGTTCATCCGCTTCCCCGAGGGGTCGCCGGAGCACGAGTATCTGATGGCCCGCCGCAAGGCGCTGGGCGGTCCGCTCCCGGCCCGCCGGCAGCAATCGCAGGCCCTGCAGGTCCCGCCGCTCGACGCCTTCTCGGCCCAGCTGAAGGAGACCGCGGGCCGCGAGATCTCCACCACCATGGCGTTCGTGCGGGTGCTCAACACGCTCCTGCGCGACAAGAACATCGGCAACCGCATCGTGCCGATCGTGCCCGACGAGAGCCGGACCTTCGGCATGGAGGGCATGTTCCGGCAGTTCGGCATCTTCAGCCAGGTCGGCCAGCTCTACCGGCCGGAAGACGCCAACCAGCTGATGTACTACCGCGAGGACGAGAAGGGCCAGATGCTCCAGGAGGGCATCAACGAGGCCGGCGCGATGTCGTCCTGGATCGCGGCCGCGACCTCGTACTCCCACTCCGACGCGCCGACGATCCCGTTCTACATCTACTACTCGATGTTCGGGTTCCAGCGCATCGGCGACCTCGCCTGGGCCGCCGGCGACATGCGCGCCCGCGGCTTCATGATCGGCGGCACCGCCGGCCGCACGACCCTCAACGGCGAGGGCCTGCAGCACGAGGACGGCCACAGCCACCTGATCTCGGCCACCATCCCGAACTGCGTCTCCTACGACCCGACCTTCTCCTACGAGGTGGCGGTGATCGTGCAGGACGGCCTGCGCCGGATGTATGCCGAGCAGGAGGACGTGTTCTACTACATCACGGTGATGAACGAGAACTACGAGCATCCCGGCATGCCCGACGGGGCGGCGCCCGGGATCCTCAAGGGGATGTACCTGTTCCGCGAGGGCAAGGAGGGCGGGAAGCTCAAGGTCCAGCTGATGGGCTCGGGCACGATCCTGCGCGAGGTCATCGCCGGGGCCGAGCTGCTGGAGCAGGATTTCGGGATCTCGGCCGACATCTGGTCCTGCCCGAGCTTCACCGAGCTGCGCCGCGAGGCGATGGCGGCGGAGCGCTGGAACATGCTCCACCCGACCGAGCCGCAGAAGAAGTCCTACGTCGAGACCTGCCTTACGGGCCGTCAGGGCCCGGTGATCGCGGCGACCGACTACATGCGGCTCTTCGCCGACCAGATCCGCCCCTACGTGCCGGGCCGCTACAAGGTGCTCGGCACCGACGGCTTCGGCCGCTCGGATTACCGGGTGCGCCTGCGCGAGTTCTTCGAGGTCAACCGCTACTGGGTCGCCGTCGCGGCACTCAAGAGCCTGGCCGAGGAGGGCGCCGTGCCGGCCGCCAAGGTCGCCGAGGCGATCGCCAAGTACGGGCTGAACCCGGAGAAGCCGGCCCCCTGGACGGTCTGACGACGCACCGCGAAGCCTCCTCTCCCGCATCGCGGGAGGGGACGGCCTCGCGCGCCCGTCACCTGCCGGAGCGGCGCCCGATCGCATCGCCGTCGAGCACTGCTCCAGGCCTTTGATGTTGCCGCGTTTCTGACGACGAACCGGTGTCCACGCCGTCGGACAACGCATTACCTGCGTCAAGCATAGCAAAGAATTCGGGAGAGCGCGCAGTGTCGATCGAAGTGAAGATCCCCGATATCGGCGATTTCAAGGACATCCCGATCATCGAGATCCTGGTGAAGGAGGGGGACACCATCGGGGCCGAGGACCCGATCGTGTCGCTCGAATCCGACAAGGCGACGATGGAGGTGCCCTCCCCGTCGGCCGGCGTGATCGAGAAGATCCTGGTCAAGGTCGGCGACAAGGTGAGCGAGGGCAGCGCGGTCCTGCTGCTGAAGGGCGAGGGCGAGGAGAAGGCGCCCGCCGCCGCGGCCGCCGCGACCCCAAATGCCGGCGCGGCCCCCTCGGCCGACACCGCCGCCCTGATGCCGCAGCAGGAGCCGGATCCGGCCAAGCCCGCCGCTCCCCCGGTCTCCGCCCCGGCCTCGTCTGCGCCGGACTTCTCGAACGTGCATGCGAGCCCCGCCGTGCGGCGGCTGGCCCGCGAGCTCGGCGTCGACCTGACCGCACTCAAGGGCTCCGGCGAGAAGGGCCGGATCACCAAGGAGGACGTGAAGGGCTCGCTGGTGCGCTCCGCCGCCCCCGCTTCCGCCCCGGCCGCCGCCCCGACCGGCGGCATGGGCATTCCGGAGATCCCGGCGGTCGACTTCTCGAAGTTCGGCCCGACAGAGATCCGGCCGCTGCCGCGGATCAAGAAGATCTCCGGCCCGCACCTGCACCGCGCCTGGCTCAACGTGCCGCTCGTCACCCACTCGGACGAGTCGGACATCACCGAGACCGACGCCTACCGCAAGGAGCTCGACACCGCCGGCAAGGACAAGGGCTACCGCGTCACCCTGCTGTCGTTCCTGATCAAGGCCGCGGTCTCGGCCCTGCGCCAGCACCCGGAGTTCAACTCGTCGCTGAACCCCGAGAAGGACGCGCTGATCCTGAAGAAGTTCTACAACATCGGCGTCGCCGTCGACACGCCGGACGGCCTCGTCGTCCCGGTGGTCAAGGATGCCGACCGCAAGGGCATCGTCGAGATCAGCCAGGAGCTGGGCTCGCTGTCGAAGAAGGCCCGTGACGGCAAGCTCGGCAGCGGCGACATGCAGGGTGCCACCTTCACGATCTCCTCGCTCGGCGGCATCGGCGGCACCGGCTTCACGCCGCTCGTCAACGCCCCCGAGGTCGCGATCCTGGGCGTCGTGCGCTCCAAGATGGCCCCGGTCTGGAACGGCTCCGAGTTCAAGCCGCGGCTGATGCTGCCGCTGTCGGTCTCCTACGACCACCGCGTGATCGACGGCGCGCTGGCCGCGCGCTTCACCCGCCACCTCGCCCACGTCCTCGAGGACGTCCGGCGCCTCGTCGTCTGACGTCGAGACCAGAGTAACGAGGTGATCCGATGAGCAACGAAGTCCGTCTGCCGGACATCGGCGACTTCAAGAACGTTCCGGTGATCGAGGTGCTGGTCAAGGCCGGCGACACGATCGCCGTCGACGAGACCATCGTCGTCCTGGAATCCGACAAGGCGACCATGGACGTCCCCTCCTCCGTGGCCGGCAAGGTCGTGGAAGTGAAGGTCAAGCCCGGCGACAAGGTCACGGAAGGCGACCTGCTCCTGGTGCTGGAGGGTGCGGCCGCGGCCGGGCAAGCGAAGCCCGCGGTCGCCGACAAGGCGGCGCCGTCTCCCGCGGCGGCCGGCGGCTCGCCGCTCGCGGCGGGAACGGGCCAGGCCGGCTACGGCTCGCCCGCCACCGCCGGCGGGCAGGGTGCGTCCGCGGCACCCGCCCCCAAGGGCGCGGCCCCGGTCTCCGGCGAGGAGATGCGGGCCGAGGTGCTGGTGCTCGGCGCCGGTCCCGGCGGCTACACGGCGGCGTTCCGCGCCGCCGACCTCGGCAAGAAGGTGATCCTGGTCGAGCGCTGGCCGAGCCTCGGCGGGGTATGCCTCAATGTCGGCTGCATCCCCTCGAAGGCCCTGCTCCACGCCGCCAAGGTGATCGACGAGAGCCAGGCGATGGCTTCGCACGGCATCAGCTTCGCCGCGCCGCAGATCGACATCGATCAGCTCCGCAGCTGGAAGGAAGGCGTGGTCAAGCGCCTGACCGGCGGCCTCGGTGGCCTGGCCAAGCAGCGCAAGGTGACCGTCGTCACCGGCACCGCCCGCTTCGTCAGCCCGCACCAGATCGAGGTCGAGCACGAGGGCAAGACGACGATCATCGGCTTCGACAACGCGGTCATCGCCGCCGGCTCCGAGCCGATCAAGATGCCGTTCATCCCGCATGACGATCCGCGGGTGATCGACTCGACCGGGGCGCTGGAACTCGACGGGGTGCCGAAGCGCCTCCTCGTGATCGGCGGCGGCATCATCGGCCTCGAGATGGCGACGGTCTACCACGCGCTCGGGTCCAAGGTGACCATCGTCGAGCTGATGGACCAGATCATCCCGGGCGCCGACAAGGACATCGTCACGCCGCTCTTCAAGCGGATCTCGAAGCAGTACGAGGCGATCCACCTCAAGGCCAAGGTCACCGCCGTCGAGGCGCTGCCGGAAGGCCTCAAGGTGACGTTCGAGGGCGGCTCGGCGCCGGCGACCGACACCTTCGACAAGATCCTGGTCTCGGTCGGCCGCCGTCCCAACGGCAAGCTGATCGGCGCGGAGGCCGCCGGCGTCGCGGTGGACGAGCGGGGCTTCATCCCGGTCGACAAGCAGATGCGCACGACGGCGCCGCACATCTTCGCCATCGGCGACGTGGTCGGCCAGCCGATGCTCGCCCACAAGGCGGTGCACGAGGGCAAGGTCGCGGCGGAAGCGGCCGCGGGCAAGAACTCGTTCTTCGACGCCAAGGTGATCCCGTCGGTGGCCTACACCGATCCCGAAGTGGCCTGGGTCGGCCTGTCCGAGACCGAGGCCAAGGCCAAGGGCATCAAGGTCGGCAAGGGCGTGTTCCCCTGGGCGGCGAGCGGTCGCTCGCTGTCGCTCGGACGCGACGAGGGCCTGACCAAGGTGCTGTTCGACGAGGAATCGAACCGCATCGTCGGCTGCGGCATCGTCGGCCCCTCGGCCGGCGACCTGATCGCCGAGGCGGCGCTCGCCATCGAGATGGGGGCGGATGCGGAGGATATCGGCCTCACCATCCACCCGCACCCGACCCTGTCGGAGACGGTCGGCATGGCGGCCGAGGCCTTCGAGGGCACGATCACCGACCTCTACATGCCGAAGAAGAAGGCGCATTGAGGTAGGGCTTGTGGGGCGACGGCCACGCCGCCGTCCCGCTCCCGGATATCCTCACGGAGAGTGACCATTCCCCCTCCCCCCTCTGCGGGGGAGGGTGGCGAGCGGAGCGAGCCGGGAGAGGGGGCGCCGCTTCCGAATAGAGCGGAGCCGTTCTGACAGGAGCGAGCTGAATCAGCGTCGCGCTGCCCCTCTCCCGCCCGGCTCTGCCGGGCACCCTCCCCCGCAGAGGGGGGAGGGGAAGCCTGCGCCTCATTCGATATCGTCTGCGTCACTCGAGCCTGTTTGACAGGTCTATAGTTTCTCGCTTCCCGCCATCTTCAGCGGGATCACGACCCCAACCTTGAGCGTTGCCATTCCGAACGGCGCCCCCGAATGGCGCCGGCCGGGAAACGGTTTCGCGCGCCCGCCATCCCGCACGACACATCAGGAGGCCACGCCATGGACGAGCAACTCGAGAAGGCCGCCCTCGACTACCACCGCTTCCCGACGCCCGGCAAAATCGCCGTGCTGCCGACCAAGGACATGAGCACGCAGCGCGACCTCGCGCTCGCCTATTCGCCGGGCGTCGCCGCCGCCTGCCTCGCCATCGAGAAGGACCCGGCCCAGGCCGCCGAGCTCACCTCCCGCGGCAACCTCGTGGCGGTGATCTCGAACGGCACCGCGGTGCTGGGCCTCGGCAACATCGGCGCGCTCGCCGGCAAGCCGGTGATGGAGGGCAAGGGCTGCCTGTTCCGCAAGTTCGCCGGCATCGACGTGTTCGACATCGAGATCGACGAGACCGATCCGGACAAGCTCGTCGACATCATCGCGAGCCTGGAGCCGACCTTCGGGGGCATCAACCTCGAGGACATCAAGGCGCCGGAATGCTTCGTGATCGAGACCCGCCTGCGCGAGCGGATGAAGATCCCGGTCTTCCATGACGACCAGCACGGCACCGCGATCATCGCCGCCGCCGCGATCCTCAACGGCCTCGAGGTGGTCGGCAAGAAGATCGGCGAGGTGCGCGTCGTCTGCTCGGGCGCCGGTGCGGCGGCCATCGCCTGCCTCAACCTGCTGGTGAGCCTCGGCCTCGACAAGAAGAACGTTCTCGTCACCGACAGCCGCGGCGTCATCTACCAGGGCCGCAACAACCTCGACGCCCAGAAGGCGGAATACGCCCAGGTCACGGACGCCCGCACGCTGGCCGACGCGGTGCCGGGCGCCGACATCTTCCTCGGCCTCTCGGCCGCCGGCGCGCTGACGCCCGAGATGGTCAAGGGCATGGCCGACAAGCCCCTGATCCTGGCGCTGGCCAACCCCGAGCCCGAGATCCGGCCGGAAGCCGCCAAGGCCGTCCGCCCCGACGCGATCATCGCCACCGGCCGCTCGGACTATCCGAACCAGGTCAACAACGTCCTGTGCTTCCCGTTCATCTTCCGGGGCGCCCTCGACGTCGGCGCCACCACGATCAACGAGGAGATGAAGCTCGCCGCGGTGCGCGCCATCGCCGAACTCGCCCGGGCCGAGCAGTCGGACGTGGTGACGGCGGCCTACGGCACGCAGGACATCGCGTTCGGCCCCGACTACCTGATCCCGCGTCCCTTCGACCCGCGGCTGATCACCAAGGTCGCCCCGGCGGTGGCGCTCGCCGCCACCGAGAGCGGCGTCGCGACGAAGCCGATGCTCGACGTCGAGGCCTATCGCCGCTCGCTGGAGACCCGCGTCTACACCTCCGGCACGGTGATGCAGCCGGTCTTCGCCGCGGCGAGCGAGGCGGCCCGCGCCCGCGTGGCCTATGCCGAGGGCGAGGACGACCGGGTGCTGCGGGCCGCCCAGGTGGTGGTCGACGAGGGCCTGGCCCGGCCGGTGCTGGTCGGCCGCCGCGAGGTGATCGCCGACAAGATGAAGGCGCTCGGCCTGCGCATCGAGGTCGGCCGCGACGTCGACGTGCAGGACCTCGACGACGAAGGCTTCCAGGCCCAGGCCGCTGAAGGATACTACGCGCAGCGCCGGCGCCACGGCCTGTCGCGCGAGGTCGCGCTCGCGGAAGCGCGGCGCAATCCGACCCTCGTCGGCGCGATGCTGCTGAAGCTCGGCCAGGTCGACGGCCTGCTCTGCGGCGGCACCGGCTCCTATCACAGCCATCTGCGCCACGTGCGCGAGGTGATCGGGATGGCGCCGGGGGTGAAGGCGCTCACCGCGATGAGCCTCCTGCAGCTGCCGCGGCACACGCTGTTCATCTGCGACCCCTACATCCACCTCGATCCGGGCGCGGAGGAACTGGCCGACATGACGCTCTTGGCCGCGGCCGAGATGCGCCGCTTCGGCCAGACCCCGCGGGTGGCGCTCGTCTCGCATTCGAGCTTCGGCACCGCCCGCAACCCCTCGGCCGAGAAGATGCGCAAAGCGCTCTCGCTCATCACCGAGCGGGCGCCGGACCTCGAGGTCGAGGGCGAGATGCAGGCCGACGCGGCCTTGAGCCGGCCGCTGATGGAGCGGGTGTTCCCGGACTCGCGCCTCACCGCGGAGGCCAACCTCCTGGTGATGCCGAACCTGGATTCGGCCAACATCACGCTGAACGCGCTCAAGGTGGTGGCGGGTCAGGGCATCAGCGTCGGCCCGATCCTGCTCGGCGCCGCCGCCCCGGTCCACATCCTCACCCACACCACCACCGTGCGCGGCATCGTCAACATGACGGCGGTGACCGCGGTCGCGGCGGGAGCGGCGAAGGCGGGCTGAGGCGGGGTGGGACCGCCGGGCGTCGGGCCCGGCGGTCCCGCTTGATACTGCGCCCTCGGTCTTGTCCTGTCCGCTCCGGCACCGAGGACGCGCGGGATCCCCCTCCCCGATGGCGGAGGTGGAAAGGTGAGGCACGACCCGGACTTCGACCGGCGGGCATGGCGGGCGGCACAGCCTCGCGGACGTGATCGGGCCCCGGGATCGACGTCAGGCGCGCCGGGCTCGATCATGGGGTCGACCGCCGTCAGCATCGCGGCGGCCACGGTACGGATCACCTTCTTCGGGCCGCGCCGGCGCTCGAACTGCGCCTCGAGGTCGCTCGTCTTACCGCGAATCCCGACCAGGCCGCCTGGACCGCTGCGCGAGGTCCGGCGCACCATAGACGAACCGATTTCTCCGCCGACGGCACCTTCGCCATGCCTCGTGTTGCGTCCGCGAGGGACGGCGAAGCCGGTGACGAACCGATATCAACGGCCTCGCATTGTCGATGCCGAGTTCAGACCTGGGCTACCTCTGGCTTGGCGACCATGCGGCAACGGAACCAACGGCCGTTCGCATTACCCCGCCTCGCCCCGAAACACCGCCTCCATCTCGCGCCGGAACCGGATCGCCGGGTCGTCGGCCGAGAACGACACGTCGTCCCAACTCACGGGATGGCCGGCGGCGACCGGGCGGGTGAGGGTGAGGCCGTGGGCGAGCCCGATCGGCAGGCCGCCGGCCTTCAGCGAATCGGCAGCCGGCATCAGCTTGCCGTAGACGGTGTAGCCCCCCTCCCCGTCCAGGCGCTCGCCGGCCTTGAGGTCGCGCTTGGCCGTCGCCACCACGTCGCCGGAGAAGCCCCGTGTCGTGCCGGTGGGTTCGCCCCGCACGGCGATGCTGGCGACCGAGAGCCCGAGTTCGAGCCCGATCAGGTGGTAGGGCTTGTACATCGCGCTGTAGCGCCCGCTCGGGTCGGTCTTCAGGCCGTACTCCGAAAAACACTTGCGGACGTAGTCGGAGGGCGCCTCGAAGGTGGCGTAGACGCCCCAGCGCAGGTCGCGGAAGACCGGGCGGCCGTCGCGTTCGAGCGACGACACCACCTCGACCGTGCCGTCGACCGGCAGGATGCCGCCGACGGATTGAGGGCGCAGCAGGGTCGGCAGGTCGTCGACGCCGCAAGCCGGGAAGGCGAGGCCGGCGGGGGGCGGGGTCAGGTCGCAGGCATTGGCCACCACCGCCATCTCCAGCGCCGACTTGGTGCCGTCGAGGAAGGAGTTGAACATCTGCGGGTTGAAGTCGCCGCCGGCGACCTGCTCCTCCGAGAAGCCGTAATGGCCCCAGACCGTATCGGGGGTCGAGGCGTGGTAGACCGGCAGGTACTTCGTGCCCTTGCCGGCGCAGACCACCCGGAAGCCCGCCGTGCGGGCCCAGTCGACGATCTCGGCGATGAGCGCCGGCTGGTCGCCATAGGCGAAGGAATAGACGATGCCGGCCTCCGCCGCCCGGCGGGCGATCAGGGGTCCGGCGAGCGCGTCGGCCTCGACGTTGACCATCACGATGTGGCGGCGGTGCCGGCAGCAGGCGAGCGCGTGGCGGATGCCGGCGCCGGGATGGCCGGTCGCCTCGACGATCACCTCGATCCCGTCCGCGGCGATCAGCCCTTCGGCGTCGTCGGTGAGGAAGGTGGTGCCCTCCCGCATCGCCTCGGCGACGCTCCTCGCCGCGTAACGCTCCGCCGGCCAGCCGACCCGGGCGAGCGCCGCCTTCGCCCGCTGCGGAGCGAGATCGGCGATGCCGACGACGTGCAGCCCCGGCGTGCGCGGCGCCTGCGACAGGAACATCGAGCCGAACTTGCCGGCCCCGATCACCCCGATGCGTACCGGATTTCCGGCCTCCGCCCGCGCGGCGAGCTTGTGGTACAGGCTCATGTCCCCTCCCTGGGCGGCCTTTAAGGCCGCCTGCCCGATCGTTCGGCGCTCAGCGGGCGCCGTTGCGGGAACCGTCGGGGATCGGCAGCCTGAGGTCAACCGGCGCCGGGCGCGGGCCGGGAGGGAGAGAGAGGCATGGATTTCACCTTCGCGCGGCTGACCCCGGAACTCCTGATCACCGATCTCGCGGCCAGCCTGCATTTCTGGGTCGACCTGATCGGGTTCCGGGTCGCCTACGACCGGCCCGAGGACGGCTTCGCCTATCTCGACCTCGACGGGGCGCAGGTGATGCTGGAGACGCGCAACCCCGCCGCGCGGCAATGGGAGACCGGTCCGCTGGAGGCGCCGCTCGGGCGCGGCATCAACTTCGAGATCGGCGTCCCGGCGGTGGAGCCGATCCTGAGCCGTCTGGAGCGGGCCGGCTGGCCGCTCTACATGGCGGTCGAGGACAAGTGGTACCGGGCCGGCGGCAACGAGGTCGGGCAGCGCCAGTTCCTGGTGCAGGATCCGGACGGCTACCTGCTGCGCCCCGCCGCGAGCCTCGGACGGCGGCCGGTGGCCCGAGACCAAGTCGGGCGGGGCTGAGCATGACGATCACGCTGACGCGCGCGACGCTGGTTCCGGAACTCGTGGTCGCCGACCTTGCGGCCAGCCTGCGATTCTGGGTCGATCTGATCGGCTTCCGGATCGCCTATGACCGGCCGGAAAACCACTTCGCCTATCTCGACCGCGACGGGGCACAGGTGATGCTGGACCAGTACAACCCGTCCGCCCGGCACTGGCTGACCGGCTCGATGGAGCGGCCGCTGGGACGGGGCATCAACCTCCAGATCGAGGTCGCGGCGGTGGAGCCGATCCTGGACCGGTTGGAGGCGGCCGGGTGGCCGCTCTTCATGGCGGTCGAGGATGCGTGGTACCGCGCCGGTGCGATCGAGGTCGGCCAGCGCCAGTTCCTGGTGCAGGATCCGGATGGTTACCTGCTGCGGCTCGGGGCGAAGCTGGGGGAGCGGCCGGTGGGTGCGTGAGAGACGCACCACGTTTCCTTGGAGGAACCGGGCTGACGCCGCTCAAAATCCACAGAGTCATTCCGGGGCCGTGCAGCGGAGCCCGGAGTGACTCGGCGTGTGTCAGTTCTGCCGCGCGCAATGAAGCGGCGTGTGCCGAACCTCCCTCAGATCTCGATCTCCGTCCCCACCTCCACCACCTGCCGGGTCGGCACGCAGAAGAAGGCGCCGGTGCGCTCGCCGTTGCGCATCATGAAGGCGAACAGGGTCTCGCGCCACGTCGCCATGCCCTGGTGGTTGCGCTTGGGGATGACGGTCTCGTGGCCGACGAAGACCGTGACGTCCTCGACGAAGTCGGCCGGCAGGCCGCGATGCGCCACCGCGCAGGCCAGCCCCTCGGGGATCGAGGCCTCCTCCATGAAGCCGTAGCGCAGGGTCACCCGGTAGAGGTCGGGGGCGATTTGCGTCACCTCGGCGCGCTCGGAGGCCGGCACCACCGGCAGTTCCTCGTAGAGGGCGGTGACGATGGTGCAGCGCTCCGGCAGGGCGTGGCTGCGCTCCAGGAAACGGGTCATGTGGAGCGGGATGCCCTTGGTGGCCGCCGACAGGAACGCCGCCGCGCCGGGCAGGCGGATCGGCGGGTCGTCCCGCAGGCGCGCCAGGAACACGGCCTCGTCCTGGCGGGCGCCGACCCGGTAGGCCTCGATCAGCCGGGTGCCCTGGAGCCAGGTCAGCATCGTCGTGGCGACGATGGCGGTGAGCACCAGGGGGTACCAGCCGCCCTCGAACACCTTCACGCTGTTGGCCGACAGGAACACGAGGTCGATCACCAGGAACAGGCCGTTGACCGCGAGGACGAGGATCAGGTTGTAGCCCCAGCGCCGGGCGATCAGCCCGGCGAGCAGCGTCGTGATCGCCATCAGCAGCGAGACCGCGATGCCGTAGGCGCCGGCGAGCGCGTCGGAGGTCTCGAAGATCAGGACGGCGCTCAAGGTCGCGGCGGCGAGCAGCCAGTTGACGATCGGCACGTAGATCTGGCCGCGCTCGTCGCGCGCGGTGTGGATGATGCGGATATACGGCAGGAAGCCGAGCTGCACCGCCTGCTGGGTCAGCGAGAACACGCCCGAGATGATCGCCTGCGAGGCGATGACGGTGGCGAGCGTGGCGAGCCCGATCAGGGGATAATGCGCCCAGTCGGGGCTGAGGCGGTAGAACGGGTTCTCGATCGCGTCGGGCTCGGCGAGCAGCACCGCGCCCTGCCCGAAATAATTGATGACGAGGGCCGGCAGCACCAGGGCGAACCAGGCGAGCCGGATCGGCCGGGCGCCGAAATGGCCGAGATCGGCATACATCGCCTCGCCGCCGGTCACCGCCAGGAAGGCGGCGCCGAGCATCGCGAAGCTGACGCCAAAGCCCGCATGGGTGAGGAAGTCGACCGCCTTCAGCGGGTTGAGGGCGGCCAGGATCTGCGGCGATTGCAGGATGCCGCCTAGGCCCAGCAGCGCCAGGACGCAGAACCAGACCAGCATCACCGGCCCGAAGATCCGCCCGATGAAGGCCGCGCCCTTGCTCTGGATCAGGAACAGCCCGACCAGGATCACGAGGGTGATCGGCAGCACCGCGCGGGCGAGGCCGGGTGCCTCGACCTTCAGGCCCTCGACGGCGCTGAGCACCGAGATCGCCGGGGTGATCGCCCCGTCGCCGTAGAGGAGCGCGGCGCCGACGAGGCCGACGATGAGGAGGAGGCCGCCCCAGCTGCGCGGCTCGGCGTGGCGGGCGCCGAGCAGGGCCAGCATCGCCACGATGCCGCCCTCGCCGTGGTTGTCGGCGCGCAGGATCAGCACCGCGTATTTGAGCGAGACCACGATGATGAGCGCCCACAGGATCAGCGACACCGCGCCGATCACCGCGGCCGGCTCGGCCTGGCCGTGCCCGGCCGCCCGCACCGCCTCCTTGAAGGCGTAGAGCGGGCTCGTGCCGATATCGCCGTAGACGACCCCGAGGGCGCCGAGGAGCAGGGCGGGCTTCAGCCGCCGCTTCGGCTCGTGTGCCGAAGCCCTTTGGGCCGACGCCGCGTTCGACGAGGTTTCGTCCTCCGTGCCGATGAGCTGGCCCACGGGTCGCCTCCGCCGGCATGCCCGGGCGCTCAAGGCCCCGCTGCCGCGTCAAGGAACGCGGAGTTCGGCGCCGGGCTCCACCCGGTCATGGCCTAGGGCGAAGAAGCTATGCCCTGGCGGCAGGGCGCAACCCTTGTCCCGCCGCCGATGATCAGAGACGGCCGCCGGTCTCAAGGGCCGAGTGCGGCGTGAAGGACGGCCCGGGTCGCTGACTGGGCCTTGGGCAACAGATGCCGACTCTGCTCTCTCAGCATGAGCTGCGCCATCACGGCGGATGCGAAGGTCGGGTCCATCGCATCGACGACGGAGAGGGCATCGGAGCAACGCTCCGGTCCGCACGCCCTCATCGCATCGACGACGTACCCTTCACCGCAACGGTCGATGACGGCCGCCACATCGAACATGTCGCGGGGCTGGAGCCGAGATCCCCTGTACCGGATCTTCTTTGCGACGATCTCGCCGGGCGTCTCGAGACGAATGGTCCGCCCGGCGATCTCATGCGGACGAGCCTGCGCGGTCGTGACGGAGCCACAGCAGATAAAATCGATCTCGCCCATGCCGTCGAAGATCAGCTTCGCAACACGCGAGCCGTCGCTCCGATAGCCGTCCGGCTGCCTGCTCAACCGATAGTCTAGCGTTGCCGGATTCAGAAACGGCAGCAGCTGCGGGTCGTCGAAGAAAAGATCGATATCGTGACTCTCACGATGATCGATCTGCAGCATCAACGCCGTACCGCCGCCAAACGTCCAATCGAACGGGTAGGTTGCGGATATGGCCTGGTCGAGGATGCCGAGCGCCAGATCGAGCAGCCGCCCCCACTGGCTCTGTCGCGGGACGGGCACGGTCTCAACCGGCGAGAGGCAGCCGGTAACCCGCCTTGGATGCGAACTGAGTGGCCACCGTCTGCACCTGGTCCCGATCGATGCCCATCGCATCGACGAACTGCCTCTGCAGATCCTCGCGCACCTCCGAGAAGAACGCGAAGACCGAGGCATCGTTGGCGCTGACGCTGGCCGGATCGACGATTCTGGCGGCGAGCTGCCGCGCGGAGAGGTCGGCTCCGTAGGGAGCATTCACCGTCGACAGCACTGTCGTTGCCACATCGACCATGACGGCCTCTCGACCGGCCGAAACACTCGGCGCTGTCTCCAGATAGGCGCGTTCGGCGGACCCTACAAGGACGACGGCGAGACGGTTCGGCACGGCCGCCGACCGCAACGCGGAATTTCCCGCGGGACCCACCCGCCCGACGGGCGTTGTCCCGCCGACCAGGAACGAACAGAGGAACCGGACATGACGGAGACCGTGCTGATCGTCGGCGCAAGCGGGATCGTCGGCAGCGCCGCGGCGACGGTGATGGGGGAGGCCGGCTGGCGCGTGCTCGGGCTCGCCCGCAAGCCGCCGGCGCAGGACGGCGTGGTGCCGGTCGCCGCCGACCTCCAGGATCCCGACAGCCTGAAACAGGCCCTCGCGCCGCATCGGCCGACCCGGGTAGTGCTCTCGACCTGGATGCGCCGGCCGACCGAGGCCGAGATGATCCGGGTCAACGGCGCGATGGTGAAGAATCTCCTCGACGCCCTGCAACCGGCCGGCAGCGTGCGCCACGTCGCCCTGGTGACGGGGCTGAAGCACTATCTCGGCCCGTTCGAGGCCTATGGGAAGGGCGCGGTGCCCCAGACCCCGTTCCGCGAGGAGCAGGGCCGGCTGCCGGTCGAGAATTTCTACTACGCGCAGGAAGACGAGGTCTTCGCCGCGGCCAAGCGCGACGGCTTCGCGTGGAGCGTGCACCGCCCGCACACGATCATCGGCAAGGCGGTCGGCAACGCGATGAACATGGGCACTACGCTCGCGGTCTACGCCACGCTCTGCCGCGAGACCGGCCGGCCGTTCCGCTTTCCCGGTTCGCCCATGCAATGGAACGGGCTCACCGACATGACCGATGCGCGGCTCCTCGCTCGCCAATTGCTCTGGGCCTCGACCGCCCCCCAGGCCGAGAACCAGGATTTCAACGTGGTGAACGGCGACGTCTTCCGCTGGAGCTGGATGTGGGGCCGCATCGCCGCCTGGTTCGGGATCGAGCCGGCGCCCTTCGACGGCACGGTGCGGCCGCTGGAGCAGCAGATGGCCGGCGACGCTCCCCTCTGGGCCGAGATCGCCAGGAAACATGGCCTCGCCGAGCCGGACCTCGACCGCCTCGCCTCGCCCTGGCACACCGATGCCGATCTCGGCCGGCCGATCGAGGTCGTCACCGACATGAGCAAGAGCCGCCGCCTCGGCTTCCTCGACTACCAGCCCACCGACGACGCCTTCTTCGACCTGTTCGGGCGCCTGCGCGCCGACCGGCTGATCCCCTGACAGGATCCGGCGCCCCCGGCGCCGGATCCTCGGCAGCAGAATACGTCAGATCAACCTTAGGTTGTTGCGATATAGTAGGGATTGCTTCAGACCCTGTCGGTACCGTGGCTCTGACAAGGAGACATGTGAGAATGTCCATCAGGGCGCGCGTATTCGGGGGGTTCGGGCTGATCCTCCTTCTGACGGTCGCGGTCGCGGCGATCGGCTGGCAGAGCCTGACGGGCTTCGCCCGGCGGGTCGACACGGCGAACGCGGCACAGCTGCTGGCCGGCGAGATCGGGGAACTCGCTCTCGCCACCGACCGCGCCCTCAAGAGCGACGACGCGCGCCGGGACGACGCGCTCAAGGCGGCGATCGGCCGGGTGCGGGCGAGCGCCGGCGCCTTCTCGGGCCGCCTCGCGGGCGACCCGAAGGCGGCGGCGGCCGCCGCCGGGATCGGCAGCGCCCTCGACGGGTTCGAGGCCGCCGTGAAGGCCTTCGGCGCGCAGAAGAGCGAGAAAAGCGGGCTCCAGGACCGCCACGCCGCCCTGATCACCGAGCTGCAGACGAACGTCGCCGGCATCGGCGCGGCGCAGGAAGCCCAGCTCGCGGAGGCCGGCAAGGCGCTCGAACGGGCGCTGGCCGACCAGAAGAGCGCCACCAACACCGGGGTCGTGGTCGCCTTCGCGATCCGCTCGGCCCTCGAGATGCAGGTGCTGCAGGTTGGCTACCTCGCGGGCGACGGCGACGACGGCAAGCTCGAGATCCAGTCGAAGGTGAACTCGGTCGCGGTGCTGCTCCGCCGTCTCGGCGCCATGACCTCGACCGAGGCCGTCGAGCCGGCGGTGAAGGCCCTCGACGAGTATCGCGCCAAGCTCGAGGAGCCGCTGGGACCGGGGGGCAAGGCGGAGCGGTCGGAGGAGCTCGCGCCGCTGTTCGGCGGGCTGATCGTCGGCCTGCGCCAGGTCGAGCAGGCGCAGAACAACGCCCAGACCGCCGCCCAGGTGACGCTGCGCCAGCAGCAGGACAAGGTCGCCTCGGGCACGAGCCTGCTCGTCGCCAGCGGCAAGGCGATCACCGCCGCCAAGGAGGCCGAGCGGCTGGAGCAGCGCCTGATCCTGGCCCGCGACGCCGAGGCCGCCAAGGCCCTCGACGAGACCGCCGCCGCGCTGATCGACCAGGCCGAGACGATCCAGTACGGCGACATCGACACCGCCGCCCAGGCGGTCCTGCGCGACCTCGGCGCCAAGGTGCGGGCGTTCAAGGACAGCATCCCGGAGATCGTCAAGGCCAACGAGGCGCAGGCAAAAATCTTCGCCGACCTCGACCGGCGCGCGGCCGAGCTGGTCTCGGCGGCCCAGGGCATCGGCGCGAGCGAGCTCGCCCAGCTCGCCGCCGAGCGCGAGCGGGCCGTGTGGCTGCTCGCCGGCGGCGTCGGCCTCGCCTGCGCCATCGGGGCGGCGCTCGCCCTCCTGATCGGGCGCGGCATCACCCGGCCGATCGACCAGCTGTCGGGCGCCATGCGGGCGCTGGCCGGCGGCGACCTCGGCACCCAGGTGCCGGCGCAGGACCGCCGCGACGAGATCGGCGCGATGGCCGGCACCGTGCGGGTGTTCCGCGAGGCGCTCATCGCCAAGGACGAGGCCGACCGGACGTCGGCCGCCGAGGCCGCCGCCAAGGCCGAGCGGGCCGAGCGGCTCGACGCCGTGACCCGCTCCTTCGAGGCCAACGTGGTGGCGATGACCGAGACCCTGGCCGAGGCCGCCTCCGGCATGGAGACGACGGCGCGGGCCATGACCCAGGCCGCCGAGACCACCAACGGCCGCTCGGTCGAGGTGGCGGGCGCCGCCGAGCAGACGCTCGCCAACGTCCAGATGGTGGCGGCAGCGAGCGAGGAGCTCTCGGTCTCGATCGGCGGCATCGCCGCCCAGGTGGCGCAGTCCTCGGACATCGCCCGCGACGCGGTCGACCAGGCGCGCCGCACCGACGAGACGGTGCAGCGGCTGGTGAAGTCCGCCGACCAGATCGGCGACATCGTGGCGCTGATCTCCTCGATCGCCTCCCAGACCAACCTGCTCGCGCTCAACGCCACGATCGAGGCGGCCCGGGCCGGCGAGGCGGGCCGCGGCTTCGCGGTGGTCGCCGCCGAGGTCAAGGACCTGGCGAGCCAGACGAGCCGCGCCACCGCCGAGATCGCCCAGCAGATCGGCCACATCCAGGAGACCACCGGCGGCGTCGTGCAGGCGATCCGGGACATCTCGGGGGTGATCGAGCGGATGTCGGAGATCGCCGAGGGCGTCGCCGGCGCCGTCGACCAGCAGGGCTCGGCGACCCAGGAGATCGCCCGCAACGTCCAGCACGCGGCGCAAGGCACGCAGGCCGTGACGACCGGCATCGTGGCGGTGCAGCGCGAGGCCGGCAGCACGGGCGCTGCCGCAGCCGAGGTGCTCGGCGCGGCGGATCGGCTCGGGCGCTATGCCGGGGAACTGGAGCGCGAGGTGGCGGAGTTCTTGAAGGGGGTGAAGGCGGCCTGAGGCCGGGCCTTCACGGACGAGAATGCAGCAAGGGGGATGCGGCCGGCGCCGCATCCCCCTTTCTCATTGCGGGGGCCCGCCCGCATTCGCGGTCCAGACGACGTCGCCGTCGACGGCGTAGGGGCGGCAGGCCGGGTCCTTGGCGCGGCACCCGGCGAGGAGCGCCGGGAGCGGATCGGTCCCGGAATTGGCGGAGCCCCAGGACCCGTCCGGCGCGAGCACGAAGGCGCGGGGACGGCGCCGACATCGTCGACCACCGAATGCCATCGATCCAAGGTTGCAGCCCCATGCAACCCCGTGCACCGGCGGCTACGCCCCGACACGCACCGTCAGCTCGCCGAGACCCCCGAGCTCCGCCCGCACCACGTCCCCCGGCGCAATCGGCAGCGGCACCGTGGTGGTGCCGGTGGTGACGATCTCCCCAGCCCGCAGGGTGATGCCCTGCCCCGACAAGGCGTTGGCGAGCCAGGTCAGCGCGAGGCGCGGGTCGTCGAGGGCGTTGCCGCCGCGGCCCTCATGGGGCGCCCGCCCCTCGGCCCCGATCCGCGTCGGCATGGCGGCGAGGTCGAGTGTCTGCCAGCCCTCGGGCGCGGGTGGGCCGAGGACGAAGAGGTGGGCGCAGGCATTGTCGGCGATCAAGGCCGCCTCCCCTGCCCTCTCGAAGGCCGCGAGCCGCGAATCCGGGAACTCGATCGCCGGATGGGCGCCGGCCACCGCCGCCATCACCTCGTCGACGGTGTAGGGCTCCGGCCGCGGCGGCAGGTCGGATCCCATCCGGAAGGCCACCTCGGGCTCGGCCACCCGCATCTGGTTGCCGGCGAGCGGCACCACCGCGTCCGCGCTCAGGACCTGCTCGGCCAGGAGCCGCCCGGCGAGCGGCCCGTCGGCGCCGATATGGCGCTGGCCGGCGAGGCTCGTCGCGGCGATCTTCCAGCCGTAGAGGGGTTCAGCGCTGCGCGGCTCCAGGAGCGCCTGGATCCGGTACGCCTCCCCGCGATCGGTCGGCGCGAGGTCCGGCGGGATCGCATCAAGCAACCGGCCCTCGCGCCAGTGGCGCCAGAGCAGGTCCGAGGCGGCCTGACGTGTCACGCGACTCTCCCGGTCAGGCCGCCATCGACGGGCAGCGCCACGCCGGTGATGTAGGCGGCCTCGTCGGAGGCCAGGAAGAGCGCCGCGTTGGCGACGTCCCAGGCGGTGCCCATCCGGCCCATCGGGCAGGCGGCGTCGCGGGCGCGCACCATCGCCTCCGGATCCTGGTACTGGCCGGAGATCTGCTGGTGGATCAGCGGCGTGTTCATCAGCCCGGGCATGATCGCGTTCGCCCGGATTCCGTCCTTCGCGTATTGCAGCGCCAGTCCCAAGGTGAAGTTGTTCACCGCGGCCTTGGCGGCATAGTAGGCGGCGTACGGATAGCCGGTGTAGCGGATCGCCGCCGCCGACGAGATGTTGACGATGCTGCCCGCGCGCTGCGCCAGCATGTGCGGCAGCACGTGCTTGCAGGTGAGAAAGCAGGTGGTCAGGTTGAGATCGAGGGTGCGGTGCCAGTCGGCCTCGCTCAATTCGACCGGGCCGCCCATCTGCGCGTAGCCGACGTTGTTGTGCAGCACGTCGATGCGCCCTTGCGCCGCCATCACCTCGGCGACGAGGGCCGCGACCGCCTCCGAGTTCGTGGCGTCGCACGACGCGGCCGTGGCGGCGCCGTCCTCGCGCCGGATGATCTCGGCGGTTTCTTCGGCCGCCTCGCGGCGCACGTCGACGCAGACCACCCGGGCGCCGTGGCGCGCGAAGGTCACCGCCGCGGCCTTGCCGTTGCCCCAGCCCGGCCCCGCCGAGCCGGCGCCGAACAGCAGAGCCACCTTGCCCTCGAGCCGCCGCGAGCCCGGGGCGCTTCCGCCCTCCGCCATGTCGTCCTCCCTTGCGGCTCCCTGAGGGGGCCATGTTGTCCTCGCGCCTGTCGGCGCGTTGCGGGTCAGCCTATAGAGATCGGAGACCGGCCGCAAAGCGAAGACGGCCGCGAGAGGAGACGCCATGCCGACCCGCATCATCGCCGAGACCCCGCCCCGCCTGTCCGCCGACCTGATCAAGCGCTTCGCCGCCGTGCCGGTGGCGGTGGTGGTCGACCTCCTGGAGGGCCGCACCCAGGTCGATCCGGCGATCCGGCCGCTGCGGCGCATCGCCGGCGGTCCGAGCCTGCTGGGCAGCGCCGTCACCGCGTCCTGCGATCCGAAGGATTACGGCGCCGTCCACCACGCGATCGCGGTGGCCGAGGCCGGCGACGTGGTGGTGATCGATGCCGGCGGGCGCGGCGACGTCGCGATGATCGGCGACCTGCTCTCGACGGCCGCGCGGCGCAAGGGCATCGTCGGGCTCGTCGCCGACGGGGCGGTGCGCGACACCGGCATCCTCGGCGGCTGGAGCGACTTCGCGGTGTTCACCCGCCACGTCACGGCGCGCGGCCCGGCCTCGAAGGACGGCGGCACGGTCGATGCCCCGGTCACGATCGGCGGCGCCCCGGTGCGCCCGCGCGACCTGATCCTCGGCGACGACGACGGCGTCGTGGTGATCCCGCGCGAGGCGGCGGAAGACCTGATCGCCAGGGCCGAGGAGCGGGCCCAGGCCGAGATCGGCTGGGAGAAGCGGCTCTCGGCCGGGGAGACCACGCTGGCGGTGTTCGGGGTGCCGGACGCGGTCAGGGGCTGAGGCGGAACGCCCTCACGTCCTCCGGCGTGACCCGGGGCACCGCGAAGCGGTCCCCGGTGCGGGCGTAGAGGTCGCCGTAGAGCCGGGCGACCGGCAGGAAGGCACCATCGCGCAGGTGGCGCCCGTCCGGGGTGAAGAGATCGTCGCGGGCGTGCAGCGACACCACCTGCCCGAGCACGATCCGGCGCTCGGGCGAGAGGTCGATCACCGTGTGGGTGCGGCAGCCGAGGCTCGCCGGCGCCTCGGCGATCCGCCCCGGCCCGACGCCGGTGCAGGGCCGAAGCGTCAGCCCCGCCGCCGGGATCTCGCTCTCCCCGTGCGGGAACTCGGCGCCGCAGATGTTCATCGCCGGCACCATCGCCTCGTCGACGAGGTTGACCACGAACTCGCCCGTCTCGGCGATGTAGCGGGGGGTGTCCTTCTGGGTGCCGTCGGAGCGCAGGTTGAAGCTCAAGGCGACGATCGGCGGCTCCTCGGCGAGCACCTGGAAGAAGCTGATCGGCGCCGCGTTGTCGGTGCCGTCGCCCGAGCGCGTGGTCACGAGGGCGATCGGCCGCGGCGTCACCAGGGCGGTGAGCAGGCGGTAGCGGTCGCGGGGCGGGAGTTCGTCGAAGCGGAGGTCCATGCGCTCACAGCGTCCCGGGATTCGCGCCGTTCGGCAAGGAGTTTTCGGGCGAAGGGCTTGCGGGCGAAGGGTTTGCGGGCAAGGCGCTCTTCGGCAGCAGCATGTGCACGCCCTTGTTGCCGTCCACCGTCTGGGTGATGCGCAGGTTCCCGGCGAGCGAGCACAGCATGTAGGCCTGGTTGCGGGTGAGGTGCGTGCGGGCGCAGACGTGGCGGATCATCTCGCGCACCGCCTGGCGCATCGCCTCGTCCAGGCTCTCGTGCAGGCCGATGGACATCAGGTCGGTCGGCGTCTCGGCGAAGGGCCAGTCGAAGGCGAGATCCTTCCGCAACGTCAGCCGGAACGTGCCGGTCAGCCCGGTCTCGAGCGCGGTGATGCAGACCTCGCCGTCGCCCTGCACCCCATGGCCGTCGCCGGCATAGAACCCGGCACCCTCGGCGAGGACCGGCAGGTAGAGGGTGGTGCCGGCCTTCAGCTCCTTGTTGTCCATGTTGCCGCCGAAGCGGCGCGGCACCGGCGAGGTGACCCTGCCCCAGGCCGGCGGCGGAGAGGTGGCGAGGATGCCGAAGAACGGATCGAGCGGCAGCTCCGTGCCCCAGGGCAGCACCGCGACGCCGCGCTCCGCATCGATGTCCGGGTGGATGGTCTCGTAATCCTCGAACTCGTCCGGGAGCGTGCCGAGGAGCGGTAGGATCGCCACGAACCCCCAATCCATCCGGAACTTCAGGTCGAGGATGTCGACCTGCAGCACGTCGCCCGGCACCGCGCCGCGGACATGGACCGGCCCGGTGACGAAGTGCGGGCCGATTCCCGGCGAGAGCGCGTCGAGGGCGGCGAGGTAATCGGCCGGGTGGCGGGCGGGATCGGGATGGAGCGAGGCCCGCCCGCCGGCCGGATGGGAATGCAGCGTGACGGTGTCGCCGGATTCCACCGTCAGCACCGGCGGCAGGGCGGCGTCGAAGTAGCCCAGCACCATCGTGTCGGGCGTGGCGGGAATCTCGTGGTGCGTCGGCATGGATCCTCCCGGGGTGTTGGCTCCTCGACTCCTGCAAGAGCCGAGCCGAGGGCAAGAGCCGAGCCGCCACGGGAGACAGCGCCCCGCGGCCGGCGCATGATGCCGGCAAAATGACGGGAGGTACGCGATGGCGGAGATCTGGATCGAGGCGGCCCTGAACGGGCCGTGGGGGCGCGAGCGCCAGCCCGGCATCCCGATCACGGTCGAGGAGGTGGTGGCCGACGGGCTCGCCGCCGCCGAGGCGGGGGCGGCGATCGTCCACGTCCACGCCTACGACCCCGAGACCGGACGCCAGAACGACGCCTGGGAGACCTATGCCCGCATCATCGAGGGCATCCGGGCGAAGGCCGACGTGATCGTCTACCCGACGATCCCGCTCGCCGGCTCGGACTACGCTGCGAGCGCGGCGAAGCGCTACGCCCATACCGAGGAGCTGGCCCGGCGCGGCCTGATCGAGTGGGCGGTGTGCGATCCCGGCTCGACCACCTTCCTGCGCTACGACGAGGTCTCGGCCGAGGCGAGCGGCTTTCTCTACCAGAATCCGATGGCCGACATCCGCGAGGGCCTGCGCATCGCCCGCACCCACCGCATCCGCCCGGGCTACGCCATCTACGAGCCGGGCTTCACGCGGCTGGGCGCGGCGTTGGCCGCCCTTGAGCCGCGCCCGCCGGTGCCGGTCTACCGCTTCATGTTCTCCGACGAGTTCGCCTGGGGGTTTCCGCCGCGGGAGGCCTATCTCGCCGCGCATCTGGCGCTGCTGGCCGAATGCGCGCCGGGCGCGCCCTGGATGGTGGCGGGCCTCGGCGTCGACATCCTGCCGCTGGTGCCGGCGGCGGTGGCGCGGGGCGGTCACGTCCGGGTCGGGCTGGAGGACGCGCCTTGGGGGAGTGCGTGGAGCAACCGGGACTGGGTCGAGGCGGCGCGGCGGGCGATCGAGGCGGCCGGGGGGACGGTGGCGGGGGCGGGGGCGGTGCGACGGGATCTGACAGCGTATGATCTGAGTTGATAAAAATTACAGGATCACTACTTGTGTACATATTTAATATTAAATTAATAGATTATTATTATATTTTTTTATCTATTTTATGCTTATAAGTAAATATATCTAATCTGTCGCAATACTATAAAAAATCTCTTGTCGCTGCTTTTTTTGGTAAACATACCGGACTCGACATTAAGATATTTATGCGACAAACTGCACATTCGGCAGTCTTGAGGCACAGGTAAAATAAAGCGAGGTATCCCGATTTAAAAACAATCACAAAGAAAATCATCACCAGCTCTTCCGGTCGGTAATTTTTGTGAGAAAACATGACGGCAGAAATCGTTATTATCAATCAGCAAGCAGTTGCGCTTGCTGCAGATAGTGCAGTTACAATCGGAAAAAATAGAGTCTGGAAACACGCAAATAAATTGTTTTCTTTCGGACCTGCCAATGACATAGGAGTAATGATCTACAATAGCGGAGATTTTTTGAGCGTTCCATGGGAAGTTATTGTGAAGGAATTTAAGTATAAAGTCAAAGATAGAATTTTTGATAATCTTAATGATTTTGCTGATGAGTTTGTAAGTTTTGTTAAATCAGATAAATTTGCATCTCATGATTTCGAGGAGGTAAGTTTTGCACTTATATTTGCAGAATCTCTCGAAGATCTAAGGGGTGAGAATAAATATAATGCTAGATCAGAAATACAAGATGATATTTTAAATAAAATTAGCAGACTCGAAAGGAATATTCATAATTCGACAGAGATAAATGTTCCCTTCGATTATTTGAAATTTAAAAGATATTTTAAGAAATTGATAAAGGATCTTGTTATCGAAGAATTTGGTATGGGTATTGGCAATTATCCTCTGGAAGCCGTGATAAGATATCTATATCTTGTCATAAGCCACGAGATAGAGTCAGAATATTATACGGGAGTTGTCATCGCAGGATATGGACGGGAAGAGTTATTTCCAAGTATATCTCATCATGTCTTCGATGGTAAATGCATGGGGCTTACTAGAACATGGAGATCAAACAAATGTTTTGACTTAAATAAAAAACGTAATCAAGATGCTGCGATCATACCTTTTGCACAAGCAGATATTGCTCAATTATTTCTTGAGGGAATTGCGCCTCAGTATTTAAGATTCCTTTCAAAAACTTTCGTGCAAGTTTTAAGAGGTAAGACTGATAAAATGATAGATGATTTGGTTTTAGATGCAGACGAAAGAATAGTTGAAAAATTTATACAAAGTAAAGAAATTAAATCTATGATTGAAGATTTTGGAAAGCAATTCAAGGATTATCGACGGCAAGCTTTTATAAAACCAATTTTAGATACCATTCGCGCACTTCCTAAAGAAGAAATGGCATACATGGCTAGAGCGATGGTCGAAATAACAGCATTGCGGCGAAGATTTGCCTCCGCTGTCGAGTCGGTAGGAGGAGAGATCGATGTAGCAATAATATCGAAAAGCGATGGCTTTGTGTGGATAAACAGGAAACATTATTTCGATCTTGACTTAAACCCTGATTTCCTGCAAAGAAGATCGTTCAGCGGTGGAGGCGGCAATGGTATCAGGAAAGCGCAAAAGCATCGAATACCCCGAGCGCAGCCCTAGATCCGCCATGGGATTAATTAATAGACGCGAGCAGACCCCATCCCCTGAAGAGGCGGCAGAAAAAGCAGCAAAGAGCATTTTGCTAGCCGGCGAGAGCAGGCGTCGACAGGAACTTAAAATAATCCATGGTTCCGAGTAGGCATCAAGCAATTTGCCCTCCCATCGGACAGTGACACGGGCGGCAAAAATCGCATATAGTATATTTTATATGTGGTTCTGATTTCTACGCCGCCCGCAACGTCTCGATCTGCTCCAAAGCCGCCGCCCGCGCGGCCTCGATCCGGCGCTGGAGCTCCGGCAGGTCGGCGCCGGCGAGGCAGGCGCCCTCGATCTCGCGGCAGAGGTCGGACAGGCCGGTGAAGCCGAGGAGCCCGGCGGCGGCGATCATCGCGTGGGCGTCGCGGGCGAGGCCGGCGCGGTCGCCGCTGCGGGCGCGGAAGCGCTGCTCCAGTTCCGCCGCCAGCATCCCGAGCAGGCCGTCGATCCGCTCCGGGCCCATCAGGGTGCGGGCGGCCGCGAAGGCCTCGAAATCGATCAGCGCCGGCAGCGGCGCGGGCCCGCCGTCGGCGCGGTGGCGGGCGATGGCGGCGGCGAGCTCGGCGCGCTTGAACGGCTTGCCGACATGGCCGTCCATCCCGGAGGCCCGGAAGGTCTCGAGCTGGGCCGGCAGCACGTTGGCGGTCATCGCGACGATCGGCACGGTGCCGGTGGGGCCGGGCAGGCTCCGGATGGTGCGGGTGGCGGTGATCCCGTCCATCCCGGGCATCTGCACGTCCATCAGCACGAGGTCGTAGGGTTTCGCCCGCACCGCCTCGATCGCGGCCGCGCCGTCGCCCGCGACGTCGACGCTGTGGCCCTCGGATTCGAGCACCGCCCGGGCGAGGTCCTGGTTGATCGGCACGTCCTCGACCAGGAGCAGGCGGGCCGGGCGCACCGGCTCCGGCCGGCCCTCCGCGGCCTCCGCCGCCGGCGCCGGGCAGGCCGGCAGCGTCACCCGGAACCAGAAGGTCGAGCCGGCGCCCGGCCGGCTCTCGAGACCGATCGTGCCGTGCATCAGCTCGACGAGGCCCTTGCAGATGGCCAGGCCTAGGCCGCTGCCGCCGTATTGCCGGCGGATCGAGCCGTCGACCTGGCTGAAGCGCTGGAACAGGCGGCCGTGCTGCTCGGGGGCGATGCCGATGCCGGTGTCGGAGACGGAGAAGCGCAAGGCGTCGTCCTCGGCCTCGACCCGCAGCGCGATCCGGCCGGCGGGGGTGAACTTGACGGCGTTGTTGAGCAGGTTGAGCAGGATCTGGCGCAGGCGGTCGGGATCGCCCCGGACCCAGTCCGGGACCGTGTCGCCGAGGGTGACGTCGAGGGCGAGGCCCTTGGGCTCGGACAGGCCGCGCACGATCGAGGCGGCGTTGTCGACGAGCGCCGCCGGCGCGAACGGCACCTCGGCGAGCGCGATGCCGCCGGCCTCGATGCGCGAGAAGTCGAGGATGTCGTCGACGACGGTGAGCAGCGCCCCGCCCGCCGAGGCGATCCGGTCGAGGTAGCGCCGGTGCCGGCCCGGCAGGGTGCGGTCGGCGAGCAGGAGGTCGGCGTAGCCGATGACGCCGTTCAGCGGCGTGCGGATCTCGTGGCTCATCGAGGCCAGGAAGTCGGTCTTGGCCTGGCTCGCCCGCTCGGCGGTGATCCGCGCCTCCTCCAGGGCGCGCGCGTGGCGCTGGCGCTCGCCGACGTCCCGGAAGGTCGCGATGATGGCGGGCTCGCCGGGCGCCGCGCCCGGGATGCGCCGGAACGCCCCCTCGACCCAGACCCAGGACCCGGTGCGGTGGCGGGCGCGGCAGACGACGCTCACCTGCGTCTCGCCGGCGGCGAGGCGGCGGGCCTGGGTCACCAGGAGGGCGAGATCCTCGCGGTGGACGCAGTCGCGCAGGCGCATCGCCACGGCCTCCTCCGGCGTGTAGCCGAGAAGGCGCCGCACCGCCGGCGAGACGTAGCTGCGCCGGCCGTCGTCGTGGGCGAGCACGATCAGCTCGCTGGTGTTCTCGGCGAGCAGCCGGTAGCGCGCCTCGCCGGCCGAGAGCATGCCGGCGGCGCGCCGCGCCTCCGCCTCGAGGTCGCGGTGGCGCATCAGCGCCCGGGTCAGCCCGAAGCCGAGGCCGACCAGCACGGTGCTGATCCCGAGCACCACCGCGGCGTCCTGCTGCACGCCCTCGCGCCAGGCCGCCAGGGTCTCGTCCTTCGCGACGCCGGTGGTGACGAGGAGCGGGGCGCCGGCGACGCGCTGGAAGCTGCCGTAGCGCGGCACGCCGTCGATCGGCGAGGCGTTGCCCCCGAAGGTGCCGCCGGCGGCGCTGGCAGCGGCCCGCATCAGGGTGCCGCCAGCGACACTGCGGCCGACCTTGTCGGGCACGTAGGGATGGCGCACCAGGATCACGCCGTCGCTGCGCAGGAGCCCGATGGCGCCGTTGGGCCCGAGGTCGAGCCGCCCGTAGAGCCGCTGCAGCTCGGAGAGCGAGAGGTCGGCCACCGCCACGAGCGGCGTCTCGCCGGGGCGCGGCACCACCAGGCGGGCGACGCTGACGAACCAGGAATCGGCCGGCCCGACCCGGGTCGGCGAGCCGACCGCGAGCTCGGACTGGCCGACCGACAGGGCGGCGCGGACGAGCTCGGCATCGGTGGCGCGACCCTCGGCCGCCGCCCCGCCTTGCGCGAACAGCACGCCGGTGGTGCTGGCGTCGAGCACCCGCACGGCCATCACCGCCGGGATGTGGGCCATCAGGCCGGAGAGGAGCTGACGGGTGTAGTTCTGGCTCGCCCCGAAGGTGTGCGCGTCGACCCGGGCGGCGGCGGCGCTGAGCAGCATGTCGACGGAGGAGACGAGGCGGTTCGCCTCCTGGCCGAGGGCCTGCACCACCGCCTCGGCGGTGCTCTGCGCGTCGCGGATCGTGCGCTCGTAGTCGCGGGTGTCGGTCCAGACCGTGACCGTGGCGAGGCCGAGGCAGGTCGTGAGCACGCCCGCCCAGACGCCGCCCACGAGAGAACGGTAGGACCGTTTCAGGTTCATCTCACACGCGCCCCGCGCCCCGCGCCCCCTCCGGGAGTCGCGGACGGCCCGACCGGGCGGGCCGTCCGTCAGGCGTACGGGGCGGACAGCCCCGCCGCAAGTGGATCTTGTGAGAGCAAGCGTAGCGGTAAGTGGACTACATCGCCTCGAAGCGGATCGGCTGGGCGCCCTTCAGCAGCGTCATGCGGCCGAGGTCGTACACGTGCTCGATGCCGGTGGTGATGGTCAGGAAGTGGTTGCCGGCGAGCTGCCCGACCTTGCTGGCGAAGTGCACGCCGCCATAGGCGAGCAGGATCTCGGTCTCGCTGATGCCGCCCGGATAGAGGATCATCTGGCCCGGCGCCGGGTAGCTGGTGTGGTTCTCGTAGCCGACGCCGAAATCGAGGTCGCCGAGGGGCATCCACACGCCCTCGCCGCTCCAGCGCACGTGGATCACCTCGCTCACGAAGGGCAGCGCCTTGAGGAAGGCGGCGCAGGTCTGGGGCGCCTTCTCGAGCTCGAGCCGGCCGACGAGGTCGAACGGGCCGGCCTTGATCTTCAGTTCCTTCACGGGATGTCTCCTGGTGGGTGGTCGAGAAGCGGACCCGGCCCCTCAAGCGAGGGCCGGGCCAAGGATTCGGGCCGCAGGCGGCGCAGCACGTCGACGAGCAGGCGCGTCGCCACGTCGACATCGGCCGCGGTGACGGATTCCGCTGGGGAGTGGCTGAGCCCGCCGGCGCAGCGCACGAAGATCATGCCGATCGGGCACAGGCCGGCGAGCGCCAGGCCGTCATGGCCAGCCCCGCTCGGCAGGTGCAGGGGGCGAAGGCCGAGGCGCGCGATGCCCTCGGCGAGGGCCGCCATCAGCCCGGGCGCGCAGGAAGCGGCGGGCTCGTCGTAGCTGCCTTGAGCGCTCGCCGCGACGCCGCGGCGCTCCGCGATGGCCGCGAAGGCGGCGGAGAGGCGCGCGAGGGCGGCGTGGCGCACGGCGTCGCTCGGGCTGCGCAGGTCGAGGCTGAAGCGGGTGAGCGCCGGGATGACGTTGACGGCGCCCCGCGGCACCTCGATCTGGCCCACCGTGGCGACGAGGTCGGGAGTGCCCTTCGCCTCGGCCTCGATCGCCAGCACCATCTCGGCCGCCGCCGCCAGGGAATCGTGGCGCAAGGCCATCGGCACCGTGCCGGCATGGCCCGCCCGGCCCTCGACCGTGACGACGAGGCGGCTCGCCCCGGCGATCGCCGTGACGATGCCGACGGCCAAGTCCTCCGCCTCCAGGACCGGCCCCTGCTCGATATGGACCTCGAGGTAGCCGAGCACGGAGGCCGGATCGCGGGCGAGGCCCGCCACGCCGTCGGGATCGCCGCCGAACTCGCGGAGCGCCTGCGCCAGGCTCACCCCGTCGCGGTCGCAGCACGCGAGGGCGTCGGGCGAGACGAGCCCGGCGAGCGCCCGCGAGCCCGTGAGGGTCACGGGGAAGCGCACCCCCTCCTCGTCGCCGAAGGCCAGCACCTCGATCGCGAAGGGCAGGCGCTCGCCGAGCCGGTGCAGCTCCGCGACCGCACTGATCGCCGTCACGACCCCGAGATTGCCGTCGTAGCGGCCGGCATGGCGCACGGTGTCGATGTGCGAGCCGAGGAGCAGGGTCGGGGCGCCCGGCACCGCCGCCTCGTAGCGGCCGACCACGGTCGCGGCGGCGTCGAGCCGGGTCGTCATCCCGGCCTCCTCCATCCAGGCCGCCACCTGCCGGGCGGCCGCCGCATGGGCGGGGGTGAGGTAGAGGCGGGTGAGCCCGTCCGCGTCGGCGCTGAAAGCGGCGAGGGCGTCGAGGCGCGCCATCACGGCGGCGCCGAGGGCGGTCTGGCCGGGGGACGTCTGGTCAAGCGGCCGGTCGTGCGGCATGGCGGTCGGGTCCGATCGAGGCCCAGGGATTCGGCGGGCTTCCGGGGATTCAGCGGAATTGGGGTATGGCCGAGGCGGAGGGCTGTCCAGCCGCCCCTTGGTCGACGCGAGCGGTAAATCACACCCTCACCCCAGGGGCCGGCGCCGCTGAACATCCAAGATCCCCGGAGGATCCGGCCCTGCGGGCGGTGCGGGCCTGGACCCCGGGGTCCTGCCCCGGGACCCTTTGGCCGCCCCGTAGGGTTTCTGAAATCTTCATCCGGCGATAATCAGGGCCGCCGCGCGGGGCCCGCGCGGCGTGAGGTTTGTTGGATTCCAGGTGATCGAGGGTTCGCGCATGACCGAGAAGACCCGCGTCGCCGTCCTGTACGGCGGCAGATCCGGCGAGCACGAGGTCTCGCTGCGCTCCGCCGCCTCGGTGATCCGCCACCTCGACCGCGACCGCTTCGAGGTGATCCCGGTCAGCATCGACAAGGCCGGCCGCTGGCAGCGCCACGACCTGCGCCGCATCACCCAGACCGGCGACGAGAGCCTGTCGATCCCGCCGGAAAGCCCCGAGGTGCGGCTGGCGCCAGGAATCGGCGAAGGAGCCGGCGGACGTGCCGCCGTGGTCGCCCTCGACGGCGCGCCGGCGCGCGCCGAGATCGACGTGGTGTTCCCGGTCCTGCACGGGCCGCTCTGCGAGGACGGGACCCTGCAGGGCCTGCTGGAGCTGACCGAGACCGCCTATGTCGGCTCGGGCGTGATGGCCTCGGCGGTCGGCATGGACAAGGACGTCACCAAGCGGCTGGCCGGCCTCGCCGGCATCCCGATCGCGCCCTACCACGCCTTCACCCGCCGCGCCTACGAGCGCGGCGCGGTCTCCCTCGACGACATCGCCGCGACCCTGACGCTGCCGGTCTTCGTCAAGCCCTGCAACATGGGCTCCAGCGTCGGCATCCATAAGGTCAAGGAGTGGAAGGACCTGCCCGCGGCGCTCGCCGACGCCTTCCGGTACGACGTCAAGGTGCTGGTCGAGCAGGGCATCGACGCCCGCGAGGTCGAGGTGGCGGTGCTCGACGGCGACCCGCCCTTCGTCAGCGTCGCGAGCGAGCTGAACCCGCAGCCCCACCACGATTTCTACTCCTACGCCGCCAAGTATCTCGACCCCGAGGGCGCCAGCGTGGATCTCCCGGCCAACATCACGCCGGCGCAGATGGAGCGGGTGCGCGCGCTGGCGCTCCAGGCCTTCGAGGCACTCGAATGCAGCGGCATGGCCCGCGTCGACTTCTTCCTCGACCGACAGACGGGTGATTTCTATCTCAACGAGGTCAACACCCTGCCGGGCTTCACCTCGATCAGCATGTACCCGCAGATGATGGAGGCCTCCGGCGTTCCCTATCCGGAACTGCTGACGCGGCTCGTGGAGCTGGCGCTGGAGCGGCACCGGACGCGGCGGGGGTTGAAGCGGGACTTCGAGGGCTAGGATCGTCGTGCAACGGGCGCAAGCCGCTTCTTCCTGCTCGTGGAGTGTCGCGGGTGGACCGGAGGCCCCCGGCGAGACCATGAACCGCTCCGGACCTCGTTGCGGCAGGATCGCGACGGGCTCGGCCGCCCTCCTCCGTTCGACGACCATGCGCAGCCCGCGCCCAGATCCGGGAGCGCGGATACAGGTGCGCTAGCATGGACGCGACTGACCACCTGCCCTGCCAGAGGCACCTGTTCGAGATCCCGGACGACATCAGCTACCTCGACGCGGCAGCGTGGTCGCCGCTGCCGCGGGCCGTGCGCGAGGCCGGGGAAGCGGGCTTGCTGGTGAAGGCCCGGCCCTGGGATCACCCGCGCGAGGCGGTGCCGGCCCAGGCCGAGCGGGCGCGGAGGGCGGCGGCTCGGCTCATCGGCGCGACCACGGACGACGTGGCCATCATGGGGTCCGTCAGCCACGCGATGGCCACTGCCGCCGCGAACCTGACCGTCGCGCCGGGCGGGCGCGTGCTGCGCGTCGCCGACGAGTTCCCGTCGCTACGCTACGCCTTCGACCGGCTCGCCACGGCCAGGGGCTTGATCGTCGAGGAGGTGCCGCGCCCCGGGGACGGCGACTGGACGGCGGCGCTGCTCGCGGCGCTCGGACGCGCAGGAGCACCGCCCGTCGCGGTCGCAACCCTGACGCCCCTCCATTGGACCGACGGCGGGCTGATCGACCTCGATCGGCTCGCACCGGCCGTCCACGCCGCGGGTGCCGCATTGGTGATCGACGCGACCCAGGCGGCGGGAGCCCTGCCGGTCGACGTCGGTCGCTGGCGCCCCGACTTCCTGGCCTTCCCGACCTACAAGTGGGCGCTCGGTCCCTATGGGCTCGCCTTTCTGTATGCCGCACCGCACCGGCAGGGCGGCGCACCGATCGAGGACAACATCGGCAACCGCCCGCCCGCGGCGGGTGCCCGGCGCTACGACCGGGGCGAGTTGAACGATCCGATCTTGCTGCCGATGGCGGCGACCGGGTTGGAGCTGGTCCTGTCCTGGGACGCGTCGGCGGTGGCGACCCGGTTGCGACGCCTCACCGACCAGTTGACCGAGGGCGTCGTCGGGCTCGGCGTCTCCGCGGCGGCGAGGCACCTCCGCTCGCCGAACATCCTCGGCCTCCGCGCGGCGGGCGGCCTGCCACCCGGCCTGGCGGACCAGCTGCGGCAGGCGGGGATCTTCGCGAGCGAACGATCCGGGGCCCTGCGCCTCAGCCCGCATGTCTGGGCCGACGAGGGTGACGTGAAGCGCTGCGTCAAGGCGCTGCGCCACGCCTTGTAGAGCTCGCCCGACCTACACCGGCGATACGATCTGCCGAACGGGAGCGCGCAGCCTGGTGCAGCAGTCAACGTGACGTCACGGCCGGGCTGGACGCGGGACATTCAGTCTTGGACATGGCGCGCACGCGCCGCTCCCCGCCCTCGGCGGCCCCTTGCGGGAGCGCCGGGGAGCGCCGGACGTCTCGGCCACCGGCTCACCGGACCGAAGCCATCGCGACACCGCTGCCCCCCTCGCACAGCTCCGCGATCTCCCACGGCGGCGCGATCTCCTCGCGCGTCGCGCACAAGCCCGCCCGGACCATCGCCCGCCCCACCTCCGGCGCCGCCGTGAGGACGCAGAACGGCACCGCGAGCAGGCTGCCGAGGGTGAGTGGCAGGCTCCAGGCGAGGAGCGCCGGCGAAACGAGAGCGAGCGCCCCGCACACGACGATCCCGAACAGGGTGACGCCGCCCAGGGCGCGAAAAGCCTCGCCCCAGCGCACGCCCCGCGCATCCCGGTCCTGCGCGTTCCACAAGCCGGCGCGGCCGAGGGCGAGCCCGATCATCACTCCGGTGAGCCGGACCGACGAGGCGCCGAGCAACAGGAACGAGGCCGCGATCTCGGCCGCCATCCCGGCGAGGAAGCGCATCCCTCCGCCATGGGCCGCCCGGGCCTCGCGGTCCGCCAGCACGGCGGCGTAGCCGGCGAGTTTCGGGGCCAGCGAGAGGAGGAGCCAGACGAGATAGAGGGCGGCGGCGCCCGTCGCGGGGCCGCCTTGCGTCGCGGCCCGCCAGGGCAGGAGCAGGAGGGCGAGCGTCAGGGCCGGCGGGTTGAGGAACATCATCACCGCCCAGGCGAGCTGGAACCGGCTCATCGGCATGAGGCCCGGGAGCCGGGGCAGGCGCAGATACTGGAGGTTGCCGCGGCACCAGCGGGCGTCGCGGGTGAGGTGGTCGAGGAGCGTCGGCGGGTTGTCCTCGAAGCTGCCCTCCTCGAGCGGCAGCACCCGGACCTCGTAGCCGGCCCGGCGCATCAGCACCGCCTCGACCTGGTCGTGCGACAGGACCGCCCCGCCGCCGCGCAAGGAGGGCAGCCGGCAATGGGCCGCGAAGGGAGCGATGCGCACGAGCGCGTTGTGGCCCCAGAACGGGCCGCATTCCGCCCCCCACCAGGCCGCCCCCAGCGTGTAGGGCAGCATGCCGTGGCGCATGCCGAACTGGAACAGCCGGGCAAAGGCGCTGCCCGCCGGCGCGCCGACCGCCAGGCTCTGCAGAATGCCGAGGCGCGGATGCGCCTGCATGATCCGCACGAGACGCAGGATCGCCGGTCCGGTCATCAGGCTGTCGGCGTCGAGGGGCAGCATCAGGTCGGCGTCGCTGCGGGCGCAGAACTCCTGCAGGTTGCCGGCCTTGTAGCCGGCATTGTCGGTGCGCCGGCGGTAATGGATCCGGGCCGCCTCCCCGTCGGGCAGCCCGGCGCGCCAGCCCGCGACCCACGCCTCCTCGGCCCGGATCACGCCCGGATCGTCGCTGTCGCTCAGCACGTGGTAGCGGAAGGCGGTGCCGTGGCCGGTGCGCTCCAGGCTCTCGCGCACCAGGGCGAGGCGCGCCAGGGCCCGGGCCGGGTCCTCGTTGCGCAGGGTCATCACCACGGCGGTCGCGAGATGGAGTGGGGCCTCCCCCTCCCCCGCCGCGGCGTGGGGGGCGGCCGCCAGCACGCCCGCCGGCCCGGCCCGCAGGAGCAGGAAGCCGATCGCGGCGTTCCAGAATCCCAGTACCGTCCAGGGCAGGGTGGCGAGGCCGCAGGCGAGGAGCGCGAGGTCGAGGGCGTCGAACCCGTCCTGCGCCAGCACAACCGCCAGGGCCGCCGCGAGGCCCAAGGTGGTGGCGAGGACGAGCCCGAGCACCAGCCAGCGCCGGCGACGCAAGGCGATGCAGGCTTGCAGGCCCGTCGGCGTCGTGAGAGGAGCGCGGGACGCTCCCTCCGCGAGGGTGACCACCGAGGAGTCGGTTTGCGGCATCGTCAGGCATCCGGGAGCGGCACGGCGGACGTCGTGCGGGCGCTCTGGTATAGCGCAGCCGGCCAGGCGGAGCTGCGGCAAGAGCGCCTGTCCCCACCGGGCGAGGGCGAGGTGCGGGCGCGCGCCCTGTGGACGGCCCTGAGCCGGGGCACCGAGCGGCTGGTCTTCGAGGGCCGCGTGCCGGACGCGGTGGCCGGGCGGATGCGGGCGCCGGCGCAAGAGGGCGAGTTCCCGTTCCCGGTCAAGTACGGCTACTGCGCGGTGGCGGAGACGGAAGCGGGCGAGCGCGTCTTCGCGCTCCAGCCGCACCAGGAGGCGTTCAACGCCCCCCGGGCCGCCCTCTGCCCGCTGCCGGAGGGCCTGCCGCCGCGCCGCGCGGTGCTCGCCGCCAACATGGAGACGGCGCTCAACGCCCTGTGGGAGTCCGGCGCCGGGCCGGGGGACCGGATCGCGGTGGTCGGCGGCGGCGTGGTCGGGCTCCTCGTCGCCCATCTCTGCGCCGGACTGCCGGGGGCGGAGGTCTGCCTGATCGACCGCGATCCCGCCCGGGCGGACACGGCGCGGGCCCTCGGGCTCGCCTTCGCGCTGCCGGAGGCGGCGCCGCCCGAGGCCGACATCGTCTTCCATGCCAGCGCCAGCGAGGCCGGGCTGGCGCTGGCCCTCTCCCTCGCCGGGGAGGAGGCGGCGATCGTGGAGCTGAGCTGGTACGGCGAGACCCCGGTGGCTGCCCCCCTCGGCCTCGCCTTCCACGCGAAGCGCCTGCGCCTCGTCGCCAGCCAGGTCGGGGCGGTGGCGGCCTCGCGCCGCCCGCGCTGGAGCCACCGGCGGCGCCTCCTCAAGGCCCTCGACCTGCTGCGCGACGACCGCCTCGACGCCCTCCTCACCGAGGAGGTCGCCTTCGACGACCTGCCCGCCGCACTGCCGCGCCTGCTCGGTCCCGGCGCGCCGGGCCTGTGCACCGTGATCCGCTACTGAAGGAAAAGCCGCCCATGTACGCCGTCGAGGTCCGCGACCACGTGATGATCGCCCACAGCTTCCGCGGCGAGCTGTTCGGGCCGGCGCAAGCCCTGCACGGCGCGACCTTCGTGGTCGACGTGGCGTTCTTCCGCGAGAGCCTGACCCCGGACGGGGTGGTGGTCGATATCGGCCGGGCGAGCGAGGCGCTGAAGGCGATCCTGGCCCCGCTCAACTACCGCAACCTCGACGACCTGCCGGAATTCTCCGGAGAGAACACCACGACCGAGTTCCTGTGCGGCCACATCCACCGAACGATGGCCGCCGCGACCCGGGCCGGCGCCCTCGGCCCCGGCGGCGAGGGGGTGAGCCGCCTGCGCGTGACCCTGCACGAATCCCACCTGGCCCGGGCCTGGTTCGAGGCTCCGCTCGCCTGATGCACCTCGTCCTCGCCGTCCCGGGCGACCTGTCGGCGCCGACCGGCGGCTACGCCTATGCCCGCCAGCTCCTGGCGCACCTGCCGGCGCATGGGGTGGCGGCGACGCATCTCGCCCTGCCGGGCGGGTTCCCGGATCCAAGTTCCGACGACCTCGCCCGCACCGCCGCCCTCCTGGCGGCGGTGCCGGCCGACGCCGCGCTCCTCGTCGACGGCCTCGCCTACGGGGCCCTGCCGCCGGAGGTGATCCGCGCCGCCGGGCGCCCGGTGGCGGCTCTGGTGCACCATCCCCTCGGCTACGAGACCGGCCTGCCGCCGGAGCGGGCGGCGGCGCTGGTCGCGGGCGAGCGCGCCGCTCTGGCGCTCGCGTCCCGCATCGTCGCGACGAGCCGCTACACCGCACGGTTGCTCGCGGCCGAGTTCGGCGTGGCGCCGGAGCGGATCGCCGTCGCCGAGCCCGGCACGCCCCCCGCCCCCCGGGTCGCAGCCCGGCCCGGCCCGCCGGTCCGGCTCCTTTCGGTCGGGACCGTCTCCCCGCGCAAGGGCTACGACGTCCTGGTGCGGGCGCTCGCGACACTCACCGACCTCGACTGGTCGCTGACGGTCGCCGGCAGCCTCGACCGGGCGCCGGATTGCGCCGCGTCCCTCCGCGACCAGATCGCCGCATCCGGCCTCGATGCCCGTGTCGCGCTGGCCGGCGCGGTGACGCCGGGGACGCTCGAGCGCCTCTATGCCGAGGCCGACCTCGCGGTCTCGGCCTCGCTGTTCGAGGGCTACGGCATGGCGCTCGCGGAAGCCCTGGCCCGGGGCCTGCCCCTCGTCGCGACCTCCGGGGGAGCGGCGGCCGAGACGGTACCGGCGGGGGCCGGCCTCGCGGTGCCGCCCGGCGACGCCCCCGCCCTCGCCGGCGCCTTGCGCGCGCTCATCGCCGATCCGGCCCGCCGCGCCGGGGCCGCCGCCGCGTCCTGGGCCGCCGGCCGGCACCTGCCGGACTGGCCCGATACCGCAGCGGCGGTCGCCGCGGCCCTGCGCGACCCGACCCCGAGGACAGCATGAGCGGCTTCAGCCCCGACTGGCTCGCCCTGCGCGAGCCCGCCGACCACGCCGCCCGCGACGCGAGCCTCGTCGCCGCCCTCGCGCGGGCGCTGCCGGAGCCGATGCGGGCGGTCGATCTCGGCTGCGGCACCGGCTCGAACCTGCGGGCGCTGGCGCCGCATCTGGGCTCCCGGCAGGAGTGGCTGCTCGTCGACCACGACCCCGCCCTGCTCTCTGCCGCAGCCGAGCGCCTGTCGGCCTGGGCGGAGCGGGTGGAGGAGGCCGGGGACGGCCTGGTCCTGCATCGCGGCGGAGCGCGGATCGCCGTGCGCCTGCGCGCCCTCGACCTCGCCGCCGACCCGGCGGCGGCCCTCGCGGAGGGGCCGGACCTCGTCACCGCAGCGGCCCTGTTCGACCTCGCCTCGGAGGCCTGGATCGCCGAGGTGGCGCGCGCGGTCGCGCGGGCCGGCGCCGCGTTCTACACCGCCCTCACCTATGACGGGCAGGAGAGCTGGACTCCGCCGCATCCGGCCGACGCGGCGATCCACGCCGCCTTCCTCGCCCATCAGGCCGGCGACAAGGGCTTCGGGCCGGCCGCCGGCCCGGGCGCGACGGCGGCGCTCGCCACGGCCTTCCAGCACCACGGCTACGCCGTCTCGACTGCCGCGAGCCCCTGGCGCCTCGGCGCGGGCGAGGCCGCGCTGCTGCAGGAGCTCGCCGCGGGCACGGCGCGGGCGGCGGCGGAGACCGGGCGGGTCCGCGCCGCGGACGCGGCGGAGTGGGCGGCGGCCCGGCGGCGGCCCGGCACCGGAGCGGAGATCGGGCACCGGGATCTTCTGGCGCTCCCCGACACCGGCCGGCCTGTGCGCGGGTGAGCAGGCCGCGGCTGTGGCGGAGGGCCGACGCGGCGTCGGCGAGTACGCTCGACACGGCCCGACCGACGCGGTGCCGCCCGAGGTGAGGGCGGATCAGGCTTGAATCGCTCCGGGTTTGTCGGAGGCTGTTTGTCGTGGGTCAGGTGGCCATGGCTTGGTCGCCGCCATTGGCATGACAGCGCGCTTCCGGAAGGGCCCGACGGGTTCCGCGGCTGCGCCACGGCTTTCCGCGACGGGCTCCTCACCCCGAACGGCCTGTTCGTCGGCGGGCTCGTGGTGGCCTCCTTCGCGGCGGCGCTCGCGGCCGGCCGGTTCCGTCCGGCCCGGCCCGGGCGAGGCCACGGGCTGCGCGGCCCGTCCGGCGGGCTCCTCCTCGGCTGGGGTGCGATGACCGGGCTCGGCTGCAGCATCGGCACCCTGCTCTCCGGCATCATGGCGGGCGCAGTGTCGGGCTGGGTGTTCGGGATCGCGATGCTCGTCGGCATCACCGTCACGCTCCGCCTCGGCCGCAGGCTCCGGCTTCTGGCGTGACGCGCTGCAAGCGGCGCAGAAATAAAAATAATATTCTGGCAAGGCACGCCAAGAGAACAAGTCCGATCTCTTCATCGGTGAAAAGGTAAAACAAGCTTCCGGTTGACGACATGACCGGAGAACGCCAGATATTGCGTGCCGGATCGAGCGTATCCAGGCCCCCGCCAGCGACGAGACCATGGTGATGATGAAGCAACGCGCCCGGCTCCTGCGCCGGCACGCCGCCGTCCTGCTCGGCGGCCTGGTCCTGCTGGCGGCGCTGCCGGCCGGCCCGGCTGCCGCGGCCGAGGGACAGCTGCGCATCGCCAAGCAGTTCGGCGTCGTCTACCTGCTCCTCAACGTCGCCGAGGACCAGAAGCTGATCGAGAAGCACGGCAAAGAGGCCGGCCTCGACATCAAGGTCGAGTACCTCCAGCTCTCCGGCGGCTCGGCGGTCAACGATGCGCTGCTCTCGGGGAGCGTCGACATCGGCAGCGCCGGAATCGGCCCGCTCTTCACGCTCTGGGACCGCACCCGCGGGCGTCAGAACGTCCACGGCGTCGCCTCGCTCGGCAACTTTCCGTACTATCTCGTCAGCAACCGCCCCGAGGTGAAGTCGATCGCCGACCTCACCGACAAGGACCGCATCGCCCTGCCGGCGGTCGGCGTCTCGGTCCAGGCGCGCATCCTGCAGATGGCCTCGGCCAAGCTGTGGGGCGACAAGGACTTCGCCCGCCTCGACCGCAACAGCGTGGCGGTGCCCCACCCCGAGGCGGCGGCCGCGATCATCAAGGGCGGCACCGAGATCACGGCGCATTTCGGCAATCCGCCGTTCCAGGAGCAGGAACTGGCCGAGAACCCGAACGCCCGGGTGATCCTCAGCTCCTACGACGTCCAGGGCGGCCCGGCCTCCTCGACCGTGCTCTACGCCACCGAGAAGTTCTATCAAAATAGCCCGAAGACCTATCGGGCCTTCGTCGACGCCCTGGACGAGGCCGCGCGCTTCATCACCGCGGATCCGGAGCGGGCCGCCGACATCTACCTCAAGGCCAATGGCAGCCGCATCGACCGCGCCCTGCTGCTCAAGGTGATCAAGAGCCCCGAGGTGAGCTTCAAGATCGAGCCGCAGAACACGCTCGGCCTCGGCCAGTTCATGCACCGGGTCGGCGCGATCAAGAACGAGCCCAAGTCCTTGAGCGACTATTTCTTCGTCAATCCGCGCGTCGCGGCGGGCGGTTGAGGACAAATCCGATGGCGCTGGTGATGGAACGCGATGCGCCCGTGGCGGCGGCGCAACCGCTCGCGGCACCGCGCGAGACGCCGCACCCCTTGCCCGACCCGCTCCTGCGCATCGCCGGCGTGTCGCTCGAGTACCGCACCCCGGGCCGCGTGGTGCGGGCGGCCCACCGGATCGACCTCGACGTCTACGAGGCCGACCGCTTCGTGCTGCTCGGACCATCGGGCTGCGGCAAGTCCACCCTGCTCAAGGCCGTGGCCGGCTTCATCGCCCCGGTCGAGGGCGAGATCACGCTCGGCGGCGTGCCGGTGCGCAAGCCCGGCCCCGACCGGATCGTGGTGTTTCAGGAATTCGACCAGTTGCCGCCCTGGAAGACCGTGGTCGAGAACGTCGCCTTTCCCTTGCGCACGGCCCGCGGGCTCGGTCGTGCCGAGGCGCTGGAGCGGGCGCGCGCCACGATCGACAAGGTCGGTCTCACGGCCTTCGCCGCCAGCTACCCGCACCAGCTCTCCGGCGGCATGAAGCAGCGCGTGGCCATCGCCCGGGCGCTGGCCATGCAGCCGAAGGTGCTCCTGATGGACGAGCCCTTCGCGGCCCTCGACGCGCTCACCCGGCGCAAGATGCAGGAGGAGCTGCTGGCGCTGTGGGACGAGGCCCGCATGACGCTGCTCTTCGTCACCCACTCGATCGAGGAAGCCCTGGTGATCGGCAACCGGGTCGCCCTGCTCTCGCCCCATCCCGGCCGGGTCCGCGGCGAGTACAATTGCCACGAGTTCGACCTGTCGAGCCTCGGCAGCCGGGGTTTCCAGGCCGCGGTGCAGCGCCTGCACGACCGGCTGTTCGAGCCCGTTCCCGAGGCGACGGCCCGATGAACCAGGTTCTCTCGCCGCCGATCCGTCCGGAATACGACCGGGTCCTGGCGCCCTTCGTCGAGGCCCCGGTCGAGCGCCGCCTGCCGCTGCCGACCCGCCTGTGGCAGCAGGGCTGGCTGCGCCGCGGCCTGATCCTCGTCGCCCTCGCCCTCCTCTGGGAGGGGCTGGCGCGCTGGCAGGACAACGACCTGCTGCTGCCGGGCTTCGGTGCCACCCTGTCGGCCCTGGTCGACGGGCTCGCCACCGGCGAGATCCTGGAGCGGACCCGGATCTCGCTGACCGTGCTGGCGCAGGGCTACGGCTTAGGCGTCCTCCTCGCCTTCGGGCTGACCTCGCTGGCGGTCTCGACCCAGTTCGGCCGCGACCTGCTCTCGACGCTGACCGCGATGTTCAACCCGCTGCCGGCGATCGCGCTCCTGCCGCTGGCGCTGCTGTGGTTCGGGCTCGGCCAGGGCAGCCTGATCTTCGTGCTGGTCCACGCGGTGCTGTGGCCGCTGGCGCTCAACACCTATGCGGGCTTCCAGGCCGTACCGGATTCGCTGCGCATGACCGGGCGCAACTACGGACTCGAAGGCCTCGCTTACGTCGGCCGGATCCTGGTCCCGGCGGCTTTGCCGGCGATCCTGTCGGGCCTCAAGATCGGCTGGGCCTTCGCCTGGCGCACGCTGATCGCGGCGGAGCTGGTCTTCGGCGCCTCGTCGGGCCGGGGCGGCCTCGGCTGGTACATCTTCCAGAACCGCAACGAGCTCTACACCGACCGGGTCTTCGCCGGCCTGCTCCTCGTCATCGCCATCGGCCTCGTGGTCGAGACGGTGGTGTTCGCGAGCCTGGAGCGGGTGACGGTCCGGCGCTGGGGGCAGGTGCGATAGGGTGTTCATCGACGAGATGGAAACCGGCTCGTCGAAAAAATGCGGCTCAATCGACGATTGAGTACGATTGGCTTGCTGCCGGGCGCACTTCGCCTTATGTACAACTTTATGTACAGATAAGGTCGCATATGGCTCACGTCAGCCTCACGGATCTCCGCCAGAACATCGCCAGCCACTTCGACCAGGTCGAGCGCGATCGGGAGGAGTTGGTGGTGACACGTCAGGGTCACGAGCCCCTCGCAATCCTGCCGCTCGCCGAGTTGAACAGCCTGCGCGAGACGCTGCACCTGCTCGGCACGCCCGCCAACGCGCGACGGCTGTTACGGTCGGTCGCTCAGCTCGAAGCGGGACAGGGCGTCGAGCGGACGCTGATCGAGCCGAACGAGCCCGACGTGACCGTCGAGAAATGAGGATCGTCTTCTCCGACGAGGCCTGGGACGACTATCTGTTCTGGCAGGACCAGCGTGACGGCACGCTCGCGCGCATCAACAGCCTCATCAAGGAGATCAAGCGGACGCCATTCAAGGGAGCCGGCAAGCCGGAACCTTTGAAATTCAAGCTCAAGGGCTGGTGGTCTCGTCGTATCTCGAGCGAGCACCGCCTCGTGTACAGGGTGAGTGGGTCCGGCGCGGCACAAGCGCTGGAGATCGCACAATGCCGCTGGCATTACGACGATTAGAGCGTTTTCCGGCGCAGTGGGTCCCGGCCCGCCGAAGACAATGCCGCACGATCGGAGACCGGGAGCATCGCCCGATTGCGACGCGATCGGGGGCCGTGCTCCAGGGGCCAGCCGGTCGTCGAGCCTTCCCGCGCCAGCGGGATCGGTTCTGCTCCGCGCATTAATCTATTGTTTTTATCAACTAATTTGACATCGCGGTCTCCGTGCGCGACACGGGACGGGAGCCGCCGCGGCGAGCCGCGGCCAGAGATCCGGTCGAGACCATGACGCTACGCCGCGAGCTTCGCCTCAACGCCTTCCAGATGGCCGCCCCATCGCACAACTGGGCCGGCCTGTGGCGCCATCCGCGCGACACCCAGGCCGACTACAACACCCTGTCCTGGTGGACGGAGCTGGCGCGGACGGCGGAGCGCGGCTTCCTCGACGGGCTGTTCGTCGCCGACGTGTTCGGCCTCTACGACGTCTATGGGGGCAACGGCGACGCCGCGCTCCTCGCCGGCGCCCAGGCGCCCAACGCCGACCCGGTCCTCGCGGTCTCGGCGATGGCGCACGTCACACGCCATCTCGGCTTCGGCATCACCTCGAACCTGACCTACGACCACCCGTTCCAGTTCGCCCGCCGCTTCACCACCCTCGACCACCTCACCGGGGGCCGGCTCGGCTGGAACATCGTGACGGGCTACCTCGACAGCGGCGCCCGCGGCATGGGACTGCCGGTCTCGCGCGACCACGACCAGCGCTACGAGGCGGCCGAGGACTTCATGACGGCCGTCTACAAGCTGTGGGAGGGGTCCTGGGAGGACGGCGCGGTCCTGCGGGACCGGGCGGCGGGCGTGTTCGCGCGGCCCGACAAGGTGCACCGCGTCGTGCATGACGGCCCGTACTACAAGGTCGATGCGCGCCATCTCGCCGAGCCCTCGCCGCAGCGCACGCCGGTTCTCTATCAGGCCGGCACGTCGGAGCGGGGCGTGCGCTTCGCCGGGCGCCATGCCGAGAGCGTCTTCCTCAACGGTCCGACGAAGCCCGCCGCCGCGAAGGCGGTCCGCAGCGTGCGCGAGGCCGCCCGGGAGGCGGGGCGCGACCCTTACGACGTCCTGACCTTCCTCGGCGCCACGGTGATCGTCGCAGCAACCTCGGCCGAGGCCCGCGACCTGCGCGACGAGTATCGGAGCTTCATCGACGCGGCGGGTCAGCTCGCGCTCGTCTCGGGCTGGACCGGGATCGATCTCTCGGGCCTGTCCCTCGACGATCCCCTCGCCTTCCGGCGCACCAACGCGATCCGCTCGACGGTGGAGAACCTCACCCGCGCCGAGCGCCCGACCCTGGTGCGCGACCTCCTCGACTTCACGCCGGCCGGCGCGCGGGCGGCTTTGGTGGTCGGCTCGCCCGCCGAGGTCGCCGACGAACTCCTGGCCTGGGTGGACGAGACGGACGTGGACGGCTTCAACCTCGTGCGCACGGTGATGCCGGAATCGCTCGACGCGGTGGTGAACCTGCTCGTGCCCGAGTTGCAGGCCCGCGGCGTGTTCAAGACCGCCTATCGCGAAGGGACCTTGCGGGAGAAGCTGTTTCCAGGACGCGGTGCCCGGCTGGCCGACGGCCATCCCGGCGCCGGCTTCCGCCGGAAGATCCGGTGATGCGCTGCGGACGCGCCTCGCCCTTCGTCTGAACCGCACGGCGGCGGTGGATGCATGGCGGATCTCCCACCTGCTGCCGTACCGGCGGCCTATTCGTCCTTCGAACCCAAGCAAAAAGAGAGATCGCTTTCATTGACGCGATCCATGGTCCTGGTCGAGTATATCGATCGCTGAAAAGCAAGACCGCAGATCTGATGCAGGAAAGCTCCCGCCAAGCGGGAGATATGTCCTGCCAGATCTACGATGACCATGATCAACACGGACGTGGCGCGGCGGACCGCTCCGGTCGACGTCGTCCGATGCCTGTGCGCCGGCGCGCGACCCTGTGCCGGATTCCCCGATCCCGGAGCCCGCCATGACCGACGTCATCGTCCGCTCGTCCCCCCTGGAGCCTGCCGCCCAACCCCTCCTCGACGGACTGGTGGCCGAGTATGACGGCCGCTACGGCGCTGTGGACCGGCCGGGCGGCGCCCGGGCCGAGATCCTGCGCTACCCCGCCGAGGCCTACCGGCCGCCGCTCGGCGACTTCCTGCTGATCGTGCGCGACGGCGAGACGATCGCCGGCGGCGCGTTCATGAGCCACGACGACGCGACGGTCGAGCTCAAGCGCATCTGGACCCGGCCCGACCTGCGCCGCCAGGGGCTCGCGAAGCGCGTGGTCCGGGCGCTCGAGGACAGTGCCGTCCGGCTCGGCTACGCGCGGGCCTACCTGACGACGGGCTTTCGCCAGCCGGAAGCGACGGCGCTCTACGCGTCCCTCGGCTACCGGCCGCTCTTCGACGGCGCCGCCGACCCGCTGCTGTACCGCTCCCTGCCGTTCGAGAAAGCCTTGGGGTCATCCGTCGGCCTCGCCGCGCCGGTCACGCCGCCCGCCGCGTCGTTCGAGGCGGCGACCGCCCGGGTGAACGCCCTGAAGGCGGAGCAGGAGCAACGGCTCCTCGCCCGCATCGCGGCGCATCGGGCGCAGGCCGCCTGACTCCGCCGTCACGCCCACCCGCACGCCCACCCGCCGCGTCGCCGGCGGACCTCGCCAGGAACCCCTCCCCGGACCCCCTCATGGCCCTGACCCGTCCCCGCCGGCTCAAGACTCTCGTCGGCGCGCCCACTCTCGTCGCGGCGGGAAACGACGCGGATCCCGGCCACGGCCCGCGCCGCGCGGTCGCGCTCGCCCGCAAGGCCGAGGCCGAGCGGATCACCGGCCTGTTCACCGCCGACCTGCTGCAGATCGACCCCGCGGGCCTCGCCGGAACGGCGGGGGTGCAGGAGCCGCTGATCGCGCTCGCCGCGCTCAGCCAGGCGACGTCCCGGATCGGCCTGGTGGCGACGGTCTCGACCACCTTCCACCACCCCTTCAACCTCGCCCGCCAGCTCGCCACCCTCGACCACGTCAGCGGTGGCCGCGCTGCCTGGAACGCCGTGACCTCCTCGGTCGGCGAGGAGAATTTCGGCGAGTCGCTGCCGAACCCCGAGACGCGCTACGACCGGGCCGCCGAGTTCATCGCGGTCGTCAACGCCCTGTTCGACGCCAACGCGCGCGACGCGGTCGCCCGGAAGGCGTCGGGCGCGATCGCGGTCGATCCGGCGAAGTTTCACCGCATCGACCATCGCGGCCGGCACTTCACGGTCGCCGGTCCGCTCAACGTGCCGCCGCTGCCGCAGGGGCGCCCGGTCCAGTTCCAGGCCGGGCAGTCGGAGGCGGGCGTGTCCGTCGGCGCCGCCCTTGCCGAGGTGGTCTACACCTCGCAGCCGAGCCTTGCGGGCGCGGTCGCCTTCGCGGCCGAGCTGCGCCGGCGCGCCGCCGCCTTCGGGCGCCGGAGCGGGCTGCCCTTCGTGATGAACTCCTTCCACTGCCTCATCGGCGAGTCCGAGGCCGACGTCGCCCGGCGGCTCGCCGAGAAACACGCCCGGATCGACTACGAGCAGGGCCGGCTCAAGCTCGCCGACATGCTGGGCGGGGAGATCGACCTGTCGGGTCTGCCCCTCGACGCACCCCTACCCCGGTCGCTGCTGCCGGAGGTGACGCGCATCAACCGCCGGCGCGGCCGGGTCGAGATCTTCCGCCGCTACGCCGAGCAGGGCTTGCCGCCGCGCCAACTCATCATCGAGGCCCAGGAGACCGGTCACTGGTCGGTCGCCGGCACGCCCGAGCAGCTGGCCGACGCCATCGAGGAGCGCTACCGCGCCGGGATCCTCGACGTCGTCACCTTGCACGGACTCGGCAACCCGGATCAGGAGGATCTGCTCGTCAACGGTCTCCTGCCCGAGCTGCGGCGGCGCGCGCTGATCGATACCGACTACGTCGGCGACGATTTCCGCCAGAACCTCGAATTGCCACCGCTCGCCGGCGCGGATCGCGTCAGCGCGGCCTAGGAGAAGATCCTCCCGGTTTCGCTCCGGCCGGCGAAGTGCCCTGCCCTGTCGTCGCCGATCTTTGGAAGCGGCTTTCGTTGACGGCAGGCAACGACAAGAAAGATAATCGCATAAATTCACGACACATGCTTCGTGACTGCGCCGATCGGCTTTCACAATGCTCGCCGGTCGCAACAAGTTCTTGAAGCGTAACGACCCGGCTGCGGCTCGGGAGACAGGAACAACCTGCCATGATCCTGATCACTCTCCTGACCTCGATCGCCGGGCCGCGGCGTGGACGCGCCGAGACATCGGCGACCGATCCGGACGCGCACCGGCTGCACGCGACCGAGCCCGGGGCGGCCGCACCCGACCACAGCAGCCCGTGCGGGACCCTCCCGGCACCGCGCCGTCTCGACCGCCCGGGTTCCCGATGAGCTACCGCCTGAGTCTCCTCGACAAGAGCCCGCTGCTCCCGGGCGAGCCGGCCGCCGCCGCATTGCAGCGCACGGTCGTGCTGGCGCAGGCGGCCGAGCGCCTCGGCTACGCGCGCTTCTGGGTGGCGGAGCACCACGCCAATCCGGGGCTCGCCGGCACAGCGCCCGAGATCCTGATCGCGCATCTCGCCGCCCGCACCCGGCGCATCCGGCTCGGCTCCGGCGGCGTGCTCCTGCCGCATTACAGCCCCTACAAGGTCGCCGAGACCTTCAACCTGCTCGCCACCCTGGCGCCGAACCGGATCGACCTCGGCATCGGCAAGGCCCCGGGCGGCCTGCCCGACGCGACCCGCGCCCTGCGGCGGCGGCACGATCCGGGCGAGCTTGCCGCCTTCGACGACCTCCTCGCGGAACTCGACCGCTACCTCGTCCCCCCGGAGACGGGGTCCTTGCGCGCCCTGCCGACGCCGCCCGCGGCCCCGGAGCGCTTCCTCCTCGGGGCCAGCCCCGACAGCGCGCGCACGGCCGCCTCCCTCGGCTGGCGCTTCGTCTTTGCCGGCCAGCTCAACGGCGATCCGCGGGCGACCGAGGCGAGCCTTGACGCCTACGCGCAGGCGGGCGTTGCGGCCCCGCCTCTCCTCGCCGTCACCGCGCTCGCGGCCGCGACCGCCGAGGAAGCGCGGGCGTTGACCGACCCGCTCCAGGTGGTGCGGGTGACGCTGCCCGACGGCCAGAGCGTCAATCTCGGCAGCGAGGCGCAAGCCGCGGAATTCGCCCGGCAGGCCGGCGCCGCCTCCTACCGGACCGAGGCCCGCCGGCCGCACGTGCTGTCGGGCACCGCCGGCGACGTCCGGGCCGAGCTCGACCGGCTCCACGCCCGCTTCGGCATCGAGGAGTTCGTGATCGACACGCCGCCCTCCGCGACGGTCCGACGCCTCGCCTCCGTGACCCTGCTCGCCGGCGGCGCCCCGGCGCTGGCGGCCTGACCTTCGAGAGCCCCACGATGACCCAGACCCGTCTGACCTTCGGCCTGATGCTCCAGGGCGGCGGCAGCCACATGAATGCGTGGCGCCACCCGAGCAACCCAACGGATGCCAGCGTCAACCTCGACTTCTTCGTCCGCAACGCCCGCAAGGCGGAAGCGAACGGCATCGCCTTCGCGTTCGTGGCCGACGGGCTCTACATCAACGAGAAGTCGATTCCGCACTTCCTCAACCGCTTCGAGCCGCTGACCATCCTGTCGGCGCTGGCGGCGAGCACCGAGAAGCTCGGCCTCGTCGGCACGGTCTCGACCTCCTACAGCGACCCCTTCACCATCGCCCGGCAATTCGCCTCCCTCGACCTGATCAGCGGCGGCCGGGCCGGGTGGAACGCCGTGACGTCGCCGCTCGAAGGCTCGGGGCGGAACTACAGCCGGCCGCATCCCGAGCACGGCCTGCGCTACGAGATCGCGGGCGAACACCTCGACGTCGTGAAGGGCCTGTGGGATTCCTGGGACGACGACGCCTTCCCGCGCGACCGCGAGACCGGCCGGTTCTTCGATCCCGACAAGCTGCACCGCCTCGACCACAAGGGGCGCTTCTTCCAGGTCGAGGGCCCGCTCAACATTCAGCGCTCACGCCAGGGCCAGCCGGTGGTGTTCCAGGCCGGCTCGTCGGAGGCCGGCATCGGGCTCGCCGGGCGCCACGCCGACGCGGTCTTTTCCAACCACGTGCCGCTCCCCGAGGCGCAGAGCCTCTACCGCAGCCTCAAGGCGAGCGCGGTCGCCCATGGCCGCCGGGCCGACGACCTGAAGGTCTTCCCCGGCGCCGGCCCGATCGTCGGACGGACCAGGGCCGAGGCCGAGGAGAAGTACCGGGCGATCCGTGACCTGATCTCGATCGACGACGCGCTCGCCTATCTCGGCCGCTTCTTCGACCACCACGACTTTTCCGCCTACCCGCTCGACGCGCCCTTCCCCGACCTCGGCGAGATCGGCCGCAACAGCTTCCGCTCCACCACCGACCGCATCAAGCGCAATGCCGTCGAGAAGGGCCAGACCCTGCGCGAGGCGGCGCTCGAGGCGGCGACCCCGCGCACCGACCTGATCGGCTCGGCCGAGGAGGTCGCCGGCGAATTGATCGCCCGCGTCGAGCAGGGGGCGGCGGACGGCTTCGTGCTGGGCTTTCCGGTGATCGGCCAGGGCCTCGACGACTTCGTCGACCTCGTGATCCCCGTGCTGGAGGCGCGCGGCGTCTACGACCGGACGCTGCCGGGGCAGACGCTGCGCGACCATCTCGGCCTCCCCCGCCGCGAGAGCCGCTACGCCGCCGGGGACGCGGCGCCCGCGCGGCGGGTGGCGGCGCGCTGACGGCCTACGCTCCACCGCGCAACGACGCCTGACTCAAGCCCCATTCCCGAGAGCGGAGCCCGACACCCGCCATGTCCCTCGCCAGCAACGTGGCGGACCTGCCCGCGCAGGCCCGCGCCGCCTCCCCCGGTCGCGACTTCAGCGGCTTTCGCATCGTCCCGGCCCGATACCCGGCCCGCAGAGCCGGCACGGTCTTCGCCGGGCTCGTCATCGCGGGCGTCCTGTACTCGGTCCTCTCCAACCCGCGCTGGGGCTGGGACGTGTTCGCCGAGTGGTTCTTCGCCGAGCCGGTGCTGGTCGGGCTCGGGCGCACCCTGCTCTTGACGGCACTCGGCACGGTCCTCGGCTTCCTGTTCGGGACGCTTCTGGCGCTCGCCCGGGTCTCGGGCTCGCCGCTGCTCTCGGGGCTGGCCTGGGGCTATGTCTGGCTGTTTCGCTCGATCCCCTTGATCGTGCTGCTCCTGATCCTCAACAACCTCGGCTACCTCTACGACACGATCTGGCTCGGCGTGCCGTTCACCGGGATCACGCTCGCCTCCTGGCAGACGACGCAAGCGATCACGCCGTTCCTCGCCGCGGTGATCGGGCTGACCCTCAACGCCTCCGCCTTCTCCTGCGAGATCGTGCGCGGCGGCATCCTGGCGGTCGACCAGGGCCAGCACGAGGCGGCCGCAGCGCTCGGGCTGCCGCGCCGCCGGCAGGTCTCGCGCATCGTCCTGCCGCAGGCGATGCGGACCATCCTGCCGACCGCCTTCAACGAGGTCATCAGCATCGCCAAGGGCACCTCGCAAGTCTACATCCTGGCCCTGCCTGAGCTGTTCTACACGATCCAGGTCATCTACCGGCGGAACCTCGAAGTCATCCCGCTCCTGATGGTGGCGACCGTCTGGTACCTGGTGATCCTCAGTGTCCTGTCCTTCGTCCAGCGCCACGTCGAGCGCTACTACGCGCGCGGCGCACTCCGGAACCCGCCGCCCTCGCTGATCGGCACCGCGCTCAAGCGCCTGGGCCGGGTGGGTCCCCCCGTTCGTTCCTCGGTCCCGGCCGTCTCTCCTCCCTCGGTCGTGCCTGCCCGCCAAGGCGGCGAGATCCGCATCACGAACGTGTCGAAGAGCTTCGGAGCCCTCAAGGTGCTCGACGAGGTCAGCCTGAGCTTACGGCCGGGGAGCGTGACGGCGATCATCGGCCAGTCCGGCTCCGGCAAGTCGACGCTCCTGCGGGCGATCAACCATCTCGAGCGGGTCGATGCCGGCTTCATCGCCATCGACGGCGAGCTGATCGGCTACCGCCAGGACGGCGACACGCTCTACGAGCTCAAGGAGAGGGATATCCTGGCCCGCCGAGTCGACGTCGGCATGGTGTTCCAGAGCTTCAACCTGTTCCCGCATCTCACCGCGGTCGAGAACATCGTCGAGGCGCCGGTCGCGGTGCGCAGGGTACCCCGGGTGCAGGCGCTCGCCGAGGCGCGCGAGCTGCTGGCCCGGGTCGGCCTCGCCGACAAGGCCGACGCCTTCCCGCGCCAGCTCTCCGGCGGCCAGCAGCAGCGCGTCGCCATCGCCCGGGCGCTGGCGCTGCGGCCCAAGGTGCTGCTGTTCGACGAGCCGACCTCCGCCCTCGACCCCGAGCTCGTCGGCGAGGTGCTCGACGTGATCAAGGAGCTCAGCCTCTCCGGCACCACCCTGGTGATCGTCACCCACGAGATCGGCTTTGCCCGCGAGGTCGCCGACCAGGTGGTGTTCATGGAGGGCGGCCGGATCCTCGAACAGGGCCCGCCCTCCCGCGTGCTGACCGCGCCGGACCATCCCCGCACCCGCGAATTCCTCGCCAAGGTGCTCTGACCTTCCCCTCCCTGCCCCTCAGCCTCCCCCGAAGGACCTCGTCCCGTGCCGACCCGTCGCGACTCGCTCGCCCTTCTCGCCGCCGCCTCGACCGCCCTCCTCTCCGGCCGTGCCCTCGCGCAGGCGATCGACCTTTCCCCCGAGCAGCCCGGCCGCGTCCGCGCCCTGCGCGACGAGGAGGCGATCCGTCTGATCGCCAAGGACGCGAGATTCGCCCGTGACGGCGTGTTCACGGTCGGCAACAACACCGGGCGCCTCCCCTTCGCCGGTTATGCCAGCGACACCAGGACGGTGATCGGCGCCGAGATCGACCTCGCCCAGCTCGTCGCCGACGCGCTCGGCCGCCGGCTCGAGATCGTCCCGACCTCCTGGGCCGACTGGCCGCTGGGTCTCGCCTCGGGCCGGTTCGACGCGGTGATCTCGAACGTCACCGTCACCGAGCAGCGCAAGGAGAAGTTCGACTTCTCGACCTACCGCAAGGACCTGCTCGGCTTCTACGTCAAGGCGGGCAACCCTCTCGTCATCCGCGAGCCGAAGGACGTCGCCGGGCTCAAGGTCATCGTCGGATCGGGCACCAACCAGGAGCAGATCCTGCTGCGCTGGAACGACCAGAACGTGAAGGCCGGCCTCAAGCCCGTCGAGGCGCAGTATCATGACGACGACGTTGTGCTCTACCTCGCCCTCGAATCGGGCCGTGCCGACGCCTATCTCGGCCCCAACGCACTCCTGAGCTTCAAGGCAGCCCGAGAGGGCAAGACGCGCCTCGCCGGCAACTTCAGCGGCGGCTGGCCGGTGGCGGCCGAGATCGCCGTGACGACCCGGAAGGGGGCGGGCCTCGCGGAGGGCATCACGCACGCGATCAACACCCAGATCCGCAACGGCCATTACGCCAAGGCGCTGGCGCGCTGGAACCTGTCGGCCGAGGCGATCGAGGAATCGCGCACCAACCCGCCCGGCCTGCCGCGGGCCTGAGAACCGGAGATCCCCCGTGAGTCTCTTCCCGAGTTTGCGGCGCCGACTCCTGTCGCTCCTCCTCGGCGTGGCCTGCGCCGGCGCGATCCTGCCGGCTGCGGCGCAGGGCACCCCCTTCGACCTCGGGCCCGAGCAGCCCGGCCGGGTCCGCGCCGAGGCCGACCCGGCGGCGATCGCCCGGATCCCCAGGGGATACCGGTTCGTCGCACCCGGAACCCTCACGGTGGCGATCACCCCGGGCGGCCCCCCGCTCGGCACCTACGCGACCGATGCGAAGACCGTCATCGGCGCGGATCCCGACTTCGCCCAGCTCGTCGCCGACAGCCTCGGCCTGAAGCTCGCCCTCGTCCCGGTGGCCTGGGCCGACTGGCCGCTCGGCCTTGCCTCGGGCCGCTACGACGCGGTGATCTCGAATGTCGGCGTCACCGAGCAGCGCAAGGAGAAGTTCGACTTCTCGACCTACCGGCAGGGCCTGCACGGTTTCTTCGTGCGCGCCGACAGCAGGATCGAGCCTATCCGCGAGCCGAAGGACGCGGCGGGGCTGACGATCAGCGTCGGCGGCGGCACCAACCAGGAGCGCATCCTGGTCGAGTGGAGCCGGCAGAACGTGGCGGCGGGCTTGAAGCCCATCGACCTGCAGCTCTTCGACGACGAGGCCGCGCGCCTCGTCGCCTTGCGCTCGCGCCGGGCCGACGCGGTCGTGCAGCCGCACGCCCAACTCGTCTTCGTGGCGGCCCGCGACCGGGACATCCGGCGGGTCGGCACGCTCAGCGCCGGCTGGCCGCTCACATCCGACGTGGCGATCGCGACCCGAAAGGGCAGCGGCCTCGTCGATGCGCTGACGCAGGCCACCAACGGCCTGATCGCGAACGGGAAATATCGTCAGGCCCTGGCGCGGTGGGGCCTGGAGGAGGAGGCGCTGCCGCACTCCGAGACCAACCCGCCCGGCCTGCCGAAATACTGACGCGATGGCGTCCCGCGATCCGGATGTCCGCGTACCGGCCGACTCGGACAGGCCGGGAGGGGGAAGAAAGCAGAGGACATGGACGATCCGCACCCTCATTTCGGCGCCCTCATCGGCGACACGCCGCTCCTCGAGCTCCGGCGCTTTTGCGAGCGGCGGAGCCTTCGGGCCCGCATCCTGGCCAAGGTCGAGGCGCTGAATCCGGCGGGCAGCATCAAGGACCGCACCGCCTGGGGCATCGTCCGCGCCGCCGAGGCCGAGGGCCGGCTCGCGCCGGGGCAGCTCCTCGTCGACCTCACCAGCGGCAATACGGGAATCGGCCTCGCGGCGCTCGCCGCGGCCCGGGGCTACCGGGCGAAGTTCTACCTGCGCGCCTCGACAAGCCGCGAGAAGGTCGCGCTCATCCACCGCTACGGCGCCGAGACCGTGCTCATCGACGACGCGGAGTTCCTGGCGCCCGGCGGGGTCGACGCGATCATCGACCGCGTGCGGCGCGACAATCCCGACGCCTTCTACACGAACCAGCGCGCCAACCCGGCCAATCCCCGGATCCACCACGACACCACCGGCCCCGAGATCTGGCGCGATACGGACGGTGCCGTCGACATCCTGGTCGCGGCGATCGGGACCGGCGGCACGATCTCGGGCACCGGCCGGTTCCTCAAGGCGCGCAAGCCGGGCGTGACGGTGGCGGCGGTCGAGCCGGCACCCGGGTCGGTCCCGACGCGCGAGCAGCCGCATGTCGACACCGTCGAGGGCGTGCACCGCGTGACCGGGGTCGAGGCGGGTCTGCTGCCGGCGAACTTCGACGCGGGCGTCGTCGACGCGTTCATCCCGTGCGAGACCCGCGAGGCACGGGCGGCGGCACGAGCGCTCGCCCGCGAGGAGGGCCTGTCCGCGGGGCCCTCCTCCGGCGCGGTCCTGCACGCGGCCACCATGCTCGCCGGACGCCGGGAGCATGCCGGGCGAACGATCGTCGCGATCTTCGCCGATGGCGGCGAGCGCTACCTGTCCCAGGACCGGGCGGACGCGATCGAATCGGCAGTCGAACGGCCGTAGGCGCTGTCTCCCCGGATCACGCCGCCGAAGGCTCGTCCCGGTGCTCGTCCGTCGGCATCGGGGGGCGGAAGCGGCCCTCGCGGGCACGGGTCCTCGCGTCGGCGCCGCACCCGCGATGCACAGGGCCGCCCCATCGGCGGCGATGCGAGACGCCGCGGTGGCCCCGACCCTTCGGGCCGCGCTCGTCAGGCTTTGCCGGCGGCGGCCACGAAGGCGGCGAGTTCGCGCCCGAAGCGCTCCGGCTCCTCGTAGAACGGGCTGTGCCCGCTCTCCTCGAAGACGGAAAGACGGCGCCCGGGCTTGAGAGCCCGGATCCGCTCCGCCATCGCCGGGCGGACGAGGCGGTCATGGGCGCCGTGCGTCAGCAGGACGGGGCCATCGTAGGCCGCGAAGACGGGTTCGAGATCGGGGATCGGGGTCCTCACGAAGCCCTCGTTCGCCGCACGCGCCGTCATGCCGTTGACGACGAGCATCCGCTGAAAGTCGCGGTCGGAGGGCGGGCGGTGGAAGCAGGCGGCGAGGAAGTCGGCCGTCGCGGCGACACGCGTCGCCAGGTCGGGCGAGGTCGCCGTCGTGGTGAAGGAACCGGCGAGCGGCGTGAGGAGGTCCGGCGACAGCTTGGTCACGGCATCGACGAGGTTGACGCCGGCGATCCCCGCGGGATCGTACTTGCGAAGATACGCTCCGGCGACGTAGCCGCCGAGCGACCAGCCGACGAGGACGGGACGGCGCAGCCTGGCCGCGGCGATCACCGCGGCGACGTCCTCGGCCCAGAGGTCGGGGTCGGCATAGGAAGCGGGCGCGTCCGGCTTGCCGGAATCGCCGTGCCCGCGCAGGTCGAAGCGCACGAGGCGAAACGCCCCCAGCGCCGGATCGGCGAATTGCTTGTCCCAGCTCAGGCGGCTCTGCCGCAGGCCGTGGACGAAGAGGATCTCGGGCGCACCCGGATCGCCTGCGGCCTCGCCCGCGAGTGCCGTCCCGTCGGCCGAGCGGGCGACGAACGCCTCGCGGTCCGTCGTCCGGGACGTATCGCCGGTCGTGGCCCGCGCCGGTGCGCCGGCCCGGGCCATCCGAGGCGGCAGGGCCGCCGCGCCGAGGGCGGCGAGGGTGGTGACGAGGCGGCGGCGGGTCTGGTCCATGGCGCATATCCGATTGTTTAGTGATCAATACTCTACCGCCGCGACTGACTGCGTCAAGCTGCGTTTAGTGATCGCTATGAAACGGGATGCGCCAGGGCGCGACGGACGGCCGTGGAGTGTCGACGAACGCCGCGATCGACACCGCGATACGGCTGTTCTGCCGCCACGGCGACGACGGCGTCTCGATCGGGGATCCGACGAAGGCGATCGGAATCGCCCCACCGAGCCCGTACGCCGCCTCCGGCAGCAGGACGGGCGTCTACCGTCCAAGACTGTCCGTCCCGGAGCGGCCGCACGAGGGCGCACCACCGCCTCGGCTTCGGCCTCGCACAGGCCCTGGGGCGAAGGCCTGCTCATTCATACGACGTCCGAACTGATCGTCCGGAAATCGTATCACAGGGCGGATGCGACCCGGAGAGAAGAAATCACCTGCCTTTCCGCCGCTCCTCGAACGCCCGTTCCTATAATTGCAAATATAAAATAATCTCGTTTCGTTGACGACCGCCATCAGCAACGACACAATTACCGCCTCGCAACAGATCTAGCGCGAACGGCAGCCGCGGGCTGCACGCATGAGGTCGGCATGACGTCGCTCGACGAATATTTAGTGGAGAAGCGCGCCGCGGTGGCGGCGCGGGAGAGGCGGATCGAGGCCGGGAGCCTGGGCGCGATTCCGCTCGCCGCGCAGGTCAGCGTCGAGGGCCGCAGCGGCGTGCGCCGGATCCGGATCCGCGACCACCAGGTCGTCACCGACTCCCCGCCGGACTTCGCCGGCTACGACCTCGGCCCCGGTTCGCCGGAGCTGCAGCTCGGCATCCTCGGCAGCTGCCTCGCCCATTCCTACCTGATCCAGGCCGCGCGCCTCGGCGTGCCCCTCGACGCGGTGGACGTCACGGTGAGCGGGCAGCTCGATGCCCGCGCCGGCCGGCCCGGCTTCGAGGCGGTGCCGGTGAACCCGCACGACCTCGCCTACACGGTGAGGATCGTCTCGGCGGCCCCCCGCGAGGCGGTCGCCCGTCTCGAGGCCGAGGTCGATCGCGCCTGCCCGATCCTCAACCTCCTGCGCTCGCCGCAGACATTGCGCGGCACGCTCGATCACCGCGCGCCCGACGCATCCGCGCAAGCCGCCTGACGCTCTCACCCCCGCCGAAGCCTCCCCGACAAGCCCCGGACGATGACGCTCCCTCCCCTCTCCCACACCCGCCGCCGCTTCCTCGCCCGCGCCGGCACCCTTGGCCTGGCCGCGCCGCTCGGCCTCGTCGGCTCGCCCTCCTCGGCCGGGCTCCTGCCAGTGCCGGACCTCGCCGGCGCGCCGATCTGCCGGGTCGCGGCCGAGGGGCCGGCCGCCGGCGGCGCCCCGCGCCCGATCAAGCTCGCCTGGAACGCCTCGGCGATCTGCACCGCCGCCGCCCCCGTCGCCAAGGAGAGCGGGGTGTTCGCCCGGCACGGGCTCGACGTCGAGTTCGTCAATTTCGGCGGCTCGACCGAGCAGCTGCTGGAGGCGATCGCGACCGGCAAGGCGGATGCCGGCATCGGCATGGCGCTCCGCTGGCTGAAGCCCCTGGAGCAGGGCTTCGACGTCAAGGTCACGGCGGGCATCCACGGCGGCTGCATGCGGCTCTTGGGTGCCAGGTCGGCCGGGGCGACCAGCCTGGACTCGCTGAAGGGCAAGGTGATCGCGGTGAGCGACCAGGCCTCGCCGGCCAAGAACTTCTTCAGCCTGCTTCTCGCCAAGCGCGGCATCGATCCCGAGCGCGAGGTCGAGTGGCGGGTCTATCCCCTCGATCTCCTCAACCTCGCGGTCGAGAAGGGCGAGGCCCAGGCGCTCGCCGACGGCGACCCGCGCACCTTCCTGTGGGCGAAGGACACCCGCCTGACCGAAATCGCCAACAATCTCTCGGCCGAGTACCACGACCGCACCTGCTGCATCCTGGCGCTGCGCGGCTCGCTGGTGCGCGACGAGCGCCCGGTGGCGGCGTCCCTCACCCGGGCGTTGCTCGAGGCCGGCACCCGGGTCGCGCACGATCCCGACTACGCCGCCAAGGTCTATGCCGGCTACGGCGGCAAGGGCTCGGTGGACGAGCTCGCCGCGATGCTGCGCAGCCACACCCACCATCACCACCCCCTCGGGGCGGAGCTCAAGCAGCAGATCGCCGCCTATATCGACGAGCTGAAGACCGTGAAGGTGATCCGCGCCCGCACCGACGCGAAGCAATTCGCCGAGCGCGTCTACGCCGACGTCCTGAGCTGAGGCGGCTTCCATGAGCGACATCGCGCTTCCCCGGACGGACGGCGCCGTCCGGCGCCCCGCCTTCCTGCCGGCGCCCGCCTCGGTCGCGGCCTCCGCCGCCTGGATCGGGCTCTCCGCCCTCGTCGCGCTGCCGCCCGACCTCGGGGATTTCGGCCTCACCCGCGAACTCGCCATCGGCCTCGCCGGGTTCGGGGCCGTGATCCTGGCGGCGGGCTTCCTGCGCCCCGGCGAGGCCGGCCTCGCCCGGCGGATCCAGGGCTGGTCGCCCTGGCTGATCGTGCTCGCCGCCCTGCTAGGTCTATGGGAGGTGGCGACCGCCAAGCGTGCCTGGCTGCCGATGCCGTTCTTCCCGCCGCCCCAGGCGATCCTGGAGGTCTTCGTCGAGGATTACGCGCGGCTCGCCGACAGCGTCTGGCATTCCCTGCGGCTGCTGGCCGGGGGCTACGCCCTCGGGGCGCTCGCCGGCTTCACCCTCGGCGTCGCGGTCGGCTGGTCGCGGGGCGTCGGCTACTGGGTGCATCCGGTATTGCGCTTCGTCGGCCCGCTCCCGGCCACCGCCTGGCTGCCCCTCGCCTTCTTCGTCTTCCCGTCGAGCGGCTCGGCCTCGACCTTCCTCGTCGCGCTCGCCACCGGCTTTCCCGTCACGGTGCTGACCTGGTCGGGCATCGCGGGGGTCAACAAGGCGTATTACGACGTCGCCCGGACGCTGGGGGCCCGCGAGGGGTTCCTGATCCTCCGCGTGGCGATCCCGGCGGCCCTGCCGCACGTCTTCGTCGGGCTGTTCATGGGGCTCGGCAGCTCCTTCGCGGTGCTGGTGGTCGCCGAGATGCTCGGCGTGAAGGCGGGTCTCGGCTGGTACCTGCAATGGGCGCAAGGCTGGGCCGCCTACGCCAACATGTACGCGGCGCTCGCCGTGATGGCACTCGCCTGCTCGGGCCTGATCACCCTGCTGTTCCGCCTGCGCGACCGTCTCCTGTCCTGGCAGAAGGGCCTCGTCCAATGGTAGCCGGCCTGATCGCACGATCCGAAGCGCCCGCTTTCGTCCCTGCGAAGCCTCTCGCCCGCGGCGCCGCCCTCTCGCTGCGCGACGTGCGCCACGCCTTCGCGCTGAAGAAGGCGCCCCTCCCGGTCCTCGACGGCGTGTCGTTCGACGTCGAGCCCGGCGCCTTCGTGGCCCTGCTCGGGCCGTCCGGCTGCGGGAAGTCGACGCTCCTGCGCCTCGTCGCCGGGCTCGAGCCGCCGAACGAGGGGCGGATCGCCGTCGACGGCTCGGCCTTGCGCGGCCCCCACCCGTCCCGCGGCCTCGTGTTCCAGGATCCGACGCTCTATCCCTGGCGCAGCGTCCTCGGCAACGTCGCGATCGGGCCGGAGGCCCGCGGGCGGGCCCGGGCGGAACGCAGCCGGGTGGAGGAGGCGCTGGCCCTCGTCGGGCTGTCGGGCTTCGCCGACGCCTTCCCGCACCAGCTCTCGGGCGGCATGGCGCAGCGGGTGGCGCTGGCCCGGGCCCTCGTCAACGCTCCGCCGCTGCTGCTGCTCGACGAGCCTCTCGGCAAGCTCGACTCGCTGACCCGCCTGACGATGCAGGCCGAGCTGGTGCGGCTGTGGCAGAACAAGGGCTTCACCGCGCTCCTGGTGACCCACGACGTCGAGGAGGCGCTGATGCTGGCCCAGCGCATCCTGGTCTTCTCGGACCGGCCGGCCCGCATCCGGGCCGACATTTCCTGCGACCGGCCCTATCCGCGCCACCGCGAGGACCCGGGCGTGGTCGCCGACCGGCGCACGATCCTGGATCTTCTCGGAATCGCCCCGGGTTTCGCGGAGGCTCCAACTTCCGAGAGGATGGAGCCGTGACGAAGCGAACGACCCCGTTTTCCCTCGAGGTGGGCGAGCTTGCGGTGCGGATGGTCCGCAAGCACGAAGACGAGCACGGCGCGCACCGGGATCTTCCGCTTGCGAGAACGGGCCGCCCACATGGGGATCCCGGATCTCCTCTCGCTGACGCTGCACTCGTCCGGGAAAGGGGGGGAGTTCGAAGCGGAATGTCCCAAGCTCTTACCCGATAGAAAACCTCACCGCCGCCCCAGCCCGAACAGCCGCTTGGTCCATCCCAGGCCCCCGGCGCGGGCCGGGGGTGCGGCCGGGCCCGAGGCATCGTTCGCCGCCCGCTTCAACCCGATCTCCGGCGTCACCGCGACGTGGGCGGGCGCGACGACGTCCTGGTCCGGCGCGAGCCGGAAGGCGGGGCCGTCGCTCTCCTCCATCCGGGCGAAGCCGGCGCGCGCGAACACCTCGCGGCAGGGCCCGTTCGCCGACGTCTCGATCAGGCGGCCGGTGATGGCGGCGGCCGGCCGGGTCTCGCGGAGCCGGGCGCAGAGATAGGCGAGCGCCGCCTTCTCGACCTCCATGCCGAGCACCCGGCAGCTCATCACGAACTGCACCACCTCGGCACCGCCCTCGCCGGCCTTGGCGTAGAGGATGCCGACGAGGCCGTATTCCGAAAACTTGTCCTTGACCGTGAAGGCGTGGATCTCGCCGCCCTCGGCCAGGAAGGCCAGGATCTCGGGATGGGTCCAGCGCCGGCCCGTCGTATTGAACTGGTTGGTCTTGTTGGTGAGCTCCAGCACCCGGGGGAATTCCGGCTGGTCGGGCTCGGTGACGCGGGTGAAGGCGACCGCGCAGCCGAGGCCGGCGAGGAATTCCTCGCGGCTGAGCTTCGCCCGGGTCTCCTCGCGGGCGACCTGGTTGCGGATCGAGGTCTCGCGCAAGGCGGCCTCGGCCGAGAGCCGGGGCAGCTGCAGCTCGGGCGCCCAGAGCAGGATGCGCCGGGTGAGGTAGGGATTCGAGCCGATGGTGCGGATCTCCGGCAGGGCGTGGCGCACCGCCTCCCGCTCGACCGGGTTGTCGTCGACGAACACGACGCTCTTCGGCGTCAGGTTGAAGGCGCGGCAGATCTCGGCGACGTTCTCGGCCTTCGGCTGCCAGTTGATCCGGGTCAGCGCGAAATCGGACAGCTTCAGGAACGGCGGGTCGACGACGTTGTCCCAGTGCGCCTCGACGATGTGGTGGTCGTTCTTGGAGCAGATTGCGACCAGGATGCCGCGGGCGCGCAGGTGCTGGATCGCCTCCCAGATCCCGTTCTGCCAGCCGCCGCGCGGCCAGGGGAAGCGGTCGGGGTGGAAGTCCTCGGCGATCAGGCCGCGCCAGAGCGTGTTGTCGAGGTCGAAGATCACCGCCTTGACCTGGTCGATCTGCCGGACCGTGCGGTAGGTCGCCACCGCCTGCTCGTAGACCGCGAGCAGGAATTCGCGCTGGCGCGACTCGTAGAAGGTGTTGATGAGCGGCACCGGCTCGATCCGGGCCGCGGGCACCAGGTCGACCCCGTCCTGCTGGACGTTGGAGCCGTGGGCGTAGAAGCCGGTGATGTCATCGAGGAAGTAGCGCTTGCCGAGGCTCGCTGCGACGGCGTCGACGTCGCACAGGAAGACGTTCTGGTACGGCTTGATGGCCTGCGCGATGTAGTGGTTCAGCCGCCGGATCAGGTAGGCGAGGTCGCCGTCGGCCGAGCGGCGGTCGAGGCTCGCCGCGATGTCGAGCTGCGGCACGACGAAGGTCGCCACGAAGGTCAGGAGCCCGTGCGCCCGGTTATAGGCGAGCCCGGCCTCCAGCATCGCGTCGATCATCACGCAGCCGTCCCGATAGGTCTCATCGAGGAAGGCCGGATCGAAGATGCGCCCGCCGGTGATAATGCGGTCGGTCAGCACCGTGCGCAGCGGGATCTGCAGGTACTGGAAGTCGTACGACCCGACCGGATGGGGCGGGTTCGCCGGCAGGTCGCTGGCGCTGTTGAACAGCACGTAGTCGAAGGCGACCTCGGGAATCGCCTGGGCATAGGTGCGGTGGTAGAGCTCGGTCAGGCACGAGCCGACGAGGAGCACCCGCGTGAGGCCGGTCGGCGTGACCTGGAGGTCGCGGGGAAACAGGAACTCGCCCGCCGGCAGCCCGGCCTGGCCGCCGAAGCCGAGATGCCCGTCGGGCGTGCACTCGTAGAGCAGTGCCTCCCGGCCCGGATCCTCGACCCCGCGGAGCGCGACGTGCAGGCTGCCGTCGCGGACGTAGAGGTGGTCGGCGCGCCAGGATTCCTGTCCCTTGGCCGAGGAGAGGCGGAACTCCTCGGCCTCGATCGACCAGCGGTCGCCGCCGAGCGGGCTGTCGCCGGTGATCGCGCCGTCGGGGGCGAAGTAGACGTTCGCCGAGAGCGGGTGACCGTCTACGGTCGCGAAGGCCCACCGGGTCGTCACGAGCTTCTGGGTCGGGAGGCTTTTGCCAAGATTCAGCATCGCGGGAGGTCGTCCGTCTCGCGGCGGGGCTCCCGTGCCGATCGCCGCACGATGGCCCTCACGCCGGCATGCGTGTCCGAATGGGACGGGCGGCGCGCCGGTGCGCGCCGCCTCGCCGTTTCGAGTCCGTCAGTACAGCCCGCCGGCCTGCGCCGCCCGGTCGGCATCCGCCGGCACCGCGGCCGGGGCGGCCGGCTGGGAGCTCGCCGGGGCCGAGTAGCTGTCGGGCGGGGCGGTGCCGGGCTTGAACGCCTCGAGCAGCCCGCCCTCCGAGCCGCCGGCGCGGGTGCCGGAGGCGGCGTTGACGCGGATCAGCTTGATGCCCGGGGGCACGCGGAACGGCGTCGGCGGCTTGTCCTTCAGGGCGGCCTTCAGGAAGTCGCGGGCGATCGGGGCGGCGAGCCCGCCGCCGGTGGCGCTGTCGCCGAGCGAGCGGGGCTTGTCGTAGCCGATATAGATGCCCACCGCGAGGTCGGGCGAGAAGCCGACGAACCAGGCGTCCTTCGAGTCGTTGGTGGTGCCGGTCTTGCCGGCGAGCGGCTTGCCGATCTCCTTCAGGATGGTGGCGGTGCCGCGCTGGACCACGCCCTCCATGATCGAGACGATCTGGTAGGCGGTGAGCGGGTCGAGGACCTGCTCGGAATCGTCGACCAGCTTCGGCTCGTCCTGGCCCGACCACTTCTCGGCGTCGCAGCCGATGCACTTGCGGGTGTCGTGGCGGTAGATGGTCTCGCCGTTGCGGTCCTGGATCCGGTCGATCAGGGTCGGGCGGATGCGCCGGCCGCCGTTGTCGAGCATCGAGTAGGCGGTGACCATCCGCATGACGGTGGTCTCGCCGGCCCCGAGCGACATCGGCAGGACGGGCAGCATGTCGTCGTAGACGCCGAAGCGGCGGGCATACTCGGCGATCAGCGGCATGCCGACATCCTTGGCGAGCCGCACCGTCATCAGGTTCTTCGAGTGCTCGATGCCGTAGCGCAGGGTGTGGGGGCCGCCGCCGGCCTTGCCGCCGTAGTTCGTCGGGGTCCAGGCCTCCTGGCCGGGGCCCGCCTCGATGGTGATCGGGGTGTCGAGCACCATCGAGGACGGAGTGTAGCCGTTGTCGAGCGCCGCCGAGTAGACGATCGGCTTGAACGACGAGCCGGGCTGCCGCATCGCCTGGGTGGCGCGGTTGAACTCGCTCTCGTCGTAGGAGAAGCCGCCGACCATCGCGTGGACGCGGCCGGTATACGGATCCATGGCGACGATGGCGCCGGAGACCTCCGGGATCTGGCGCAGGCGGTAGGCGTTGCCGGCCCCCTCCATGCGCTCGACATAGACCACGTCGCCGGAATTGAGCGCCGCCGCGACGCTGCGGCCGGTCCAGCGGACGCCCTCCGCGCCGATGATCCCGGTCTCGCGGTCCTTCGAGACCTGGCCCGAGCTCTCGCGCTTCGGCTGCAGGCCGATCGTGGCGCGGCCGCCCGAGGTGTCGAGCACCACCGCCAGGCGCCAGGGCTGCACGTCGCCGAGCGCCGGCACCTCGGCCACCGCCATGCCCCAGTCGCGGCCGGCGAGCTCGACACGGCTCTTCGGCCCGCGCCAGCCGCGGGCCTGGTCGTAGCGGACGAGGCCGTCGACGAGGGCGCGGCGGGCCATCGCCTGCATCTTCGGGTCGAGGGTGGTGCGCACCGACAGGCCGCCCTCGTAGAGCTTCTTCTCGCCGTAGCGCTCGGAGATCTCGCGGCGGACCTCCTCGGCGAAGTAGTTCGCGTTGGCGGTGTTCGGCGAGACGCTGCGCGGGTTGACGCCGAGCGGGAGCTTGCGCTCCGATTCGGCCTCCTCCTTCGTGATGTACCCGTTCTGGGCCATCAGGCCGATGATCTCGTTGCGGCGCGCGAGCGCCTGCTGGGTGCGGCGATAGGGGTGATAGTTGTTCGGGCCCTTCGGCAGCGCCGCGAGGTAGGCCGCCTCGTGGATCGTCAGCTCGTGGACCGACTTGCCGAAATAGTCGAGGGCGGCGGCCGCGATGCCGTGCAGGTTGCGGCCCGGCACGATCGTGCCGAGGAAGATCTCGTTGAGGTAGAGCTCGAGGATCTTGTCCTTCGAGTAGGTCGATTCGATGCGCAGGGCGATCAGCGCCTCGCGGACCTTGCGGTCGAGGGTCTGCTCGGAGGAGAGCAGGAAGTTCTTGGCGACCTGCTGGGTGATGGTCGAGGCGCCCTGCTTCTTGCCGCTCGAGGCGTTGGTCAGGATCGCCCGGACGATGCCCTCGGGGTCGATGCCGCCGTGCTTGTAGAAGTTCTTGTCCTCGGCCGACAGGAAGGCCGCGATGACGATCTTCGGCATCGCCTGGATCGGCAGGTAGAGCCGGCGCTCGCGGGCGTACTCGGCGAGCAGGCTGCCGTCCGCGGCGTGGACGCGGGTCATCACCGGCGGCTCGTAATTGGCGAGCGCCGCGTGGTCGGGCAGGTCGCGCGAGTACTTCCAGAAGAAGTAGCCACCCGCCGCGGCACCGACGACGACCGCCATCGCCGCGATGCTGAACAGGAAGCCGAAGAAGCGGAGGATGAAGCGCATCGAAACCCGATCCGTCGATGATGCCGCGCGGCCCAACAGGGCCCGAAACTCAAGCCCGAGGCAACGCCCGGGCACGGCTCCTCACGGAAACGCGACAGCCATGGCGACGCGGGACGCCGTTCCCGCGCTTAGCGGAAGAGGCGTGCGAAAGCCAGGACAGCGAGGGGCCGACGAGGCCCTATCGACACGGGATCTATGGTGAAACTGGGGCGGGTCCGATCTGGGCGGCGCGCCCGATCCGGGGAACGTCCGCCCCGCGGGCGGTCACGGCGGCCGGCAGGCGGCCGGCGAAGAAAGCCTCGATCGCCCCCGCCATCTGGCCGGTGACGTTGGCGCGCCACTCGTCGGAGAGCAGGAGATCGAGGTCGCGCTTGCTCGACAGGTAGCCGAGCTCGACCAGCACCGAGGGCACGTCGGGCGAGCGCAGCACCCGGAACCCCGCCTCGCGGTGGGGCTTCACGCTCATCTCCATCACGCCGGAGAGACGCGTCAGCAGGCCCTTGGCGAAGCGGGCCGAGAAGCCGCGAGTCTCGCGCAGGGTGAGTTCCTGGAGGATGTCGGCGACGTCGGCCGGGCCGTCGCCCTGGTCGGCGCCGGCCGTCGCGTCGGCCTTGTTCTCGCGGTCGGCGAGACGGGCCGATTCGGCGTCGGTCGCCTTCTCCGAGCCGGTATAGATGGTGGCGCCGCGCACCTGCGGCGCGGCCGAGATCGAATCGGCGTGGATCGACACGAACAGGTCGGCGCGGGCGTCGCGGGCGATGCGCACCCGCTCGTTGAGCGGCACGAACACGTCGCGGTCGCGGGTCATCTGGACCCGGATCCGGCCGCCGGCCTCCAGGCGCTGGACCAGCCCCTGCGCGACCCCGAACACGATGTCCTTCTCGTAGACGCCGGGGCCCGCGATGGCGCCGGGATCGATCCCGCCATGGCCGGCATCGACGATGACGAGGGGGCGGGGATCGACACCGTCGCGGGCGGGCGCCTCCGCCGCGCGGGCGGGCTCGGGGGCTTGCGCGGCGCGGCGGAAGGCGTCGCGGTCGCTGCGGGTGAGATCGATGGTGAGCAGGGTCGCCCCGTCCCGCGGGCGCGTGGTCGTGGCGACCCGCGCCACGGTCGCGGCCTGGGCGAGGTCGATGACGATGCGCGAGCGCCCGGGGGCGAACAGGCCGTAGCGGTAGGAGGCGACGAGGCCGTCGCGCTTGCGCCCCGCCTCGGGGGGCAGCTGGAAATTGACCTCGGGCAGGTCGACGATCGCCCGGTCCGGCCGCTCCATCACGAAGGCCCGCGCCTCGACGGGGCGCGACAGCACGACCGTCAGGCGGGTGCCGCCCTCCGGCGAGGCGGCCGTCTCGGCGGCGATGGCCACCGCCGGCCGCTCCGCCGCGGGGCGGTCCGCGGCGGCGCCCGGCACCGACGGGGTGGCGCCCGCAGTTGCCGGCAGGACGAGGCCCGCGGCCAGAAGAGCGGCGCGGACGAGAAGGCGGATCGGACGTGCGCGTGTCGGCATGGTCTCGCGGCGACCTCAGGCGGCATCCCGGTTACGCGATAACCGCGCCATGGTTAACGCATCGCAAAGGCGTTCGGATCGCCGGCGCCGCGCTGTGGCCGCGCGGGTACACAGGGGATGGCGGGGTCGCCCGCCTGCGACCCGGTGATGATGCTTGCAAATTCCGGCGGACACTCTGTAATGATGGTGACCCCTGCCCGTTGCCGCCGGCTTTTCGCCGCGGACCTCGGGCTCGCCCGGGCGCTCCCGGAGCGGCTTCGGCGCTGGCCGGCCGCCGGCGGATCGTCCGACGATCTCGCGAGCCGGGCAGGTGTCGCTGATCCGCGACGGCGTTCGTGAACGTCGTCGCCCGTTTTTACCGGCGGCCGGACCTTCGCGTCCCGGCGCCTCGATTCGAAAGGTCGGTGGGAGTATGCGTGGACGCACAGCCTTCGGTCTCGAAGCTGCCGTCCCCGGCGCACGCGTCCGGCGTCGCGCCCGTCCGCGCCCCCTGCCCCCGGCCCTCGTCAACCCCTCGCGCGCGTGGATGCGCGCAGCGGCGATTGACGGCACCCCCCGCACGACATCATCCGCCGCGCCCGACCGGGCCCGGCACGGGACAGCCCTCCCGGCGCAGGATTCCGCGCCCGGGGCGGCACCGGACTACGGAGGCTCGTCCTCCCGCGCACGGCCAGGATCCCCGGGGCTCACAGCCTCGGGGTCCGCTCCCGGATGCCCCCGTCCAGCGGCGCTGCCGTTGATCGCCATGCCGAAAGTTCGTCATGGCCAACAAGATGCTCATCGATGCCGCCCACCCGGAAGAGACCCGGGTGGTGACGGTCAAGGGTTCGAAGGTCGAGGAATTCGACTTCGAATCGGCTAGTCGCCGCCAGCTGCGCGGCAACATCTACCTCGCCAAGGTCACGCGGGTCGAGCCGTCGCTGCAGGCCGCCTTCGTCGAGTACGGGGGCAACCGCCACGGCTTCCTCGCCTTCAGCGAGATCCATCCCGACTATTACCAGATCCCGATCGCCGACCGGATGGCGCTCCTCGAGGAGGAGGCGCGGGCCGAGCGCGAGCACGAGGAGCGCCCCGAGCGCCAGGAGCGCAGCGAGCGTCCGGAGCGCGGGGAGCGCAGCGACCAGCCGCGCCGCCGGCGCCGCCGCGGCCGCCGGGCCGAGGCCTCGTCGCGCCCGGCCGACGCCGTGGTGACCGCTCCCGCCGGGGTGGCGCAGGAGACCGGCCAGGAATCCGGCATCCATGAATCCGGCACCCAGGATTCCGGCACCCAGGATTCCGGCACCCAGGATTCCGGGACCGAGTCGACCGGCTGGCAGGACGCGCATCCCCAGGCGATGGTCGGGGAGGAGACGTTCGCGCAGGAGGCCCCCGCGCAGGAGGCCTCTGGTGGAGAGGCCCCGCGGCCGGAGGGCTTCGAGCCCGGGACCGGCGAGCATCCGGCGCAGGAGACCGCCTCGGCGGGCGAGTCGCAGGACCGCGCCGAGGCGCCGGCCGGGGACGTTCCCGCCCAGGAAACCCCGGTCCACGAGCAGCCGGCTCAGGAGCACCCGGCTGAGGAGATTTCGGCCGAGGCGGCGTCCCCGCAGGACGCCCCGGCCGCCGAGGCTCACGGGCAGGCCGACGCGACGCCGGCTCGCGAGGCCGCCCCGGCCCAGGACAATGTGAGCGGCAGCGTGGCCGACCTCGCGCCCGAGCCTCCGGCGGCGATCGCCGCGGCCGTCTCGGCGGAGCCCGCGCCCGTCGCGGTCGCCGCCGACGAGGCGCCCGCGTCCCAGGCCGCCGAGCCCGCACCCGCGGCGTCCGACGAGGGCATCCTGCCCCAGCCCGTCGCCGCCTCGCAGCCGGTCGATGCCGCGGAGGCGGAGGCCGCCGAGGATGAGGACGAGTCCGACGAGGACGACGATTCGGACGAGGACTCGGACGACGACGCCGACGAGTCCGACGATGAGGACGAGGACGAGGACGACGGGGAAGACGAGGAAGACGACGAGGATCACGAGGAGCCGGTCGTCGAGCAGGTCGGCGGCCGCGGCGACGCGCTGGCCGAGATCCCCGAACGCCCCCGCACCCCGCGCCGGCACTACAAGATCCAGGAGGTGATCAAGCGCCGGCAGGTCATCCTGGTCCAGGTCGTCAAGGAGGAGCGCGGCACCAAGGGCGCGGCGCTCACCACCTACCTGTCGCTGGCGGGCCGCTACTCGGTGCTGATGCCCAATACCGGGCGGGGCGGCGGCATCTCGCGCAAGATCACCAGCGCGGCCGACCGCAAGCGCCTGAAGGAGATCGCCACCGACCTCGAAGTGCCCGAGGGGATGGGCGTCATCCTGCGCACGGCCGGTGCCTCGCGCACCAAGCCGGAGATCAAGCGCGACTTCGAGTACCTGATGCGGCTGTGGGAGAGCGTGCGCGAGCTCACCCTGTCCTCCGCCGCGCCGGCGCTCGTCTACGAGGAGGGCTCGTTGATCAAGCGCGCCATCCGCGACCTCTACAACAAGGACATCGACGAGGTTCTGGTCGCGGGCGAGGACGCCTACCGCGAGGCCAAGGACTTCATGCGGATGCTGATGCCGACGCAGTCGAAGGTAGTGAAGCCCTACCGCGACCCGACGCCGGTCTTCGCCCGCTTCGGGATCGAGCAGCAGCTCGACGCGATGTTCTCCAACCACGTCTCGCTGCGCTCGGGCGGCTACCTCGTCATCAACCCGACCGAGGCGCTGGTCTCGATCGACGTGAACTCCGGGCGGGCGACCCGCGAGCACGACATCGAGGACACCGCGTACAAGACGAACCTGGAGGCCGCCGAGGAGGTGGCGCGCCAGCTGCGCCTGCGCGACCTCGCCGGCCTCATCGTCATCGACTTCATCGACATGGAGGAGAAGCGGAACAACCGCGCCGTCGAGAAGAAGCTGAACGAGTGCCTGAAGAACGACCGCGCCCGCATCCAGGTCGGCCGGATCTCGCCCTTCGGCCTGCTCGAGATGTCGCGCCAGCGCATCCGCACCGGCGTGCTCGAATCCTCCTCGGTGCCCTGCCCGCATTGCGGCGGCTCGGGCTTCGTGCGGGCGACCGCCTCGGTGGCCCTGCTGATCCTGCGGGCGATCGAGGAAGCGCTGATCAAGTCGAGCAGCCACAACCTGATCCTGCGCACCCGGACCGAGGTGGCGCTCTACATCCTCAACCAGAAGCGCGCCCACCTCTCCGAGCTCGAGGCGCGGTTCGGCGTCGCGATCATCATCGCGGCCGACGAGCGGCTGCCCGCCACCTCGGCCTTCCACCTCGAGCGCGGCGACATCGCCCAGCGACCCGAGCCGCGCCCCGTCACCAGCATCCGGGCCGAGGCGGTGCTGCCGCCCGAGCTGGAGGAGGATGACGAGGACGAGGAGGAGATCGTCGAGGAGGCCGAGGGCGAGACCGAGGGCGACGCCGAGGCGGATGCCGAAGGCGAAGGCGAGGCGGAGTCCGCCGAGGGCGCGCCCGGCGACGACGAGGGCGCGGGCAAGCGCCGCCGCCGCCGGCGCCGCCGGCGCGGGGGCCGGGGCGAGCGCGGTGCCGACGAGGCCGAGGGCCATGACGAGGCTGACGAGGCCGCCGGCGAGGCTGTCCAGGCCTCCGAGGCGGGCGTCGAGCAAGGGTCTGGGCAGGGATCCGGGCAAGCATCCGGAGCGGTGTCGATCCCGATCACCGAGGACGGCGCGGCGCCCGAGCGCGAGAGCCGCGAGGAGGCCCTGAGCCGGCGCCGCCGGCGCGGACGCCGCGGCGGCCGCGGGCGCGACCGCTTCGAGGAGAGCGTCGGCACGATCGGCGACGAGGTCGTGGCCGGGGCCGAGCCGGGCGAGACCGGCGGCAGCCTGGTGCAGGATGCCCTCGCCGAGGAGATCGTCGCCCTCGACGAGATCGCCGGGCCAGCACCCGAGGCGGTCGGCAGCCCGGTCGCCGCACCGGATCTCCCCGCAGTGGAGCGCGAGGCCCTGACCGCCGAGGCGATCGAGGCCCCGACCGGCGGCTTCGAGCCCGCCCGGGCGGCGGACGCCCCGCCGGCCCCCGAGGCGGCTCCTGCCCCCGCGCCGGAGCCCGAGCCGGAGCCGGTGGCGGTCGTGCTGACCCCGCCCGATCCGGACCGTCCGAAGCGGGCCGGCTGGTGGTCCCGCACCAAGGCGGCGATCGGCGGCGAGTGACCGGTCGCGGGACGGGCATCCGGCCCGTCCCGCCCACACCATGGCGATTCACGGCGGGCCGTGCTCCGAACAGGGGCGCGGCCCGCTCCGTTTCGGCCGCCGGCCGTTGTCCGGCACGCTCAATCCGGCGCCTGGACCGACGAGCATAGTAAGAGTGCGCTGTGAATCGCCGCGGCGGGTCCTTGCGTCAGATCGTGTACAATGACGCTGGGTCAAATAGCGCGCTAAATGCGAAGTGCCGGCGTGCTGTTAACCGAACCGATACGGGACTCGCACGAAATCATCGTGTTGCCTCGCGAGTCGTCACCATGTTCCGCTTCAGCCCAGCCCCCGCGCCCGCGCCCGTCGAGACACCCGAGATGGTCGAGGAACGGCTTTCCGGCCTGGTCGACAGGGCCGGCGCCGGCACCGAGCTGGGGACCGGCCGGCTGGCGAGTGCGCTCGCCCGCCTCGTTCGCCAGATGCGCGGGGCGGCGGCCTCCGATCTCGGCAGCACGGCCCGCGTCGCCGCGGAGGCCTCCGAGGCGGCCACGGTGCTCGGCTGGATGACCCACGACGCCAGCGAGATCGCCGGGCAGACCCGCGCCATGGCGGCGGCGGTCGAGCAGGTCGCGGCCTCGACCCGGGAGCTCGCCGGCCGCTCGCAATCCAGCGCCGACGTCGCCGAGCAGGCGAGCGGCGGCATCGCGGCCTGCGCCGCCGACATGCGCGAGGCGAGCCGCACCATGGCGGCGATCGAGACCCATGCCGGGCAGATCGAGCAGCGCCTGACCGGCTTCGAGGGCGCGGCGCTCCAGATCCAGGAGATGGCGGGCACGATCGAGGCGATCTCGAGCCAGACCAACCTGCTCGCGCTGAACGCCACGATCGAGGCGGCGCGGGCCGGCGAGGCGGGCCGCGGCTTCGCGGTCGTCGCGGCGGAGGTCAAGCAGCTCTCCGGCCAGACCGCGCGGGCCACCGAGCAGATCCGCGGCCGTCTGGCGGTGCTGCTCCAGGAGCTGGCCGCCATCCAGGCCGCCGTGGCCGAGAGCCGCCACGCCGTGGCGAGCGGCACCGCCGCGGTCGGCCGGGTCGAGGCCCGGGTGGCGCAGGAGGGCCAGGCCGTGGCCCGCTCGGCGGAAGGGATCCGGGCGCTCGCCGAGGTCCTGGGCCAGCAGGAGGCCGCCACCGCCGAGATCTCGGCGGGCGTGCAGCAGGTCGCCGGCAAGGCGCAGAAGACCCGCACCGAGATCGACGGGCTGATGGCGGTCCTGGTGCGGGCCGAGACGGCGGCGCAGGACGCGCTCGCGGCCGGGGCCGCCCGCGGCTTGCCGGCCTACGCGCTGGTGCGCCTGCCGGCCGACATGGGCGTGTGGAAGCGCCGCCTCGCCGCGGCCCTGGTCGGGCTTGGGCCCGTCGGTGCGGCTTTGCCGCCCTTCCGCGACGCCGCGGCGGATCTCGGGGTGGATGCCGCCGACCCCGCCGCCGCCCGGCTCATCGCGGCCGGCGCCGAGGCGCATCGCCACGCCGCCGCCCTGGCCGACGCGCTGGGTCAGGGTGCCTGGGACCGGGCGATCCCCGCCTTCCAGGCCTTCGAGGCCGCCGCCAAGGCGATGGTGGCCGCGGCGGACGGGATGGCGCGGCCCTGACGGAGACGTCGCCCCTATGGTCGCCCATGTGAGGCGGTCGCCCGTGTGAGGTGGCCGCCCACGTGAGGTGGTCGCCCATGTGAGGTTTTTCGGCGATCCTCGTCGGATTCGCGCCGCGCCGCGCGTCCTGGGCTCGAGGGAGGATCGACCATGCTCTACGCCATCCTGTGCTACAAGGACGAGGACGTCGTCGCCGCCTGGAGCGCGGCGGAGGACGAGGCCGTGATGGAGCGGCTCGGGCAGGTGCACGAGCGGCTGGAGCGGCGGGGCCAGCTCGGGCCCTCGCTGCGGCTCCTGCCGACCACCGCCGCCACCACCCTGCGCAAGGCGAGCGAGCCGCCGCTGGTGATCGACGGACCCTTCGCCGAGACCAAGGAGCAGCTGCTCGGCTTCTACGTCGTCGACGTCGCCGGCCTCGACGAGGCGCTGGCGGTCGCCCGCGACCTCGCGGGCGCCAATCCGGGCGGCGCCTACGAGCTGCGCCCGGTCCTGCTCTACAATCCGGACCCGCGCCCGACCGCCGCGGCGGGCACCCGGTGAGCGAGGCCTCGCCCGATGCGGCCTGGCTGGCCTGCGCCCTCGCGGCGGCGAGGCCGCGGGTAGTCGCCGCCCTGCTGCGGGTGTTCCGCGACCTCGACACCGCCGAGGAGGCCTTTCAGGAGGCGAGCCTGCGGGCCCTGCGCATCTGGCCCCGCACCGGCCCGCCGCGGGACGTGGCGGCCTGGCTGATCCTGGTCGGGCGCAACGCCGCCCTCGACGGCCGCCGCCGCGTCGCCCGCGAGGCGCCCCTGCCCGAGGACGGCGCGCTCTCGGAGCATGCCGTGTCCGACTTGGAGGATGCCGAGACGCCGCTCGCCGAGGCGATCGACGCGCAGGCTTACCGGGACGACATCCTGCGACTCCTGTTCATCTGCTGCCATCCGGAGCTGCCGGCGACGCAGCAGGTCGCCCTGGCTTTGCGCATCGTCTCGGGGCTGCCGCTCGCGCGCATCGCCCGCGCCTTCCTGGTCTCGGAGGCGGCGATGGAGCAGCGCCTCACCCGCGCCAAGGCCCGCATCGCTCGCAGCCCGGTCCCCTACGGGGCACCGGGCCCGGCCGAGCGGGCGGGGCGGCTCTCCGCCGTCGCGGCGATGCTCTACCTCGTCTTCAATGCCGGCTACTCGGCGGCGACCGGCTCGGAGCGGGCCGCCCTGTGCGACGAGGCGATCCGCCTCGCCCGCCTGCTCCTGCGGCTGTTCTCCACCGATCCGGAGGTGATGGGGCTCCTCGCCCTGATGCTGCTCCAGCACGCCCGCTCCCCGGCGCGCTTCGATCCCGACGGCGAGATCGTCCTCCTGGAGGACCAGGATCGCGGGCTCTGGCGCAAGCCCATGATCGCCGAGGGGCTGGCCCTCGTCGACAAGGCGATGCGCCACCGCTCCCCCGGCCCCTACCAGGTCCAGGCCGCGATCGCCGCGTTGCACGCCCGCGCCGGCCGGCCCGCCGACACCGACTGGGCGGGAATCGACGCGCTCTACGCCGCGCTGGAGCGGATGCAGCCCTCGCCGGTCGTGACGCTCAACCGGGCGGTCGCGACCGCCAAGGTCGGCGGTCCGGCGGCCGGGCTGGCCCTCGTCGAGCCCCTGGCCGGGCCGCTCGACGGCTACTTCCACTTCCACGGCCTGCGCGGCGCCCTGCTGATGCAGCTCGGCCGGGCTGCCGACGCCCGGGAGGCGATGGGCCGGGCGATCGCGCTCGCCGGCACCCCGGCCGAGGCCACGCATATCCGCCGCCAGCTCGACCGGCTGACGCAGGACCAGCCCGAAAAAATCTGAGAGCGCCTGTCGGAACGGGCGGGGAATGCCCGTCCTTGAAGCGAGGCCGCGGGAAAACCGGCCCATCCCGAGAGAACCGGACCGAGGAGAGGACCACATGAGCAACGACACCCCGGCCATCGCCCCCGTGAAGGGCGGCCTCGTCACCTACCTGATGCTCGACGGCGCCCTGAAGGCGGCGGAGTTCTACGCCCGCGCCTTCGGCGCCGAGATCGTCGCGGCGATGCCGGCCGACCCGCAGGGCCGGACGCCGCACGTGCACCTCCACGTCAACGGCTCGTCGCTGATGCTGAGCGACGCCTTCCCCGAGCACGGCTGCGCGCTCGTAGGCCCCCAGGCCTTCACCCTGACGCTGATGGTCGAGGACATCGACGCCCGCTACGCCCACGCCGTCGAGGCCGGGGCCACCGCCGTGATGCCGCCGGCCGAGATGTTCTGGGGCGACCGCTACGGCCAGCTGCGCGACCCCTTCGGCGTCGTCTGGGCGATGAACCAGCAGAAGCGCTGACCGTGACGCCGGGACCGGGCAGGCCGGTCCCCCTCCCCTTCTCGCGCGGAGCCCCACCCGATGACCGATCAGAGCGGACGCGACCTCGTCCTCACCCGCCTCATCCCCGCCCCGCCGGCCGCGCTCTACCGGGCCTGGACCGAGCCGGCACTGATCAAGCAGTGGTTCGCCCCCAAACCCTACACGGTCGCGGAGGCCGAGACCGAGCTCCGCCCCGGTGGTTCCACCCGCATCGTCATGCGCGGCCCGGACGGGACCGAGTTCGCCAGCAACGGCGTCTATCTCGAACTGGTCGAGAACGCCCGCATCGTCTTCACCGACGCCTATACGCGCGCCTGGGAACCGGCGGCAAAACCCTTCTTCACCGGCGTCATCACCTTCGCGCCGGAAGGGGACGCCACCCGCTACACGGCGCTCGCCCGGCATTGGACCGCGGAGGACCGCGCCGCCCACGAGGCGATGGGGTTCCACGACGGCTGGGGCCGCTGCGCCGACCAGCTCGCCGACCTCGCCGCCCGACTCTGACACGACGGAGGACACATCATGGCCAAGGTCGCCACCTGCCTGTGGTTCGAGCGCGACGGCGAGGAGGCCGTGCGCACCTACGTGTCCCTCGTCCCGGATTCGCAGATCGGGCCGATCGTCCGCGCACCCGGGCCCTGGCCCGGCGGCGCGCCCGGCGACGCGATCCTGGTGAGCTTCACCCTCGGCGGGCAGAGCTTCCAGGCGCTGAACGGCGGCATGAAGGCCGAGTACGGCACCGCCGCCTCGATCGCGGTCGCCTGCCGCGATCAGGCCGAGGTCGACCGGATCTGGGACGCCCTGATCGCCGGGGGCGGCAGCGAGATCCAGTGCGGCTGGCTGCGCGACCGCTGGGGGGTGCCCTGGCAGATTTTTCCCGAGATCCTGCCGCGGCTCCTCGCCGACCCGGACCCGGCCGTCGCCGCCCGCGTCTTTTCCGCGATGCAGGAGATGATCCGGATCGATGCCGCGGCGCTGGAGCGGGCGGCCGCCGGCTGATCGCACCCGGTTGCCCGCCGGTCCCCCGCCCCGTAGCATCGCGCTCATACAGGGGAGGAGCGGCATGGCGGGCATCACGCGCAGGCGCGTGCTGGGGAGCGCGGCCGCCGGAGCGGCGGCGTTCGCCGGGCCGCGGGCGGCCCGGGCGGCGGACCGCCCGAACATCGTCTTCATCATGGCCGACGACCTCGGCTATGCCGATGTCGCCTGTTACGGCCGGCCCGACCTCGCCACCCCGCATATCGACCGGATCGCCGCGCGGGGCGTGCGCTTCACGCAAGGTTACGCCAACTCGGCGGTGTGCTCGGCCACCCGCACGGCGCTGATCACCGGGCGTTACCAGTACCGGCTGCCGGTCGGGCTGGAGGAGCCGGTGACGACCCGCTTCGCCGGCGGCCTGCCGGCCGACCACCCGACCCTGCCGGGGCTGCTGCGCCAGGCCGGCTACCGCACGGCGCTGGTCGGCAAGTGGCATCTCGGCAGCGTGCAGGATTACGGGCCGTTGCAGCGCGGCTACGACGCGTTCTGGGGCTTTCGCGGCGGCACCATCGATTATTTCAGCCACCGCGGCACCGACGACAAGCCGGACCTGTGGGACGGCGACGTGCGGATCGAGGAGGTCGGCTACGCCACCCACCTCCTCGGCAGGCGCGCGGTCGAGACGATCGCGGCATCGGCGAAGGCCGGGCGCCCGTTCTTCCTCAGCCTGCACTTCAACGCGCCGCACTGGCCGTGGGAGACGCCCGACGACGAGGCGGAGTCGCGCCGGATCGCCGGCAGCAACCTGCGCCACTTCGACGGCGGCACTCAAGCCACCTACCGGCGCATCGTCGCCGAGATGGATACCCAGATCGGCCGCGTCCTTGACGCGCTGGAGGCGAACGGGGTCGCCGAGGACACGATCGTGGTGTTCACCAGCGACAATGGCGGCGAGCGCTTCTCCGACACCTGGCCCTTCACCGGCCGCAAGACCGAATTGCTGGAGGGCGGCCTGCGCATCCCGGCGATCGTGTCGTGGCCGCGGCGGCTCAAGGCGGGGGCGGTCTCGGACCAGCCGATGATCACCATGGACTGGCTGCCGACGCTGCTCTCCGCCGCCGGCGCGGCGCCGGACCCCGCCTACCCGTCGGACGGGATCGACCTCCTGCCGATCCTGAGCGGAGCGGCGCCGGAGCACCCGCGCACCTTCCACTGGCGCTACCGCGCCAACGCGCAAGCCGCGATGCGCGACGGCGACCTCAAGTACCTCAAGATCCGCGACCAGACCTTCCTGTTCGACGTCGTCGCCGACCCGCTGGAGCGGGGAAACCTCAAGGCCCGGCGCCCGGAGGAGTTTTCGCGGCTCCAGGCGGCGTGGCATGCCTGGAATGCCACCATGCTGCCGGAGCGGGGAGACAGCTTCTCGGAGACCTATACGGGGGCGCAGCTGGCGGACCACTTCGGGGTCGGGGCGCCGGCGGGGAAGTAGGGCTCGGCGGCGGCCTCGACTGCTGTCGACGTAGTCCTGTCCTGTTGGCCCCACGTCATCCCGGGGCCGCGCAGCGGAACCCGGGATCCATAACCGCTGACGGTTCAGAACTGATCGGGACGCACCCCGCTTCATTCGGCGTTGTCAGCGGTTATGGATCCCGGGTTCCCGGCTGCGCCGGGCCCCGGGATGACCTCGCGGGTGTCGATTCCGTCTCTGCAGGCCTCAGCTCACCCGCTCGCACCAATACACCTGCGTCCGGTACGGAAACGTCACCGCGGCCCGCCCGGCGAGCTCCGGCGTGCGGGCGATCAGGTCGCGCACGGCCTGCGCCACCCCCGCCCGCTCGGCCTCCGGCAGCGCCGCGATGAAGCTCACCGACAGGGTGCGGTCGATGATCACCTGCTCCGGGGTGCCTTCATGGCCGTGCGCGAAGGCCTCCTCGTGCAGCGGCCCGAACCCTTCGGCCGGAAACACCTTCCGCCACGCACCGGTGTGGAAGCGCGGCGCGTCGCCCTCGTGGGCGTTCATGATCGCCGTGAGCGCCGCCACCCAGGGCGTCGCCTCGTCGCGGACGTTCCAGACGAGGCCGAAGCGCCCACCCACTCTCAACACCCGGCGGATCTCGGCGAGCGCCGCCGGCGTCGAGAACCAGTGGAAGGCCTGGGCGCAGACGAGCGCGTCGAGGCTTCCCGCCGCCAGCGGCATCGCCTCGGCGGAACCGGCCAGGGCCGTCACGCCGGGGAGCGAGGCGGCGAGCCGCGCCCGCATGGCGTCGACGGGCTCGATCGCCGTGACGGCGGCGCCGGTGGCGGCGAGCAGGCGGGTGAACTTGCCGGTGCCGGCGCCGAGATCGGCGACGCTCCGGCCGGGCCCGAGGCGCAAGCCGTCGCGCAGCCAGGTGGCGAGCGCCGCCGGGTAGTCGGGCCGGCCGCGCGCATAGGTCTCCGCCCCAGCGGAGAAGCCGCCCGCGGCGGCGGGATGCAAGTCGTTCCCAGGGTGCAGGTCGCTCATGCGTGTCCTCCGGTCAGCGCAGCCAGCCTTTCAGCCGCCGCACCGCCTCGTGTGCCTCGGCCTCGCCGCCGGCGAAGGACAGGCGCAGGTGGTGGGCGCCGGCGTCCGGGTCGAAATCGAGGCCCGGGGTCGCCGCGACGCCGGCCTCGTCGAGCATGCGGCGGCAGAAGCCGATCGAGTCGTTGGTGAGCCGGGCGACGTCGGCGTAGAGGTAGAAGGCGCCGTCGGCCGGATGCACGTCGCCGAGGCCGAGGGCCGGCAGCTCGTTGAGGAGGAGCGCGCGGGCCCGGGCGTAGTCGGCCTTCACCGCCTCCAGCTCCTCGGTGGCGTCGAAGGCGGCGAGCGCCGCCACCTGCGACAGGTAGGGCGCCGAGATGTAGAGGTTCTGCGCCAGGCGCTCGATCGGCCGCACCAGGCCCTCGGGCACCACCATCCAGCCGATGCGCCAGCCGGTCATGCAGTAGTATTTCGAGAACGAGTTGATCACGACCGCGTCCGGATCGACCGCGAGCGCGGTGGCGGCCGGCACGCCGTAGGTCAGGCCGTGATAGATCTCGTCCGAGATGAAGCGCAGGTTCATGGCGCGGCAGGCCTGCGCCAGGGCTGCGAGACCCGCTTCGTCGATCATCGTGCCGGAAGGGTTCGCCGGGCTCATGACCAGGAGGCCTTCGAGCGGCGCGGCCTCGTGGGCGGCGCGCAGGGCGGCGGCCGTCGGCACGAAGCCGTCCTCGGCCCGCAGGGTCAGCCCGACGGGCTCGAGATCGACGGCCTGGAGCACCGAGCGGTAGGCCGGATAGCCGGGAGCCGAGATCGCGACGCGCCCGCCGGCATCGAACAGGCTCAGGAAAGCGAGGACGAAGCCCGCCGAGGAGCCGGTGGTGACGACGACCCGCTCGGGCGCGACCGAGACGCCGTAGGCCTCGGCGTAGTGGCGGGCGATGCGCTCGCGCAAGGGCGCGATGCCGAGGGCCTCGGTATAGGGGATGCGGCCCGAGGCCAGCGCGGCCTGCGCCGCCGCGATGGCCGAGCGGGGGGCCGGCGCCGAGGGCTGGCCGACCTCCATGTGCACCACGCTGTCGCCCCGCCGCTCCCGCCGGGCCGCGGCGGCGAGCACGTCCATCGCCAGGAAGGGCGCGACGCGGGCGGCGCGGCGGGAGACGAGCGAGGCGGGATCGGACATGACGAGCTCTTGAAGCGGATGCGCGGGTGCGCCCCCGCACATAGCGGGATTTGCCGGAGATTGCGCCCCGCGGCCGGCGCAGGCGTGATTTGACAAGCCTGCCGCGAAACCGCCTAACCGGCGGCTCAAGGAGCGCGCCAGGATTGTGCGCCACCGACCGTGGACGACCCCGATGAGGACGACGATGCTGCCCCTGCCCCGCCTCCTGCCCGCCCTCGCGCTCGCGGGCCTCGTCGCCACCGCCGCCCCGACCCGCGCGCAGGCACCGACGACCACGCCGGCGGCGCCCGGTACGGCGGCGCAAGCTCTCGCAACCTCGGGCCCGATGAGCGACGTCCAGCGCCAGGCGATCGAGACCGTGGTGCGCGAGTACCTGCTGAAGAACCCGGAGGTGCTGCAGGAGGCGATGGCCGAGTTGGAGAAGCGCCAGCAGGACGCCCAGAAGGTCGCCCAGGCCAGCGCCCTAAAGGAAACCCGCGACATCCTGCACAACTCGCCGCACGGCTTCGTCGCCGGCAACCCGAACGGCGACGTCACCGTGGTCGAGTTCTTCGATTACAATTGCGGCTACTGCAAGCGCGCGCTCACCGACCTGCAGACCCTGATCAAGGGCGACCCCAAGCTGAAGGTGGTCCTGCGCGACTTCCCCGTGCTCGGCCCCGATTCGCTGGAGGCCAGCAAGGTAGCGCTCGCGGCCAAGCAGCAGCTCAAGGGCGACAAGCTGTTCGACTACCACACCCGCCTGCTCGAGAGCCGCGGCCGGGTGAACGGCGAGCGGGCGATCGCGGTGGCCAAGGAGATGGGCCTCGACATCGCCAAGCTCCAGAAGGACATGCAGGCCGCCGACATCCAGGCGGCCTTGCAGGAGAATGTGGGCCTCGGCGACAAGCTCGGCCTGTCGGGCACCCCGGCCTTCATCATCGGCGACGAGATCATCCCGGGCGCCGTCGGCGTCGAGCCGATCCGCAAGACGGTGGCCGGCGTGCGCCAGTGCGGCCACGCCACCTGCTGAGCTCGACGCTCCGCCCGTGCGGGCCGGCGCCCCTATCGCGCGCCTGCCGCATGGTCTATGAGGCCCGCCGATCGCCCGCCGGACAAAACGACGCCCCCGCGTCGTCCGGGACCGGGTCCCGGCGGGCCAACCCCCGCCCCCATCACGATTGCCGAAGACCTGCCGTGCCCTCCAACAACAAGCATGATCCCTTCGACCCGGAGCTCGTGCGCGAGCTCGCGACCCTGATCGCCGAGACCGATCTCAGCGAGATCGAGGTCGAGAAGGGCGACCTGCGCATCCGCGTCGCCCGCGAGCGCGCGGTGCAGCAGGTGCAGGTCCCGGTGGCGGCCGCGCTCGCCCCGCCCCTGCCGGCCGCCGCGGTCCCGACCGCCGCGCCCGCCGCATCCGCCGAGACCGACCCGAAGGCGCTCGCCGCCCATCCGGGCGCGGTGCTCTCGCCGATGGTCGGCACCGCCTACCGCAAGCCCTCGCCGGACGCGAAGACCTTCGTCGAGGTCGGCTCGCGGGTCGAGAGTGGCGCCCGGGTGCTGCTCGTCGAGGCGATGAAGACCTTCAACGACATCGTGGCGCCGCGCGCCGGCACCGTGACGGCGATCTTCATCGAGGACGGTCAGCCGGTCGAGTTCGGCGAGCCCCTCCTGCTGATCGAATAAACTCAAGGCCCTCATGTTCGACAAGATCCTGATCGCGAACCGGGGCGAGATCGCGCTCCGGATCCTGCGGGCCGCCAAGGAGCTCGGCATCGCGACGGTGGCGGTGCATTCCACCGCCGACGCCGACGCCATGCACGTGCGGCTCGCCGACGAGAGCGTCTGCATCGGCCCGCCGCCGGCCCGCGACAGCTACCTCAACATCCCGTCGATCATCGCCGCCTGCGAGATCACCGGCGCCGACGCGGTGCATCCGGGCTACGGCTTCCTGTCCGAGAATGCCCGCTTCGCCGAGGTGCTGAACCACCACGGCATCGGCTTCATCGGCCCGAAGGCCGAGCACATCCGGGTGATGGGCGACAAGATCGAGGCCAAGCGCACCGCCAAGCGCCTCGGCATCCCCTGCGTGCCGGGCTCCGAGGGCGGGGTCACCGATACCGACGAGGCCAAGCGCGTCGCGGCCGAGATCGGTTACCCGGTGCTGATCAAGGCGGCGTCCGGCGGCGGCGGCCGCGGCATGAAGGTCGCCCGCAGCGAGGCCGACCTCGAGAACGCCCTGATGACCGCCCGCACCGAGGCCAAGGCCGCCTTCGGCGACGACGCGGTCTACATCGAGAAGTATCTCGAGAAGCCGCGCCACATCGAGGTGCAGGTGCTCGGCGACGGCCGCGGCAACGCCATCCACCTCGCCGAGCGCGACTGCTCGCTCCAGCGCCGGCACCAGAAGGTCTGGGAGGAGGGCCCCTCCCCGGCGCTCAACGCCGAGATGCGCGAGCAGATCGGCGGCACGGTCGCCCGGGCGATGCAGGAGCTCGGCTATACCGGCGCCGGCACGATCGAGTTCCTCTACGAGGACGGGCAGTTCTACTTCATCGAGATGAACACCCGGATTCAGGTGGAGCACCCCGTCACCGAGATGATCACCGGGATCGACCTCGTCAACGAGCAGATCCGGGTGGCGGCGGGCGCGCCCCTGTCGGTGCGACAGGAGGACGTGCGGGTCGAGGGTCACGCCATCGAGTGCCGCATCAACGCCGAGCACCCGGCGACCTTCCGGCCCTCGCCCGGCACCATCACCTACTTCCACCCGCCAGGGGGCCTCGGCGTGCGGGTCGACTCGGCGGCCTTCCAGGGCTACCGCATCCCGCCGCACTACGATTCGCTGATGGGCAAGCTCATCGTCCACGGCCGCACCCGCAACGAGTGCCTGATGCGGCTGCGCCGGGCCCTCGACGAGTTCGTCGTCGCGGGCGTCGACACGACGCTGCCGCTGTTCCGCACCCTGGTGCGCAACGCCGACATCCAGAACGGCGCCTACGACATCCATTGGCTCGAGGAGTTCCTCAAGACCGGCGGTCTCGAGATCGGCTGAGCGCCGCGCGAGCGAGGGTCTCTCATGGGGGAAGGGGCGCCGGGAGGCGCCCCTTTTTCGTGTCCGGGTCCCCGATCCGGATGCGGCATCGCAGCAATCGATGGCGCGCGAGATTTTTGCGGCCGCCGCGGAACACGGTGACGTTTCGTCAGTTTTCCCGCCAACAACGGACACCACGATCCGATCCAACCCTGCGTCAGGCAGCGGACAGGCCCGGTCTGGACCGTGACGGCACTTCTCACATCTTGGAGACACTGACGATGCGCGTGATCAAGCTCGCCGCCGTGGCCGCCCTCCTGGCCACCCCCGCCCTGGCTCAGGCGCCCGTCTACCAGGGCCCGGTGCTGCCGAACCCGGTCGCCCCGGTGATCGACCCGCTCACCACCGGCACCGTGGCGAACCCCTATCGTCCGTCCCGCGTCGGCGGCGTCGGCAAGAACACCCTGCCGACCGACGTCGACTCGGCCACCGGCGGCAACGCCGAGATGCCGAGCCGCATGAACCCGAACCTCGGCAACACCACGGGCGGCCCGCTCCTGCGCTGATCGCGGTCGAGCCGGGGCGGTCCGCGCCCCGCATGACCCGCGGCCCCCAGCCGCGGGTCATTTTTCGTCTGCCGGCTCCGCGCGCCCTATCTTTGCCAGGGCTCGGCCATGGGGGAGAATGGCTTCCCCGCGCTCCCTGCGCCCGGAACCCCCCGCCGATGCACGGCAGCCTGAACGTCGAGATCACCGCCGAGATCCTGCTCAAGGCCTATGCGGCCGGCATCTTCCCGATGGCGGAGGATGCGGACGACCCGACCCTGTACTGGGTCGAGCCCAAGGAGCGGGGAATCCTGCCCCTCGACCGCTTTCATCTCGGCCAGCGCCTCGCCCGCACGGTGCGCAACGGCGGCTTCGAGGTGGTGACCGACCGCGACTTCGACGCGGTGATCGAGGGCTGCGCCGCGCCGCGGCGGGACAGCGACCGGACCTGGATCAACGCCCGCATCCGCGCCCTCTACGGCGAATTGTTCGACATCGGCCATTGCCACACCGTCGAGGTCTATGCCGGCGAGCCCCGGGTCCTGGTCGGCGGGCTCTACGGCGTCTCCCTCGGCGCGGCCTTCTTCGGCGAGAGCATGTTCCACACCGCCCGGGACGCCTCGAAGGTGGCGCTGGTGCACCTCGCCGCCCGGCTCAAGCGCGGCGGCTACACCCTGCTCGATGCCCAGTTCGTCACCAGCCACCTCGCCCAGTTCGGCGCCGAGGAGGTGCCGCGCCACGTCTACAAGGCGATGCTGCGCGGCGCGATCGACCGGCCGGCGCAGTGGGACAGCGCGCCGCTCACCGGCGCGGAGGCGGTCGCGGCCCTCGGCGATCCCTGAGAGAGTGCCGCTCGGTCGCGTCGGCCAATCCGGCGCCGGGCCGAACGACCCTAACGTCATCCCGGGGCGAGGCTTGCCGAGAACCCGGGATCCATAACCGCTGACGGCGCTGAACGAAGCGGCTCGCGTTCCGATTCATCCTCGACCCTCGGCGGTTATGGATCCCGGGTTCCGCTGCGCGGCCCCGGGATGACCCAGAGGGTGCGCATCGGGTCGATCAATCGATATTCCGAACAATTCCGGGAATATCAAGCAAATCTGATTGCCGGATCTTCCTGATCCATATCTCACCAGCGCTTCGGATTGTTGCGCTGAGGTCACGGCGCGCGGGGTTTCGGCACCGACTCTGCCCCATAACTACCGGAACGTGCAATGCCCCGTCCGGCGGGATTGCGGCAGAACGGTGAAGCTCGCTATCTCTGCTCCCGAGGGCGGCGCCACGCAGCGCCAAGAAGAGTCGAGTGGGGGAGTGTGTCGGGCATGACGGCGTCGCGCTGGGGATTTCTGGTCACGACTGCTCTCGTCTCGGCCGCGCTGATCGCGCCGGCAGTGGCGCAGGGCACCATCGCCCTCGAGACGATCGACGTCGTGCCGGTGACGCCGGTCGGCGGCGCGGCCGGCACGCGCAGCGGGCCCGCGACCGGCGAGCGGATCGAGGGCGGCGGCGCCCTGCCGCTCGCCAAGGTGCCGTTCACCGTCGAGACCGTGACGGCGCGGCAATTCGAGCAGGACCGCGCCACCCTCGACCCGACCTTCACGCTGGCCCGCACCACCCCGGGCGTGAACCTGTCCGACGGCCAGGGCAGCAGCTTCCGCCAGACCCTGACCTATCGCGGCTTCGACGCCTCGCCGCTGCTCGGCGCGCCGCAGGGCCTCGCCGTCTACCAGAACGGCACCCGCATCAACGAGGCCTTCGGCGACGTGGTGAACTGGGACCTGATCCCCCAGGTCGCGATCAACCGCATCGACATCGTCACCGGCAACCCGATCTTCGGCCTCAACGCGCTCGGCGGCGCGGTCAACATCGAGATGAAGAACGGCTTCACCTGGCAGGGCAAGGAAGTCTCGGTGATGGGCGGCTCGGACGGCCGCATCCTGGGCACCTTGCAATACGGCGAGGTGATCGGCCCCTGGAGCTTCTACTTCGCCGGCGAGGGCCTGCGCGATGCCGGCTGGCGCTACCAGTCGCCCTCGGAGATCGGCCGGGTCTACGCCGACCTCGGCCACCGCACCCTCGATTCTGAGTTCCACATCATCGCGTCCGGCGCCAAGACCTATTTCGGCGCCGCCGCCGCCTCGCCGGTGGACTTCACCCGCACCGACCAGCGGGCGATCTTCACCTACCCGCAATCGATCGACACCGCGGTCGGCCAGATCCAGGTCACCGGCAAGGTCAACATCTCCCCGACCTGGGACTTGTCGGGCAACGCCTATGTCCGCCGCCTCAGCCAGTACGTGATCGACGGCAACGACGGCAATTTCGAGAATTGCTCGACCCGCTCGAACTTCCGCGGCTTCCTGTGCTTCGAGGATGACGGGTTCTCGGCCGCGCCCGGCCAGACCCAGGCGCAGTTCCGCAACCAGTTCCTGATCCTGGGGCCCCAGAACCAGCAGATCCCGTTCCGGGCCGGCGTGCCCTACGGCACGATCGACACCGTGCGGACCGAGGCGACCGGCTACGGCGGCACGCTCCAGGCCACCAACCGCGACCGGATCTTCGACCGGCCGAACACCTTCATCGTCGGCGGCAGCATCGACGTCGCGAATTACGGCTTCAAGTCGTCGAGCACGCTCGGCGTGATCAACCCCGACCTGAGCGTCACGACGGATCCGCTCAACCCGACCCACGGCAACATCCCGGGCCTCGGCACCGGACCGATCCGCACGGCGGCGGCACTCGGCATCGCACCGAGCCAGGTCACGGGCTCGAACCTCTATATGGGCCTCTACGCCCTCGATACCTTCGACGTCACCGACCGGCTCTCGCTCACCGCCGGGGCGCGGCTGAACTTCGCCCGGATCAGTACCCAGGACCTCACCGGCTTCTCGCCCGACGTCACCGGCACGCATTACTTCAGCCGGATCAACCCGGTCGCCGGCCTGACCTACCGGGTCACCGACTGGCTGAGCGTCTATGGCGGCTATTCCGAGTCGAACCGGGCGCCGACGCCGCTCGAACTCGCCTGCGCCAACCCGGACCGGCCCTGCCTGCTGCCGAACTCGCTGGTCGCCGATCCGCCGCTGCGCCAGGTCGAGGCCCGCACCTACGAGGTCGGCATCCGCGGTTCGGTGCCGAACTTCTACGAGGGCGGCCTCCTCACCTACAAGCTCGGCGCCTTCCGCACCGACCTCACCAACGACATCCTCCAGGTCGCGGTGCCGGGCAACGCCGCGCGCGGCTACTTCATCAACGTGCCGGCGACGCAGCGCCAGGGCATCGAGGTCGCGGCCGCGTACACGACCGGGCGCCTGAGCCTCTACGCCAACTACGCGCTGATCGACGCCACCTTCCAGTTCCGCGGCGACCTGTCCTCGCCCAACAACCCGCTCGCCGATGACGGGCTCATCAGCGTGCGCCCGGGCAACAAGGTGCCGCTGGTCCCCGACCACCAGATCAAGGCCGGCTTCGACTACGCCATCACCCCGCAATGGCGCTTCGGCATGAACATGCAGGCGTTCTCGTCGTCCTATTTCCGCGGCGACGAGTCGAACCTCAACCGCAAGCTGCCGGCCTACTTCACCGCCAACCTCAACACCAGTTTCCAGCTGACGCCGACCGTGCAGATCTTCGGCCTGGTGACCAACCTGTTCAACAACCGCTACGCCAATTTCGGCACCTTCCTGGAGCGCGACGACAACTTCGCCGGCCGCTACGTGCTGAACGATCCCCGCACCACCACCCTGGTGCAGCCGCTCTCGGTCTATGGCGGCGTGCGGATGACGTGGTAGGCAGCTTGATTGACACAGGGGCTGCCGCGGGGCTCGTGTCATGAGGCGGCTGTCCGGATCATCGACGTGATCGGAAGAGCTCGGGATCCCCTCTCCCGTTTGGGAGAGGGGTAGGGGCGATCGAAGATCGCGCAGGGTGGCTCGGCTTCCGCAATGATCCTGACCCGTCGAGCTGCGCAGCTCGACGCGTAGCGACATATCCGGCAGCCGAGCCACCCTCACCCCCGGCCCCTCTCCCACACGGGAGAGGGGAGACGCGCCTTCTCCTTACCGCGCAGCCTGCCCATCGCGGAATTCCCCCGAGACCCCGTTGCGCCCGACCCCTCCACCGTCCCCCGCCCCCCCGCCCCGCCTCCTGCCCGCGCTCTGGTCCGGCCGCCCGATGCGGGCGCGGCTGATGGTGGTCGTCGTCCTCATCAACCTCGTGGCGGCGGCGATCTCGGGCGCGGTCATCATCCATAAGGCGCGCACCGCTACCGAGGTCGAGACCGCGGCCTCGATGGCGGTGGTCGAGCCGCTGGTGGCCGAGACCCTGCAGGCGCTGCAGGACGCACCCCTGTCCGGCCTGTTCCGCACCCTCGCCCTCCGCTTCCAGGGCCTGCGCCACGTCCGGGTGACGCTCATCGACGCCGCCAGCCGGCCGACCGAGGGAGGGACGCCGCGGGAGGGCACGCGGCGGGCGCCCCGCTGGTTCGCTCAGGTGATCGCGCCGCCGGCGCATCGCCACGAGGTGCCGCTGGTGCTGCGGGGTGAGCGCATCGGCACGGCGCTCGTCACCGCCGAACCCTCGGACGAGATCGACGAGGTCTGGGGCTACGCCCTGGCGCTCGGCCTCACCGGCCTTTCCTTAAGCCTCGCCATGCTGGCGATCCTGTTCCTCGCCTTCGGGCGGATCCTGAGCCCGCTCGCCCAGCTCGCCGCCGGGCTGACCCGGCTGGAGCAGCAGGATTACGACGCGCGCGTGGACCGGCCCGACACCCGCGAGCTCGCGGTGATCGCGACCCGGTTCAACCGCCTCGCCGAGGCGCTGGGCAGCGCGCGCGCCGCCAACCTGCGGCTCACCCGCCGCCTTCTCACCGCCGAGGAGGACGAGCGCCGGCGCACGGCGCTCGAGCTCCACGACGAGTTCGGCCCGTGCCTGTTCGGGCTGGAGGCCAATTCCTCCTCGATCGCCCGCATCGCCGCGACCCTCGACGAGCCCGCCCGCACCCGCCTGACCCAGCGCACCGACGACATCGCGGCGATCGTCACGCGGGTGCAGACGATCAACCGGGCCCTGCTCAACCGCCTGCGCCCGGCCGGCCTCGGCCAGGTGCCCCTGAGCCGCTGCCTCGAACTCCTGGTGCGCGAAGCGGCCCGGCACCATCCCGAGACCGCGGTCGAGGGGCACGTCGCGGGCCTGAGAGCCGGCTACGGCGACCTCGTCGACCTCACCGTCTATCGCTGCGTGCAGGAGGGGCTGACCAACGCGCTCCGCCATGCCGGCGCATCGCGGGTGATGGTGGAGGTCGCCGAGCGGGAGGGCAGCCTGCACCTCGCCGTCGACGACGACGGGACCGGCCTGACCGGTGACCGGGGCGAGGGACGGGGGTTAGCCGGGATGCGCGAGCGGGTCGAGGGCCTGGGCGGCCGGCTCGCCCTGGTGCCGCGCGAGCCGGGCACGTCGCTGCGGATCGTGCTCCCGACCGGGACGCCAGAGGAGGAGGCCCCGTGACCCGCGTCGTCGTCGTCGACGATCACCCGATCGTGCTCCAGGGCGCCCGGCGCCTGCTGGAGGATGCGGGCGCCGAGGTGCGCGGCGCCGCCGGCCTGCCGGAGGGCTACCGCGCCATCCTGCGCCACCGGCCCGAGGTGGCGGTGATCGACCTCGCCTTTCCCGGCCGGGACTTGCCGGGCCGGGATCTGGCCGGCCTCGCGCTGATCGGCCGGGTGCGCAGGCGCGCGCCCGCCACCCGGGTGCTGGTGTTCAGCATGCACGCCGACCCGGCGATCGTCGCCCGGGCGCTGGCCGCCGGCGCCGTCGGCTACGTCCTCAAGGACGCGCCGGCCGGCGACCTGGTGCGGGCCTACGAGCAGGTCCGGGCCGGGCGGCCCTATCTCGACGGGCGCCTCGCTACCGAGGTCGCCCTGCTCCAGGCCGATCCGCGCCGCTCCCTGCTCGGGACCTTGAGCCCGCGCGAGCGCCGCATCCTGGCCCTGCTGGCGGAGGGCCGGGGCTACGCGGCGATCGCCGAGGACCTGTCGGTCAGCTACAAGACGGTGACGAATGCCTGCGCGGCCCTGCGGCAGCGGCTCGGGGTGGCGACCTTGACGGAGCTGACGCATTTCGCCGTGCGGCACGTGGCGGATCTGCGGTGAGACGATCGCCGCCGTGCGAAGCCTGATCCTCACCGGTGCTTCGCGACGGGGGCGGGGAAGCCCGCTCGGGCGCGCACCGCGATCTATGGCTTGCCGAGATCCGCGGGCGTCATGCAAAACGACAACCTGTGGTGCCCGATGACGATCGCGCCGTCCTCGTGCAGGCCCGGAAGGGCATCCGCCGAAAGGTGCTGTCGCACGCGGGCCTGCACGATCTCCGGATCGTAGCCCGAGAGGATCACGACCCAGTCGGCCGTGCCGTCGGAACCGCGGATTTCCTGCTCCCGCGTCGGCGCGCTGGTCCGGGGCGTGTCCGTCACCAGCAGATGCGCGCCGGTCAGGCCCGGCTCGGCAGCCAGCTCCGCGAGGGTGCCGACGATCCGGTCCCGCAACGCCGACCGGTCCTCGCGACCGGGCGACAGCCGCACCGTGGCGAGCGAGGTGGCCACGCCGCCGCCGAAGCTCGCCTCGACGCGGCACTGGCTGCGCACCATGCCGAGATGATGGGGCATCATCGTCGTCGACCAGGGTGTGGGCGCGTTGAGCCGGTCCAGGTATCCCGTCGAGGTGAGCGTCTCGTACGCGTCGAGTTCGTAGAGCACGAAGAAATCGTCTGCCTCGAGCGTGCTCGTCCAGCGCGACCCGCGCAGGAAGCCGGGAATGCTCAGCCGCTCCGGGAAGTGCTCGTGAGAGTGCCAGTCGCCGAACTCGGCGCGCCTCTCCGACTTGATGCTCCACCACATCGCGACGGCGGCTCGGCCCAGTAAAGACATGCTTGCCTCTCATCTTCGCGGGATATCGGATGGCAGCGCGGCACGCGGTCGCCGAGCCGCCAGATCACGGCACCGCCAGGATCACGGCTCACCCGAAGGACGCACCCGCTGCCTCCTCCAGGATCTGAAAGGCCTGGTCGCCGAACTTGCGACGCACCTCCGTGTAGTAGCCGGACGATCTCAGCTTCGCCCTGAACGAGTCGGCATCGACATCGTTGAACGCGATTCCGCTTTTCATCATCGTGTCGCGATAGCTCTGCTCCAGGCCGGCGAGATCGGCGCGCTGAGCCCGCCCCGCCTGGTTCAACCGATCTTCGACGATGTCCTGCAGTTTCTCCGGGATGCTCTTCCAGACCCGGCCGTTGAACAGGACCCAGTTGCCCTGCCAGATGTGATTGCTCAACGAGCAGAATTTCTGAACCTCGTGGAAGCGCGAGGTCACAATCAGGCTGAGAGGGTTTTCCTGGGCATCGACGATCCGGGTCTGCAAGGCGGGGTAGACGTCGGTGAACTGCACGCTGGTCGGCGCCGCGTCCAGCGCCCGGAACAGGCTGGTATAGGCCGCCGCGCTGGGAACGCGGATCTTCAGCCCGCTCAGATCGGCCACCGTCCTGATCGGCTTCACCGATGTGGTGATCTCCCGGAAGCCGAGATCCCACGACGTGCGGGCGGCATACAGGTTGCTCTTCGCGAAAGCGTCCCGGATGTAGGCGCCGAGCTTGCCGTCCATGGCCGGCCAGACCTTCGAGGCGTCGGAGAAGGCGAAGCCGGTTCCGTCCAGGGCCGCCGCGGGCACGACCGTCGAGACGACGAGGCCGCCGATGACGTAGCCCTCGACGGCGCCCGACCGGAGCTGGCTGAGCGTGTCCGCCTCGCCGCCGAGCTGGCCGTTCGGAAAGATGCGCAGCTCGACCCGTCCGTCGGTGTCCTTCTGGATCGTGTCGGCGGCCTCCAGGAGACGGATGTTCGTCGGATGCGCCGCGGCCAGCGGATGCGCGATCTTGAGGCTGAACTCGGCCGCGGCGGCGCGGCGGACGAAGGGTGCGGTGACCAGCGGTACGGCCGCGATCATGGCCAGCGCCTGCCTGCGCCGAATGAGGGTGGTCCCCATCGTCGTCCTCCTCCCGTATCGAGCCGTCGCTGCCCGCGATCTGAGCACTCCTGTCGTATCGCCACGGATCGACGCCGCAACGTTTTTTGACTATCTTTCAAATTTTGAAAGACTGCGTGAAAAACGGGATGCCGGGATGAGTGGATCGATGGAGAAGGCGCTCGCCATCCTGGAATACCTGGCGGCCCGCCCGCACGGCGCACCGCTCGTGTCGATCGCGACCGACCTCAACCAGATCCGGAGCGGGTGCCATCGCACGCTGAACGAGCTGATGAAGTACGGTTACGTGCGGCTCGTGCAGCGCGGCGAGTACGCGCTGACCACGAAGCTCTCCTCGATGGGAATGAGCTTCCTGAGCAAGTCCGGCATCATCGACATCGCGCAGCCGGTCATGAACCGATTGGCGAGGGAGACGGAGGAGCTCGTCCGTCTTGCCATCCTCGACGGGAACAGGCTGACCCTCGTCGCGAAGGCGGTGGGGTCGAAGGTCGGGCTGCTCTACGATCCCGACATGGGCATCGACCTGACGCTCTCCTGCAGCGCGGCGGGCCATGCCTGGCTGGCGACCCTGAGCGACCAGCAGGCGACCGAGGCCGTGGTGCATCAGGGCCTGGGCGATCCCGCGAGCTACGGGCCGAACGCGCCCACCACCGTGGACGCTCTCCTGGCGATGCTGCACGAGCACCGGAAGCGGGGCTTCAGCATGATCAGGGACGTGTACGCTCCCGGAATGAGCTCGATGGCCGCGGTCGTCCGGCGCAAGGGCGAGCCCGCGGCCGGCGCCCTGATCGTCGCCGGTCCGTCCTCCCGCTTCACGGAGGAGCGCATGCTCGGCGTCGGCCCCAGCCTGCTGAGAATGGCGAACGAACTCGCGCTCATCGGAAGCGCGTCGCCGCTGCTCAAGACGAACGCGGGCGGCACGTGGGGCAACATGGCTTGACGCGCCCCGTGATCGCGAGCCCGCGAAGCGGAACCCGCGATGGTCGCCACGTGAGGCGAGGGGGGACAGCCGGTCCCGCCTACAGCGCCTCGCCGCGCATCAACCGCGGCTGGCGCCCCCGCAACCCCGCCGCCTCGCGGATGAACAGCCGCTTCAAGCCGGGCAGCCGGTCGACGAGGCCGAGGCCGAGGTCGCGGGCGAGGCGGACCGGCAGGGCGTCGTTCGAGAACAGGCGGTTGAGGCCGTCGGTGGCCGCTCCCATCGCCAGCGTGTCGAAGCGCCGGCTGCGCTCGTAGGTCTCCAGCGCCTCCGGCCCGCCCGGATCGAGGCCGAGGCGCATCGTGTCGGCCAGCGCCTCGGCCAGGGCGGCGGCGCTGCGCAGCCCCAGGTTCAGGCCCTGGCCGGCGATCGGGTGGATGACGTGGGCGGCATCCCCCAGCAGCATCAGCCGCTTCGCGCCGAAGCGCCGGGCGATGCCGAAGGAGAGCGGATAGGCCTTGAGGGGTGATTCCAGCGCGATGCGGCCGAGGGTGAGACCGAAGCGGCGCTCGACCTCGATCAGGGCCTCCTCGGGCCCGCCGCCGAGAAGGGCCGGCACCTCGGCTTGCCGCTCGGTCCAGACGATCGAGGAGCGGTGGCCGAGCGACCCGCCGGGGGGCAGCGGCAGCACCGCGAAGGGGCCGGACGGCAGGAAGTGCTCGATCGCCCGGCCCTCGTGGTCGCGCTCGTGCGCCACGGTCGCGACGATGCCCGACTGGGGATAGGACCAGCCGACCCAGCCGATGCCGGCGGCCTCGCGCAGGCGCGAGCGGGCGCCGTCCGCCGCCACGACGAGGTCGGCGCGGATCCGGCGTCCGTCCGGCAGGCGCGCGGTGATCCTGTCGGTCTCCGGCACGGCGGTGAGGACGGGGCTCGCCTCCAGCACCACGCCCGCCGCCGCGGCGGCATCGCGCAACGCCGTGAGCAGGCCGCCGCCCTCGATCATGTGGGCGAAGGGCTCGCCTTCGGCCACCTCGCCCTCGAAGGTCAGGAAGGTCGGCCGCACCGGGTCGGCGAGGCGGCTGTCGGTGACGACCATCTCGCGGATCGGCTGGGCACCCGGGCTCACCGCGTCCCACACGCCGAGGCGCTCCAGCATCCGCCGGGCCGCGGCCGCGACCGCGTAGGCGCGCAGGTCCCGCGGGGCGTCCGGCCGGCCGAAGGCCGGGTCGCAGACCGTGACCTGCACGCTCTCGCCCAACGCCTGCCGCAGGGCGAGTGCCAGCGCCAGCCCCGGCAGCCCGCCGCCCGCGACGACGATCTCCCGCGCCGCCCCCCGTCGTCCGCTCACGCCGCCACCCTGCGCCATGCCACCATCGCCCGCTGCTCGTCCGAACGGCACGGCTCATAGCATGAGTACGGGCCGTTGGCGTCGCTTGACGGCGCGCCTCGGCCTGCGTCAGCTACGCGCCCCTCCCTCGATCCGGAATCCGTCCCGTGCGCGCGGTCGCCGACCTCCTCGACATCCTCGACCTGGAAAAGCTGGAGGAGAACCTCTTCCGGGGCCGCTCGCCCAAGGACCGCTGGCAGCGGGTCTATGGCGGCCAGGTGATCGGCCAGGCCCTGGTCGCGGCGACCCGCACCGTGCCGCCGGAGCGCCGGCCGCACTCGCTCCACGCCTATTTCCTGCTCGGCGGCGACCCGAAGGTGCCGATCGTCTACGAGGTCGACCGCATCCGCGACGGCCGCAGCTTCACCACCCGCCGGGTGGTGGCGATCCAGCACGGCCGGCCGATCTTCTCGATGTCGGCCTCCTACCATGCCGAGGAGCCGGGCTTCGACCATCAGGCCGAGATGCCGGCGGTGCCGATGCCGGAGGACCTGCCCGGCGAGGGCACGCTCAAGGCCGCCATGCTGCCGCGGATGCCCGAGCCGGTCCGGGCCTATTTCCAGAGCGAGCGGCCGATCGAGCTGCGCCCGGTCGAGATCGAGCGCTACGCCTCCCGCACGCCCGGGCCGCCGCGCTTCCACGTCTGGATCCGGGCGACCTCGCCCCTGCCGGACGATCCGGCGATCCACCAGGCGGTGCTGGCCTACGCCTCCGACATGACGCTGCTCGACACCTCGCTCATCCCGCACGGCCGCACGGTGTTCGAGAGCGAGATCCAGCCGGCGAGCCTCGACCACGCCCTGTGGTTCCACCGGCCGTTCCGGGCCGACGAGTGGCTGCTCTACGCCCAGGACAGCCCGAGCGCGTCCGGCGGCTGCGGCGTCTCCCGCGGGCTGATCTTCACCCGGGACGGCACCCTCGTGGCCTCGGTCGCCCAGGAGGGCATGATCCGCGAGAAGCGGGTGGCGCCGGAGCCTGAGGCCTGAGCCCTCCCCGCCTACCGATTGGGCATATGGCGGTTTTTTCACCGTCATTGCCGCCATGAGCGGCTTCATTATCCGCAATCGGCCCAGGAACCGGGCAGCTTGTCCGTAGGTCCGCTGCCGCGCTCTGGCACGTTCCTTGATTGATGTCCTTTCGAGACCGGCATCGGGGCCCATGGGTTCGCCGCGGCGCCGGATCACGCCTCGCCCCGGCTCAGAGCCGGCACGGGGTCGCCGAAATCGAAAGGGGGCTCGTCCCATGAAGATCGTCATGGCCATCATCAAGCCGTTCAAGCTGGAGGAGGTCCGCGACGCCCTCACCAGCATCGGCGTGCACGGCCTGACCGTGACCGAAGTGAAGGGCTACGGCCGGCAGAAGGGGCATACCGAGATCTATCGCGGGGCCGAGTACGCCGTCAGCTTCCTGCCCAAGCTCAAGATCGAGGTGGCGGTGGCGGTCGACCTCGTCTCGAACGTCGTCGACACCATCGCGGCCGCCGCCCGCACCGGCCAGATCGGCGACGGCAAGATCTTCGTGATGCCGCTCGAGAAGGCCGTGCGCATCCGCACCGGCGAGACCGACGTCGACGCCCTCTGACGGCGCCACCCGCGCGGGGCCTCATTCAGTGCCCCGCCGCCCTTCATTCCCGTCATTGCCTTATTCCATCGGGAGTTCCTCTTCCATGAAGCTTCGCAACGTCCTGGCTCTCGGCCTGGGAGGCGCCGCGCTGGCGCTGGTCCTGGTGGAGCCGTCCCTGGCGCAGACGCCGACCGTCGAGGCCGCCCCGGCCGCGGCGGCGGCGCCGGTGCCCAACAAGGGCGACACCGCCTGGATGCTGATCTCGTCGGCGCTGGTGCTGATGATGTCGATCCCCGGGCTGGCGCTGTTCTACGGCGGCCTGGTCCGCACCAAGAACATGCTGTCGCTGCTGACCCAGGTCTTCGCCATCGTCAGCCTCGCCTGCATCGTCTGGGTGTTCTTCGGCTACAGCCTCGCCTTCACCAACGGTGGCGGCCTCAACGACTTCGTCGGCGGCTTCTCGAAGGCGTTCCTGCGCGGCGTCGACGCCAACTCGGTCGTGGCGACCTTCTCGAACGGCGTCGTCATCCCCGAATACGTCTACATCTGCTTCCAGATGACGTTCGCGATGATCACCCCGGCGCTGATCGTCGGCGCCTTCGCCGAGCGCATGAAGTTCTCGGCCCTGATGCTGTTCTGCCTGCTGTGGCTGATCTTCATCTACTTCCCGATGGCGCACATGGTCTGGTACTGGGGCGGCCCCGACGCGGTCGGCAACGCCGCCAAGGCGTTGGCCGCGGCCACCGACGAGGCCTCGAAGAAGGCGGCCCAGGACGCGCTCGACGCCGTCAACGCCGATGCCGGCCTGCTGTTCAAGTGGGGCGCCCTCGACTTCGCCGGCGGCACCGTGGTGCACATCAACGCGGGCATCGCCGGCATCGTCGGCTGCCTGATGATCGGCAAGCGCATCGGCTACGGCCGCGACCTGCTCGCCCCGCACTCGCTCACCATGACGATGATCGGCGCCTCGCTGCTCTGGGTCGGCTGGTTCGGCTTCAACGCCGGCTCCAACCTCGAGGCCAACGGCTCGGCGGCGCTCGCGATGATCAACACCTTCGTGGCCACGGCGGCGGCCGGCCTGTCCTGGCTCCTCGTCGAGTGGGCCGCCAAGGGCAAGCCCTCGCTGCTCGGCATGCTGTCTGGCGCGGTCGCCGGCCTCGTCGCCGTCACCCCGGCCTGCGGCTTCGCCGGCCCGATGGGCTCGATCGTGCTCGGCCTCGTCGCCGGCGCCGTCTGCTTCGTGATGTGCTCGACCGTCAAGAACGCGCTCGGCTACGACGACTCGCTCGACGTCTTCGGCGTGCACTGCGTCGGCGGCATCCTGGGCGCGCTCGCCACCGGCATCCTGGTCAACCCGGCTTTGGGCGGCGTCGGCGCCCCCGACTACGCGACGAAGCCCGGCGAGTTGGTCGCCGCGGCCTACGAGTTCGGCCCGGCCTTCCTGTCCCAGGCCAAGGCGGTCGGCTTCACCATCCTGTGGTCGGGCGTCGGCTCGGCGATCCTCTACAAGATCGTCGACGTGGTGGTCGGCCTGCGCGTGACGCAGGACGAGGAGCGCGAGGGCCTCGATCTCGCCGATCACGGCGAGCGGGCTTACAACTACTGAGACTTTGGGGCCGGGGCGGAAACGTCCCGGTTCTCATCGGAGAGCGTGTGGAAGAGCCCCGGTGCGGTTGCGCCGGGGCTTTTTGATGGATAGGCCGCTCGATCATATTGTCAGAATTTTCGCTATCGCTAAATTCTTATCTTTATCCGCAGTACTGTCAGCAACAACTCCGCTTGAGCGACAGCCCACTCTGCCTCGACCAAACCAGGAGGCTCATCAGTGTAGTCCGCGAGCAGCCTTATCTCATGAACGCGGTTGAGTGCGCGCCCGGAGTCAGCATCGATACGCCCAGTCTGAACAAGATCCCTCCCAAAAGCGGCAATCAGACTGCGATGTGTTTTGCTGGCCGATCCGGCAGAAGACTGGCTCCACGCTATCAAAGCTGCCTGCGCAGCATCAAACATCGCGTAGTACGCACGATTGCAAGCGCCATCCAGATCCCCTGCAATTAAGAGCATCCTGGCTGAACGCGCCGCCTGTTCGGCTTTCTCCAGATACCGTTCAGGTGTAGCAGATCTGCTCACAGGCGAACCCCGTCCCGCTTGATCGCCGCGATCAATCCCGGATTACTGAACGTCTCCGGCCGGTCGAACTCGTCCTCCCACAGCGGCACCGCCTGAACCAGAATCCCCGTCTCCAGCATCACCGTGAAGGCGATCTCCGCCATCTCGCCCGCGATCGGATAGCGCCAGCCAGCCGGACCGTTCAGGATCACCGCCAAGTCGACATCGCTATCGGCGTCGTGCGTCCCGCGGGCGCGGCTTCCGAACAGCACGGTCTCCTTCACCGGATAGCGCCCAGCGATGTGGCGCAGGAAGGTCCGGGCCGCATGCACGGTCTCGGAATCCGGCAAGTCGGGACCGGATAAGTCAGGACGGTGTAGGACGGGAGAGGACATCCATGCCTCGCGCATAGCAGGCGGGCCGAACCCGCCATCCACCAAAAATCCTTAGCAGATCCAGCGCCGTCCCGCCGCTCTCCCGCAATGCCGCAAGACGCGGTTAGCCTTAAACCACCATTAACCGCATCGCCCCATCCTCACGGTCCAGTTCCGCGTACCCGGTCCAGCCCCGCATGCGTTCGCTTCGTCGCTCGGCCTCGCCCTACGATGGCCTCATCGACACGTTCCGCGCGTTCCTGACGCGGCGGGCGACAGAAGTCACCGGCCTCGCCCTGCTCGTCGGGGCGGCGTGCTTCACCGTGGCCCTGGCGACCTGGTCGATCGACGACCCGAGCCTCAACCACGCCACCTCGCGCTCCGCCCGCAACCTGCTCGGCTTCGGCGGGGCGGTGGTGTCGGATCTCGGCATGCAGCTCCTCGGCCTGGGCGCGCTCGCCTTCGCGCTGCCGCCGGCGGTGTGGGGCATGCGGCTGTTGCGCACCCACCGGCTGGCGCGGCTGCAATTGCGGCTGGTGCTCTGGATCATCGGCTTCGGCGCGGCGAGCGGCATGGCGAGCGCGCTGCCGCCGACCGCGCGCTGGCCGCTGCCGACCGGCCTCGGCGGGGTCGCGGGCGATGCGCTGCTCGGCGCCGCCAAGGCGATCGCCGGCCCGGCCGGCGCCTTCGCGGGCTTCCTCTACGCGGCGGTCGCGGTGGTCAGCCTGACCGGCGCCTGCGGCTTCGGCCTGATCGAGGACGAGGAGGGCGACGACGAGGCCGAATCCTACGCCCCCGTGGTGAGCCGCTACGACGACCGGCAGCCCCGCCGCGGCGCGGGCCCGGCCCATGACGACGAATCGCCCGGGCTCGGCCTCGCCTCCCTCGGGGCACTCGCCCACCTGGCGATCAGCGCGAAGAGCGCCGTGGCGCAGAAGATCGACGCGATCCGCGACGGCTCCTGGCGTCACGGCGCCGCCGACCCCTATGCGGGCAACTCGCCGGCGCTTGCCGCCCGCCGCGCCTTCGCCGAACCCGGCGAGGACGAGGCCTGGGACGAGCCCGCGGCCGAGCGGGCCGCCGAGCGTCCGGCGAAGGCCGGCCGCCGCGAGCCGGTCTTCGCGGAGGCTCCGCCGCGCCGGGCCGAGGCGGGTTCGCGCCGGGCCGAGCCGGTGTTCGAGGACGACTCCGCGGACGAGGACGAAGCGGAGGCCCCGCGCGGCCGCGTCGCGCCCCCTCCCCCGCCGATCCAGACCCGCCGCGCGCCCGCGCCCGCGCCGGCCGCGCCCGACTCCTACGAGATGCCCGCGCTGACGCTGCTCGCCGAGCCGCGCCACCCGGCCCCGAGCGCCGCGGTCTCGACCGACGCCCTGGAGCAGAACGCCACCCTGCTCGAATCGACGCTGGAGGACTTCGGGGTGCGCGGCGAGATCCTGGCGGTGCGGCCGGGCCCGGTGGTGACGCTCTACGAGCTGGAGCCGGCGCCCGGCACGAAGTCGAGCCGCGTCATCTCGCTCGCCGACGACATCGCCCGCTCGATGTCCGCCATCTCCGCCCGCGTCGCCGTCGTCCAGGGCCGCAACGCCATCGGCATCGAGTTGCCGAACGCCAAGCGCGAGACGGTCTACCTTCGCGAATTGCTGGCCTCGCCGGCCTTCGCCGAGACCAAGCAGAAGCTCGCGCTCTGCCTCGGCAAGAACATCGGCGGCGAGGCGATCATCGCCGACCTCGCCCGCATGCCCCACCTGCTCGTCGCCGGTACCACCGGCTCGGGCAAGTCGGTCGCCATCAACACCATGATCCTGTCGCTGCTCTACCGGATGACCCCGGAAGAGTGCCGCCTGATCATGGTCGATCCCAAGATGCTGGAACTCTCCGTCTATGACGGCATCCCGCACCTGCTCTCCCCCGTCGTCACCGACCCGAAGAAGGCGGTCGTCGCCCTCAAATGGGCGGTGCGCGAGATGGAGGAGCGCTACAAGAAGATGTCGAAGCTCGGGGTCCGCAACATCGACGGCTTCAACGCCCGGGTGGCGGAGGCCCGCGCGCGGGGCGAGGTGATCACCCGCACGGTCCAGACCGGCTTCGACCGCGAGACCGGCGAGGCGATCTACGAGGACGAGGTGATGGACCTCGCGCCCCTGCCCTACATCGTGATCGTGGTCGATGAGATGGCCGACCTGATGATGGTGGCGGGCAAGGACATCGAGGGGGCGATCCAGCGTCTCGCCCAGATGGCGCGGGCCGCCGGGCTGCACCTGATCATGGCGACGCAGCGCCCGTCGGTGGACGTGATCACCGGAACGATCAAGGCGAATTTCCCGACCCGGATCTCGTTCCAGGTGACATCGAAGATCGATTCGCGCACGATCCTGGGCGAGATGGGCGCCGAGCAGCTGCTGGGCCAGGGCGACATGCTGTTCATGGCGGGCGGCGGGCGGACGACCCGGGTGCACGGGCCGTTCTGCTCGGACGACGAGGTCGAGCAGGTGGTGGCCCATCTCAAGCGCCAGGGCCGCCCCTCCTACCTCGAGGCGGTCACCGCCGAGGAGGGCGAGGAGGAAGCGGACGCGCCCGTCATGGACCAGGGCGGCTTCGGCGACCCGTCGGCCGACCTCTACGACCAGGCGGTGGCGGTGGTGTTGCGCGACAAGAAGGCCTCGACCAGCTACATCCAGCGTCGGCTGCAGATCGGCTACAACCGGGCGGCCTCGCTGATGGAGCGGATGGAGCGCGAGGGCATCGTCGGCTCCGCCAACCACGCCGGCAAGCGCGAGATCCTGCTGGAGGACGGGCAGGACGGGTGAGAGCCAGCTTGGTCCCGGAGACCGATCTGAACCGCCCCGGGTTTCCCGGAGGCTCCAACTTCTGAGAGGATGGAGCCATGACGAAACGAACAGCCCCTTTTTCGTCCGAGGTGCGCGAGCGCGCGGTGCGGATGGTGCGCGACCATGAGGGCGAGCACGGCTCGCAGTGGTCGGCGATCCAGTCGATAGCCGCCAAGATCGGCTGCTCGGTCGAGACGCTACGGAACTGGGTGCGCCAGTCTGAATGGGATCAAGGTATGCGACCCGGCCAGACGACGGACGAGCGCGAGCGGATCAAGGCGCTCGAGCGATAGGTTCGCGAGCTGCGCCAGGCCAACGAGATTCTGCGCAAGGCGTCGGCGTATTTCGCCATGGCGGAGCTCGACCGCCGGTCGCGGCCATGATCAGCTTCATCGACGATCATCGGGCAGTCTACGGGGTCGAGCCGATCTGCAGGGTGCTGCCGATTGCCCCGTCGACCTACTACGCGCATGCCGCCCGGCGTGCCGATCCTGAGAAGCAACCGGTTCGTGTTCGCAGCGACGCCGCGTTGATGATCGAGATCCAGCTCGTGTTCGAGGCGAACTTCTGCGTCTACGGTGTACGCAAGATCTGGCGGCAACTGGCCCGGGAGGGGATCGTGGCCGCGCGATG
>NZ_FPCB01000023.1:0-130138 GCF_900116815.1 Methylobacterium sp. 174MFSha1.1 | reverse complement strand
GGGCACGCCGACTACGTGAAGAACATGATCACGGGCGCCGCGCAGATGGACGGCGCGATCCTGGTCGTGTCGGCGGCCGACGGCCCGATGCCGCAGACCCGCGAGCACATCCTGCTCGCCCGCCAGGTCGGCGTTCCGGCGCTGGTGGTGTTCATGAACAAGGTCGACATGGTCGACGATCCGGAGCTTCTGGAGCTGGTCGAGCTCGAGGTGCGCGAGCTTCTCTCGAAGTACGACTTCCCGGGTGACGACATCCCGATCACCAAGGGCTCGGCGTTGTGCGCGCTGGAGAACCGCGAGCCGAAGATCGGCCACGAGGCGATCCTCGAGCTGATGAAGACGGTGGACGCCTACATCCCGCAGCCGGAGCGTCCGATCGACCTGCCGTTCCTGATGCCGATCGAGGACGTGTTCTCGATCTCTGGCCGCGGCACGGTGGTGACGGGTCGCGTCGAGCGCGGGATCGTGAAGGTCGGCGAGTCGGTGGAGATCGTGGGCATCCGCGCGACGACGACGACGACGGTGACCGGCGTCGAGATGTTCCGCAAGCTTCTGGACCAGGGGCAGGCTGGCGACAACGTCGGCGTTCTTCTGCGCGGCACGAAGCGCGAGGACGTTGAGCGCGGTCAGGTGGTGTGCAAGCCGGGTTCGGTGAAGCCGCACACGAAGTTCAAGGCCGAGGCGTACATCCTGACGAAGGAGGAGGGCGGCCGCCACACGCCGTTCTTCACGAACTACCGTCCGCAGTTCTACTTCCGGACGACGGACGTGACGGGCGTGTGCCAGCTGCCCGAGGGCACCGAGATGGTGATGCCGGGCGACAACGTGACGATGGACGTGACGCTGATCGTGCCGATCGCGATGGAGGAGAAGCTGCGCTTCGCCATCCGCGAGGGCGGCCGCACCGTCGGCGCCGGCGTCGTCGCCTCCATCACCGAGTAAGCGTCCAGGCGCTTCCACGAGCGGACAGGTGACGGGGCGGGCCTCGTGCCCGCCCCATCCCGTCGCGAGGTAGACATCACATGAACGGCCAGAATATCCGCATTCGCCTCAAGGCGTTCGATCATCGCATCCTGGACTCGTCGACCCGCGAGATCGTCTCGACGGCGAAGCGGACCGGGGCCCAGGTCCGCGGGCCGATCCCGCTGCCGACCCGGATCGAGCGCTTCACCGTCAACCGCTCGCCCCACATCGACAAGAAGTCGCGCGAGCAGTTCGAGATGCGCACCCATAAGCGCGTGCTCGACATCGTCGATCCGACGCCCCAGACCGTGGACGCGCTGATGAAGCTCGACCTCGCCGCCGGCGTCGACGTGGAGATCAAGCTCTGAGGACCCTCGGGTTCTTAGAGCTTCACTAGGCTGCGCGGGGGAGAACCATGCGCTCAGGAGTCATCGCACAGAAGGTCGGCATGACCCGCGTCTTCACGGACGCCGGCGAGCATGTTCCGGTCACGGTGCTCAAGGTCGATCAGTGCCAGGTGGTTGCCCACCGCACGGTCGAGAAGAACGGCTACGTCGCGCTCCAGGTTGGCGTCGGCAAGGCCAAGGTCAAGAACGTCACGAAGGCCCAGCGCGGCCATTTCGCCGTCGCGAAGGTCGAGCCGAAGCGCAAGCTGGCCGAGTTCCGCGTCAGCGAGGACGCGATCATCCCGGTCGGCGCCGAGATCACCGCGGACCACTTCCTGGCCGGTCAGTTCGTCGACGTGACGGGCACGACCACCGGTAAGGGTTTCGCCGGCGGCATGAAGCGCTGGAACTTCGGCGGTCTGCGCGCCACCCACGGCGTGTCGATCTCGCACCGTTCGATCGGTTCGACCGGCGGCCGTCAGGACCCGGGCAAGACCTTCAAGAACAAGAAGATGCCGGGCCATCTCGGTGTCGAGCGGGTGACGACCCAGAACCTGCGCGTCGTGCGCACCGATGTCGAGCGCGGCCTGATCCTGGTCGAGGGCTCGGTCCCGGGCGTCGACGGCGGCTGGATCTTCGTCCGCGACGCCGTGAAGCGCAAGCTGCCGGCCGATGCCCCGATGCCGGGCAAGTTCCGCGAGCAGGCCGCTGCTCCCGCGGACAGCCAGGTCGAGGCTCCCGCGGCTCCGGCCACCGAGGAGAACGCGTGATGAAGTTCGAGATCACCACGCTCGACGGCGCCGAGGCCGGCTCGGTCGAGCTGGACGAGGCCATCTTCGGCCTCGAGCCCCGTGCCGACCTGCTGCAGCGCTGCGTCCGCTGGCAGCTCGCCAAGCGCCAGGCTGGTACCCACCAGACCAAGCAGCGCGGCGAGATCGCCCGCACGACCAAGAAGCTGTATAAGCAGAAGGGCACCGGTAACGCCCGCCACGGCGCTGCCTCCGCCCCGCAGTTCCGCGGCGGCGCCCGCGCCCACGGCCCGGTCACCCGCTCGCACGCCCACGACCTGCCCAAGAAGGTCCGGGCGCTCGCGCTCCGCCACGCCCTCTCGGCCAAGGTCAAGAGCGCCGAGCTGATCGTCATGGACGATGCCCGCCTCGAGGAGGGCAAGACCAAGGCGCTCAAGGAGCGGTTCGGCAAGCTGTCGCTCTCGAACGCCCTGATCATCGGCGGCGCCGAGCTCGACCAGAACTTCGCCCGTGCGGCCCGCAACCTGCCGCAGATCGACGTCCTGCCGGTGCAGGGCATCAACGTCTACGACATCCTGCGCCGCGAGAAGCTCGTGCTGACCCGCGCCGCCGTCGATGCGCTGGAGGCGCGATTCAAATGAGCGCTGATCCGCGCCACTACGACGTGATCGTCTCCCCGGTCATCACCGAGAAGGCGACCAACCTCTCGGAGCTCAACAAGGTTGTGTTCCGGGTGGCCCCGAAGGCGACGAAGCCGCAGATCAAGGAAGCGGTGGAGAAGCTGTTCGAGGTCAAGGTGAAGAGCGTCAACACGCTCACCACCAAGGGCAAGACCAAGATGTTCCGCGGTCAGCGCGGCCAGCGTTCGGACGTGAAGAAGGCGATCGTGACCCTCGAAGAGGGTCAGAGCATCGACGTCACGACCGGGCTCTGAGGGGAACGGCGTAAGGGAACAAGCCAATGGCTTTGAAGACATTCAAGCCGGTCACGCCGAGCCTTCGCCAGCTCGTGATCGTGGACCGTTCGGAGCTCTACAAGGGCAAGCCGGTCAAGTCGCTGACGGTGGGCAAGTCGTCCACCGGCGGCCGCAACAACCTCGGTCGCGTCACCGTGCGCTTCCGCGGCGGCGGCCACAAGCGGACGCTGCGCAACATCGACTTCAAGCGGCGTGAGCACGCCGGCAAGGTCGGCACCGTCGAGCGGATCGAGTACGATCCGAACCGCACGGCGTTCATCGCGCTGGTGAGCTACGAGGGTGGGGCGCAGAGCTACATCCTGGCGCCGCAGCGCGTGAAGGCCGGCGACCGGGTCGTCTCGGGCGAGCAGGTCGACATCAAGCCCGGCAACGCCATGCCGCTCGGCAACATGCCGGTCGGCACGATCGTGCACAACGTCGAGCTGAAGATCGGCAAGGGCGGGGCCATCGCCCGGTCCGCGGGCAACTACGCCCAGATCGTCGGCCGCGACCAGGGCTACGTCACGCTGCGCCTGAACTCGGGCGAGCAGCGCCTGGTGCACGGCCAGTGCTACGCCACGGTGGGCGCGGTCTCGAACCCCGACCACATGAACATCTCGCTCGGCAAGGCGGGCCGCAACCGCTGGCTCGGCCGGCGCCCGCACAACCGCGGCGTCGCCATGAACCCGATCGACCACCCGCACGGCGGCGGCGAGGGTCGCACCTCGGGCGGTCGTCATCCGGTCACGCCGTGGGGTATCCCCACCAAGGGCAAGAAGACCCGCTCGAACAAGCGCACCGACACGTTCATCGTGTCGAGCCGCCACAACCGCAAGAAGTAAGGGCTTCGTCCCATGGCACGTTCAATCTGGAAGGGGCCGTTCGTCGACGGCTACCTCCTCAAGAAGGCGGACGCCGCGCGCGGCGCGAGCCGCAACGAGGTGATCAAGATCTGGAGCCGTCGCTCCACGATCCTTCCGCATTTCGTTGGTCTGACCTTCGGGGTCTACAACGGACAGAAGCACATTCCGGTCTACGTTTCCGAGGAAATGGTCGGTCACAAGTTCGGCGAGTTCTCGCCGACCCGTACCTTCCACGGTCACGCGGCCGACAAGAAGGCGAAGAGGCGCTGATATGGGCAAGGCAGCAGCACCCCGCGCGCTCCCCCAGAACGAGGCGAAGGCCGTCGCGCGCATGCTGCGCGTCAGCCCGCAGAAGCTGAACCTGGTGGCGCAGCTGATCCGCGGCAAGAAGGTCTCGACCGCTCTGGCCGACCTGCAGTTCTCGCGCAAGCGGATCGCGGTCGACGTCAAGAAGTGCCTCGAGAGCGCGATCGCCAACGCCGAGAACAACCACGACCTCGACGTGGACGATCTCGTCGTCAAGGAGGCCTATGTCGGCAAGGCGCTCGTCCTGAAGCGCTTCCACGCCCGCGCCCGCGGCCGTGGCGCCCGCATCCTGAAGCCGTTCGCGAACCTCACCATCGTGGTGCGGGAAGTCCCGGCCGAAGCCGCCTGAGGAGGAATCGATGGGCCAGAAAGTCAACCCGATCGGTCTCCGGCTCGGCATCAACCGGACCTGGGACTCGCGCTGGTACGCCAACAAGGGCGAGTACGCTCGCCTGATGCACGAGGACGTCGCGATCCGCAAAGCGCTGCTCAAGCAGCTCAAGCAGGCCGCCGTCTCCAAGATCGTCATCGAGCGCCCGCACAAGAAGTGCCGCGTCACCATCCACTCGGGCCGTCCGGGCGTGGTGATCGGCAAGAAGGGCGCGGACATCGAGAAGCTGCGCAAGCTCGTCAACTCGATGACCAAGGCCGACGTGACGATCAACATCGTCGAGGTGCGCAAGCCCGAGGTCGACGCCACCCTGGTGGCCGACTCGATCGCCCAGCAGCTCGAGCGCCGCGTCGCTTTCCGTCGCGCCATGAAGCGCGCCGTGCAGTCGGCGATGCGCCTGGGCGCCGAGGGCATCCGCATCAACTGCTCCGGCCGCCTCGGCGGCGCCGAGATCGCCCGGCTCGAGTGGTACCGCGAGGGCCGCGTGCCCCTGCATACCCTGCGCGCCGACGTCGATTACGGCACGGCCACGGCGTTCACCACCTACGGGACCTGCGGCATCAAGGTGTGGGTGTTCAAGGGCGAGATCCTCGAGCACGACCCGATGGCCCAGGACAAGCGCGCGCACGAGGAGGGCGGCCGTTCCGGCGGACGTCGTGACCGCGAGCGCGGCGAGCGCGGCGGACGGGACGCGGCCTAAGGGCCGCGCTTCCCCCGCCCTTCAGTTTTGAGAGGCTGCCATGCTGCAACCCAAGAAGACGAAGTTCCGCAAGCAGTTCAAGGGCCGCATCCACGGCTTCGCGAAGGGCGGAACCGACCTGAACTTCGGCTCCTACGGCCTCAAGGCCATGGAGCCGGAGCGGGTCACCGCGCGTCAGATCGAGGCGGCCCGCCGCGCGATCACCCGCGAGATGAAGCGTCAGGGCCGGGTCTGGATCCGGATCTTCCCCGACGTCCCCGTGACCGCGAAGCCGACCGAAGTCCGCATGGGCTCCGGCAAGGGCGCCCCCGAGTACTGGGCCGCCCGCGTGCATCCGGGCCGCATCATGTTCGAGATCGACGGCGTGGCCGAGGACATCGCCCGCGAGGCGTTGCGCCTGGGTGCCGCCAAGCTGCCGGTCCGCACGCGCTTCATCCAGCGCATCGCCGACTGAGGAGAATATTCGAGATGAAGTCGAGCCAGAGGCTGTCTGACCTAAGCGCGCTGTCGCCGGATCAGCTCGGCGAAGAGCTCCTGAACCTGAAGAAGGAGCAGTTCAACCTGCGCTTCCAGCGGGCCACGGGTCAGCTCGAGAACGTCGCCCGGGTGCGCGAAGTGCGCCGCGACATCGCCCGCGTCCGCACCCTGCAGCGCCAGAAGACGCTGCAGGCGGCGCAGGGCTAAGGGAGATACCACCATGCCGAAGCGCGTGCTGCAGGGCGTCGTCGTCAGCGACAAGCAGGACAAGACCGTCGTCGTGAAGGTGGAGCGTCGCTTCACCCACCCGGTGATGAAGAAGACCATCCGTCGGTCGAAGAACTACCACGCTCACGACGAGAACAACGCGGCCAAGGTCGGCCAGACGGTGTTCATCGAGGAGTCGCGGCCCTATTCCAAGCTCAAGACCTGGAAGCTGGTCGAGGGCGAGGCCGCCGCGACCGCCGAGGCGTAGGACGGGGCGCCGTTTCGGCGCCCCTTCGTCTCGTGAGCACGGGGCGCCATCCGGCGCCCCTTTCGGTGAGGGGAACGGGACGTCTTTCGGCGGTCCGGCTCCTTGCCAACGGGGCCGATCCGGTGTAGACGGCCGGCCTCCACCGAAACATGAAGGGCGTGTGACGCGCTCCTCATCGCGTTCGTTGACCGCGCCAGTGCGTGAAAACGCGCTGCTGCGCGGTCTTTTAATGGACGGGGACGCGAGATCCCCATCAGGCTGCCGTCCGCCGGGCAATCGTGCCCGCCGGAGACCTGCCTGAAACAAGGAAAGGGCGTTAGGCCGTGATCCAGATGCAGACGAATCTGGACGTCGCCGACAATTCCGGCGCACGTCGCGTGATGTGCATCAAGGTACTCGGTGGTTCCAAGCGCAAGTATGCCGGCGTCGGCGACATCATCGTGGTGTCGGTGAAGGAGGCGATTCCGCGGGGCCGCGTGAAGAAGGGCGACGTCATGAAGGCGGTCGTCGTTCGTACCGCGAAGGACGTCCGTCGGGCCGACGGTTCGGTGATCCGCTTCGACCGCAATGCGGCCGTGCTGATCAACAACCAGAAGGAGCCGATCGGCACCCGTATCTTCGGGCCCGTGCCGCGCGAGCTGCGCGCTCGCAACCACATGAAGATCATCTCGCTGGCGCCGGAGGTGCTGTAATGGCTGCGAAGGTGAAGAAGGGCGACAAGGTCGTCGTCCTGACCGGCCGCGACAAGGGTCGCACCGGCGAGGTCATCCAGGTGATGCCGAAGGAAGATCGGGCCCTGGTCCGGGGGATCAACCTGGTGAAGCGCCATACGCGCCAGACCCAGACCACCGAGGGCGGGATCATCTCCAAGGAGGCGGCGATCCACCTGTCGAACCTGGCGGTCGCCGACCCCAAGGACGGCAAGCCCACCCGGGTCGGTTTTCGCATTCTGGAAGACGGGCGCAAGGTTCGCTTCGCGAAGCGCTCGGGAGATCTGATCGATGGCTGAGGCGCTGAAGGACGGCTACACGCCGCGGCTGAAGAAGCACTACGAGGAAGTGGTGCGTCCGAAGCTGATCGAGGAGTTCGGCTACACCAACCCGATGCAGGTGCCGACGATCGAGAAGATCGTCGTCAACATGGGCGTCGGCGAGTCGACCCAGGACTCCAAGAAGGCCACCGTGGCGGCCGAGGATCTCGGCCTGATCGTCGGCCAGAAGCCGGTGATCACCCGGGCCCGCAAGGCGATCGCGACCTTCAAGGTCCGCGAGAACATGCCGATCGGCTGCAAGGTCACGCTGCGCAAGCAGCGGATGTACGAGTTCATGGATCGCCTGATCACCATCGCGCTGCCGCGCGTACGTGACTTCCGCGGCCTGAACCCGAAGTCGTTCGACGGCCGCGGCAACTACGCCCTCGGAATCAAGGAGCACCTGGTGTTCCCCGAGATCAACTACGACAAGGCCCAGAACACCTGGGGCATGGACATCGTCGTGGCGACCACCGCCAAGACCGATGCCGAGGCCCGGGCGCTCCTGAAGCACTTCAACTTCCCGTTCCGGCAGTGAGGGCCAACCGCCCCCATACGCGGACACTGGAGAGCTAGAACATGGCTAAGACGAGCAAGATCGAGAAGAACAAGCAGCGGCGGGAGCTGGTCAAGCGCTTCGCCCCGAAGCGCGAGGCGCTGCTGGCCACCGCCAACGACGAGTCGCTGTCGATGGAGGAGCGCTTCGAGGCGCGCCTCAAGCTGGCGGAGCTGCCCCGCAACTCCAGCGCGACCCGCATCCGCAACCGCTGCGAGATGACCGGCCGTCCCCGGGCTTACTACCGCAAGCTCGGCATCTCCCGCGTCGCCCTGCGCGACCTGGGATCCCGGGGTCTGATCCCGGGCCTGGTCAAGTCCAGCTGGTAAGGGGAGGGCGCCACAGATGATCAACGATCCCGTGGGCGATATGCTCACCCGCATCCGCAACGGCCAGATGCGTCGTCGCAACGTCGTGCAGACCCCCGGCTCCAAGCTGCGGGCCCGCGTCCTCGACGTGCTGAAGTCCGAGGGCTACATCCGCGACTACGCCACGACCGATTACGGCAACGGGCGCACCGAGTTCGCCATCGAGCTCAAGTACTTCGACGGCCAGCCGGTGATCCGCTCGATCGAGCGCGTCTCCAAGCCGGGCCGCCGGGTCTACTCGTCGGTCGATACCCTGCCGCGCGTCGCCGACGGCCTGGGCATCACCATCGTCTCCACCCCTCAGGGCGTCATGGCCGACCACGAGGCGCGCGAGCGCAACGTCGGCGGCGAGGTGCTCTGCAAGGTCTTCTGACCTTCGGACCCTGACAGCCGAAAAGGAGAGACGAGCATGTCCCGCGTAGGCAAGAAGCCCGTGACCGTGCCGGCCGGCGTCACCGCCACCGTCGACGGCCAGACCGTGAAGATCAAGGGCCAGAAGGGCGAGCTGCAGTTCCGTGTCCCCGACCAGGTGTCGGTCAGCCACGAGAACGGAGCGATCTCGGTCCAGCCTCGGTCCCAGACCAAGGAGGCCCGCGCGATGTGGGGCCTCTCCCGCGCCCAGGTGTCGAACCTGGTCGAGGGCGTGACCAAGGGCTACGAGAAGAAGCTGGAGATCAACGGCGTCGGTTACCGCGCCGCGGTCGCCGGCAAGGTTCTCAAGCTGTCGCTCGGCTACAGCCACGACGTCGAGTACGCGATCCCCGAGGGGATCACGATCGCCACCCCGAAGCCGGTCGAGATCGTCGTCACCGGCATCGACAAGCAGCGCGTCGGCCAGGTCGCGGCGGAGATCCGCGATTATCGCGGCCCCGAGCCCTACAAGGGCAAGGGTGTGAAGTACGCCGGCGAGTTCATCTTCCGCAAGGAAGGCAAGAAGAAGTAAGGACGGCCGATGTCTCGCAAAATCGAACTGCTCGATCGGCGCCGCGCGCGCGTCCGGCGGGCGATCCGCAAGGCGGCCAACGGTCGTCCGCGGCTCTCGGTGTTCCGCTCCTCCAAGCAGATCTACGTCCAGGTCATCGACGACGCGACCGGCCGCACGCTGGCCGCCGCCTCGAGCCTGGAGAAGGACCTGCGCACCCGCCTCAAGACCGGTGCCGACAAGGCGGCCGCGACCGAGGTCGGCAAGCTGGTGGCGGAGCGCGCCAAGGCGGCCGGCGTGAGCCAGGTCATCTTCGACCGCTCGGGCTACCTCTATCACGGCCGGGTCAAGGCCCTGGCCGACGCGGCCCGCGAGGGCGGCCTGGACTTCTGATCCCGGCAGGGGAGGGCGCCTCTCGGGCGCCGTCCCGTCGCGGATCGGCACGATGTCCCATGAGGCGAGGGGGCCCTGGCGGCTCCCTCTCTCATTACGGCGGATGACACACAGCGAGCGGGACCGCCGCCCGCGTCAGTCAATGGACAACACACATGGCACGTGAGCGTGAGGGTCGTCGCCGCGACGACCGCGAGGAGCGCGACAGCGAGTTCGTGGACAAGCTCGTCCACATCAACCGCGTCGCCAAGGTTGTGAAGGGCGGCCGTCGCTTCGGCTTCGCGGCCCTCGTCGTCGTCGGCGACCAGAAGGGTCGCGTCGGTTTCGGTCACGGCAAGGCCCGTGAGGTCCCCGAGGCCATCCGCAAGGCCACGGAAGCGGCCAAGCGCGGTCTCGTCCGCGTGGCTTTGCGCGAGGGCCGCACCCTGCACCACGACGTGCAGGGCCGTCACGGCGCCGGCAAGGTCATCCTGCGCGCCGCTCCGGCCGGTACCGGCATCATCGCGGGCGGCCCGATGCGCGCCGTCTTCGAGACGCTCGGCATGCAGGACGTGGTGGCGAAGTCGCTCGGCTCGTCGAACCCCTACAACCTCGTGCGTGCCACCTTCGACGCGCTGAAGAACGAGGATTCGCCCCGTTCGGTCGCGGCGCGCCGCGGTCTCAAGGTCTCGGCCCTCCAGGCCCGCCGTCGCGACGCCGACTCGGCCGCCTCGGCCGATTCCGCCGACGCGGCGTAAGGGAGGCTCTTCGATGACTGAGAAGACCGTCCGCGTGCAGCAGATCGGCTCGCCGATCCGCCGCGAGGCCAGCCAGCGTCAGACGCTGATCGGCCTGAAGCTGAACAAGATGCACCGTATCGCCGTCCTGCCCGACAACCCGTCGGTCCGCGGCATGATCGCGAAGGTGCATCACCTCGTGCGCGTTCTCGACGACGCGGCGTGAGGAGGGCACCATGAAGCTCAACGAAATCCGTGACAACGAAGGCGCAACCAAGAAGCGGATGCGCGTCGGCCGGGGTATCGGTTCCGGCAAGGGCAAGACCGCCGGCCGCGGCGTGAAGGGCCAGAAGGCGCGCTCCGGCGTGGCCATCAAGGGCTTCGAGGGCGGCCAGATGCCGCTCCACCGTCGCCTGCCCAAGCGCGGGTTCAACAACCCGGGCGCGACCGACCTCAACGCGGTCAATATCGGCCGTATCCAGGAGGCGGTCGATGCCGGCAAGCTCGATGCCTCGGCTCCGGTGACCCTCGAGGCGCTGATCGCCGCCGGCGTGGTCTCGAAGGCCCGCGACGGCGTCAAGATCCTCGGCGTCGGCGAGCTCACCGCGAAGCTGACCTTCCAGGTCTCCCGGGCGTCGAAGTCGGCGGTCGAGGCGATCGAGAAGGCCGGCGGCTCGGTGACCCAGTCGCTCGCGACCGCCGACGACGCGGTTGCGTCGGCGTAAGGCACACTTTAAGTCACCGATCATCGGCGGCGGCCCGTGCGACCAGCGCGTGGCCGCCGCTCGTGTTTTGGGGGGTGCGAATGCGCCCCTGACCGCGGCCCGCCGCGGATCCCGACCCTGAGGACACGCAACCCATGGCCTCTGCAGCCGAGCAGCTCGCCGCCAACCTCAACTTCGGCGCCATCGCCAAGGCCGAAGAGCTCAAGAAGCGGATCTGGTTCACCCTGGGCGCCCTGATCGTCTACCGGCTCGGGACCTACATCCCGCTGCCCGGCATCGATCCCGACGCTCTCCGCCAGAGCTTCGCGAACGCGCAGGGCGGCGTGCTCGGGCTGTTCAACATGTTCTCCGGCGGTGCCGTCGAGCGCATGGCGATCTTCGCGCTCAACATCATGCCGTACATCTCGGCGTCGATCATCGTGCAGCTGCTCACCTCGGTGGTGCCGTCGCTCGAGGCGCTGAAGAAGGAGGGCGAGTCGGGCCGCAAGGTGCTCAATCAGTACACCCGCTACCTCACGGTGGTGCTGGCGATCTTCCAGGCCTGGGGCATCGCGGTCGGCCTGCAGAGTTCCGGCGGCATCGTGCAGGATCCGGGGCCCTTCTTCCTCGTCTCGACCGTGATCACGCTGACCGGCGGCACGCTGTTCCTGATGTGGATCGGCGAGCAGATCACCTCGCGCGGCATCGGCAACGGCTCCTCGCTGATCATCTTCGCGGGCATCGTCGCACACCTGCCCTCGGCCATCGCCGGCACGCTGGAGCTCGGGCGCCAGGGCGCGCTCTCGACGGTGGTGATCCTCGGCGTGGTGGTGATGGCCGCGGCCGTCGTCTACTTCATCGTGTTCATGGAGCGCGCCCAGCGCCGCCTCCTGATCAACTACCCCAAGCGTCAGGTCGGCAACCGGATGTACGAGGGTCAGACCTCGTTCCTGCCGCTCAAGCTCAACACCTCGGGCGTCATCCCGCCGATCTTCGCCTCGTCGCTGCTGCTGCTGCCGGCCACCGCCGCGAGCTTCCAGACCGATCCGAACGGCACCGGCATCATCGCCACCATGGCGACCTATCTCGGCCACGGCCGGCCGCTCTACATGCTGCTCTACGCGGCGCTGATCATCTTCTTCGCCTTCTTCTACACGGCGGTGGTGTTCAACCCGCAGGAGACGGCGGACAACCTGAAGAAGCATGGCGGCTTCATTCCGGGCATCCGGCCGGGCGAGCGCACCGCCGAGTTCATCGACAAGGTCCTGTCGCGCATCACCGTGATCGGCGCGGCCTACCTGACGGTGATCTGCCTCATCCCGGAGATCCTGGTCTCCTACGCCTCGCTGCCGTTCTATTTCGGCGGCACCTCGCTCCTGATCGTGGTCTCGGTGACCATGGACACGGTGGCGCAGGTTCACGGCCATCTGCTGGCGCACCAGTACGAGGGCCTGGTGAAGAAGGCGAAGCTGCGCGGCGCCCGCCGGCGCTGACGACCGCGACCGACGACGGGCGCCCGGGCCGGTACAACCGGCTCGGGCGCCCTTGCGTCGGGGCAGGGGCTTGGCGCATGGTCGGATAACGGCCGGGCAGGGTCTCGGGCTAGAACAAGCAGACAGAGGCCGCGCCCCGGGAGGCAAGGATCCCGTGCGGGACGCGGTGGAGGGGAGTGACAGGTTATGCGGATCATTCTGCTCGGCCCGCCCGGCGCCGGGAAAGGCACCCAATCGGCGCGGATCGTCGAGCGGTTCGGAATCCCGCAGCTCTCGACCGGCGACATGCTGCGCGCCGCGGTGGCGGCCGGCACCCCGGTCGGCCTCAAGGCGAAGGCCCTGATGGAGAGCGGGGCGCTGGTCTCCGACGACATCGTGATCGGCATCGTCGCCGACCGGATCGAGGAGGGGGACGCCCGCGGCGGCTTCATCCTCGACGGCTTCCCGCGCACGGTGGCGCAGGCCGTCGCCCTCGAGACGATGCTGGCCGAGAAGGGCTTGGCGCTCGACGCGGTGATCGAGTTCAAGGTCGACGAGGCGGCGCTGGTCGGGCGCATCGCCAAGCGGGCCGCCGAGACCGAGGCCCGCGGCGAGCCGGTGCGCAAGGACGACACGCCGGAAGTGTTCAAGACCCGGCTCGAGGCCTACCGCACCCAGACCGCGCCGCTCTCGGCCCACTACGCCGGCACCGGCCTCCTGCGTCAGGTCGACGGCATGGCGCCGATCGACGAGGTGACGAAGCAGCTCGAGACGGTGCTCGCTCCGTTCCAGGCCGTGTCCGCGTGACATGAGGCCCTGAGTTGACAACGGTTCGCGCCCGCGCTAGTGGGCGCTCCTTCGTTCAGACCCGGACGGCCCGGCGTGCCTCTCTGGAGGCCGCTCCGGGCCGATTTGCCGTCGGGACGACGCGCAGGGGCCGGACTCCACCGGACGCGCGTGACACTAGGATATCGTCCGGGCGCTAGAGCCCTGGACGCGATGGAGAGCAGGAACACCATGGCCCGTATCGCCGGCGTCAACATCCCGACCAACAAGCGCGTCGTCATCGCGCTCCAGTACATCCACGGCATCGGTGCCAAGAAGGCCGAGGAGATCACCGAGAAGGTCGGCATCCCGGCCGAGCGTCGCGTGAACCAGCTCACCGACGCCGAGGTGCTGCAGATCCGCGAGACGATCGACCGCGACTACGTCGTCGAGGGCGACCTGCGCCGCGAAGTCTCGATGAACATCAAGCGCCTGATGGATCTCGGCTGCTACCGTGGCCTGCGCCACCGTCGCAACCTGCCGGTCCGCGGCCAGCGCACCCACACCAACGCCCGCACCCGCAAGGGCAAGGCGAAGCCGATCGCCGGCAAGAAGAAGTAAGCCGCGATCCGTTAAAAGATCGGCGGGGCCGGCCTTCCGGTCTCGCCCGACCCCGGCGGCGCGTCAGCGCCGTCATCTGACCCGTGAGAGACGTCCCGAGCGCCTGGCACCACGGGCGCGCCTGAAGGATCGAAAGACAGTATGGCCAAGGAAGCAACCCGCGTCCGTCGTCGCGAACGCAAGAACATCGTGTCGGGCGTCGCCCACGTGAACGCCTCGTTCAACAACACGATGATCACCATCACGGACGCCCAGGGCAACACGATCTCGTGGTCGTCGGCCGGCGCCATGGGCTTCAAGGGCTCCCGCAAGTCGACCCCCTACGCCGCCCAGGTCGCGGCCGAGGATGCCGGCCGCAAGGCCGCCGAGCACGGCATGCGCACCCTCGAGGTCGAGGTCTCGGGCCCCGGCTCGGGCCGCGAGTCGGCCCTGCGCGCGCTCCAGGCGGCGGGCTTCACGGTGACGTCGATCCGCGACGTGACCCCGATCCCGCATAACGGCTGCCGCCCGCGCAAGCGCCGCCGCGTCTGATCGTCCCCGGTGCCGGGGGGCTCCTCGGAGCCTCCCGGGCCGCCTGCGAAGAGGATCGTGTGTCGACACCCCGCACAGCCGACATCGTCCGGCCCGGCGTCCTCCCCTGGACGCTGGGCGATCGCGTTGTGGTCGCCCTCAACGACGGCCATCTCGCGGCGTCGCTCGGGCTGGTGCAGGGGATTTCCGCCGACGAGGCCTCGGGCCTCCAGGAGCGCGGTTTCCGCAGTGTCGAGGCGCCGCGGATCTCCGTCAGCGCCTTCCTGATCCTCGGCGGGCCGGCGCCGGTCCTGGTCGATGCCGGGATGGGGCTGAGCGGTCCCGCCTCGCTCGGGCATCTGCCGAAGGCGCTCGAGGCCTGCGGCGTGGCCCCCGGCGACATCGGAACCGTGCTGGTGACCCATCTGCATTCCGACCATGTCGGCGGATTGACGGGGCCGGACGGCGTCGCCCTCTACCCGAATGCCGAGGTGGTGATCCCGGAGGCCGAGGCCGCCTACTGGCTCGCCGACGGGGCCGAATCGCGGGCGCCGGAGGGGGCGAAGGCGGGGTTCCGCCGCGCCCGCGCGCTCGTCGGCGCCTACGGCGACCGGATCCGCCGGGCCGGCGAGGGCGAGGTGCTGCCGGGGGTCGAGGCGATCCTGGCGCCCGGCCACACGCCCGGCCACACCGCCTATCGGGTCCAGTCGGGCGACCACTCGGTGCTGATCTGGGGCGACGTGGTCCACCTGCCGGCGATCCAGCTGGCCCGGCCGGAGGCCGGCGTCTCCTTCGACGTGGACGGCGCGACGGCCGCCGCCACGCGCAAGCGCATCCTCGACCAGGCGGCGGCGGAAAGCCTCCTGGTCGCCGGGATGCATCTCGAGTTTCCGGCCCTCGGCAAGGTCCGGCGCGACGGCGCCGGCTTCGCCTGGGTCCCGGAGCAGTGGAGCGCGGCGTCCTGACCGCCCCTGCTTCGGACGCGTGAGAGATCAGGACGGCGGTGTCTCCCGGGCGCGGGGGAGACCGCGAGGGGAGGGCCGCTCAGGCCGCCCCGGTGTAAGTTGGCGAGAGGTGCGAACGTGGTCATTCAGAAGAACTGGCAAGAGCTGATCAAGCCGAACAAGCTCGAAGTCACCCCCGGGCACGACCCGAAGCGGATCGCCACCGTGGTGGCCGAGCCGCTGGAGCGCGGCTTCGGCACCACCCTCGGCAATTCGCTGCGCCGGGTGCTCCTCTCCTCGCTCCAGGGCGCGGCCGTCACCTCGGTCCACATCGACGGCGTGCTGCACGAGTTCTCGTCGATCCCGGGCGTGCGCGAGGACGTCACCGACATCGTCCTCAACATCAAGACGATCGCCATCCGTTCGTCGAGCGACACCCCGAAGCGCATGACCCTGCGCAAGACCGGCCCGGGCCTGGTCACCGCGGGCGACATCGCGACGGTCGGCGACGTGCAGATCCTCAACCCCGACCTGGTGCTCTGCACCCTGGACGACGGGGCCGAGATCCGCATGGAGTTCACCGTGTCGGCCGGCAAGGGCTACGTCCCGGCCGAGCGCAACCGGCCCGAGGATGCGCCGATCGGCCTGATCCCGGTCGACGCCCTGTTCTCGCCGGTCACCAAGGTGTCCTACCGCATCGAGAACACCCGCGAGGGCCAGGATCTCGACAAGGACAAGCTGACCATGACGGTCGAGACCAACGGTGCGGTCTCGCCCGAGGATGCGCTGGCCTACGCTGCCCGCATCATCCAGGACCAGCTCCAGATCTTCGTCAACTTCGAGGAGCCCCGCAAGGAGGAGGCCGCGCCGCTCGCGCCGCAGCTGCCCTTCAACCCGGCCCTGCTCAAGAAGGTCGACGAGCTCGAGCTCTCGGTCCGCTCGGCCAACTGCCTCAAGAACGACAACATCGTCTATATCGGCGATCTCATCCAGAAGACCGAAGCCGAGATGCTACGTACGCCGAACTTCGGCCGCAAGTCGCTCAACGAGATCAAGGAAGTGCTGGCCGCGATGGGCCTGCACCTCGGCATGGACGTGCCCGGCTGGCCGCCGGAGAACATCGAGGACCTGGCCAAGCGCTTCGAGGAGCACTACTAGGCCGCTCTCGGCGGCGCGGGGAAGCCCTGCGCCGCCACTCCCGATGCGTCCTCGCGCGTGGACGCATCGGGAGTGGCGGGAATCCGCACTCATCACAAAGGACGGCCGACCCGTGGCACGGCGGCCGAGAACCAAAGGAGAGAGCCATGCGTCACGGTTTCCGGGGTCGTCGCTTCAACCGCACCGTCGAGCATCGCAAGGCGATGTTCTCGAACATGTCGGCCGCGCTCATCAAGCACGAGCAGATCATCACCACCCTGCCGAAGGCCAAGGACCTGCGTCCCGTGGTCGAGAAGCTGATCACCCTCGGCAAGCGCGGCGACCTGCACGCCCGCCGTCAGGCGATCGCGGCGCTTCGCGGCGACGAGGTGATGGTCAAGAAGCTGTTCGACGTGCTCGGCCCCCGCTACGAGAGCCGCCCCGGCGGCTATTGCCGCATCATGAAGGCGGGCTTCCGCTACGGCGACAACGCCCCGATGGCGGTGATCGAGTTCGTCGATCGCGACGTCGACGCCCGCGGCAAGGATTCCGGCCCGGTCCAGGTCTCCGACGAGACCCCCGCCGAGTAAGCCGTCACCCGGCTCGACTGTCCTTGAAGGCGGCCCGCGAGGGCCGCCTTTTTCGTCTCGGCCGGAACCGTCCGGCAGGGCCGACGATCTTCCTACGGCAGTTGCCGCCGACCAAGGGAGATTCGATCGATGACCAAGCTGACCATCCCGGCTCTCGCCGCGCTGATCCTCGCCGGTACGGGCACGGCCGCTCTCGCCGACAAGGTCGGGGCCGACTGGATGCCGATCGGCCAGGTGATCCAGAAGGCCGAGGCCGCCGGCTACACCCTGATCTCCGAGATCGAGGCCGATGACGGGCATTGGGAAGGGGAGGGGATGAAGGACGGCAAGGCGATGAAGTTCCGGGCCGATCCGCGCACCGGCGCCATCCTGTCGGAAAAGGCGAAGTAGGACGCGGGCGAAACGCTGGATTCCGCGGCGCGGGAGGCGCAAAGGTGACGCGCCTTCCGTTCCACCAGCGAATTCGACCATGACCACGATTCCCTCCCTCGCCGATCTCCAGGCCCGCTACGCCGCGCTGCAAGGGCGCGGCCTCAAGCTCGACATGACGCGCGGCAAGCCCGCGCCCGAGCAGCTCGACCTGTCGGAGGGGCTGGCGGCCCTGCCGGGCAACCGCGACCACCGCACCGAGGCCGGCGAGGATGCCCGCAACTACGGCGGCGTGCAGGGTCTCGCCGAGGTGCGGGCGCTGTTCGCCCCGGTGCTCGGTGCGGCGCCCGAGCGGATCGTCGTCGGCAACAATTCGAGCCTCGCCCTGATGCACGATTGCATCGTCTACGCGCTGCTCAAGGGCGTGCCGGGAGGGCAGCGGCCGTGGTCGAAGGAGGAGGAGATCCGCTTCCTCTGCCCGGTGCCGGGCTACGACCGTCACTTCGCCCTGTGCGAGACCTACGGCATCGGCATGGTGCCCGTGCCGATGACCGCCGACGGCCCCGACATGGATGTGGTCGAGCGCGAGGCCCGCGATCCCCGGGTGAAGGGGATGTGGGCAGTCCCGCAATATTCCAACCCCGGCGGGGAGACCTATTCCGACGCCACGGTCGAGCGGCTCGCCCGGATGGAGACCGGCGCGCCGGACTTCCGGCTGTTTTGGGACAATGCCTACGCGCTCCACCACCTCACCGAGCGGCGGCCGCAGCTCCGCAATATCCTGGACGCCTGCACTGATGCCGGCCATCCGGACCGGGCGATCGTCTTCGCCTCGACCTCGAAGGTGACGCTGGCGGGCGCCGGCCTCGCGATGCTCGCCTCCTCCGAGGCCAACATCCGCTGGTACCTCGGCAATGCCGGCAAGCGCACCATCGGGCCGGACAAGCTCAACCAGCTGCGCCACATCCGCTTCCTGCGCGACCAGGCCGGGCTCGACGCCCTGATGGACGGCCACCGCCGCCTGCTGGCGCCGAAGTTCCGCGCCGTGACCGATACCCTGGCCCGCCACCTCGGCGGCACCGGGGTCGCGCGCTGGAGCGAGCCGGAGGGCGGCTACTTCATCCTGCTCGAAGTGCCGGAGGGCTGCGCCACCCGCGTCGTCACGCTCGCCGCCGCCTGCGGCCTCGCGCTGACGCCGGCCGGCGCCACTCATCCCTACGGCCGCGACCCGCAGGACCGGCTGCTGCGCCTCGCCCCGTCCTACCCGAAGCCCGCCGAGGTGGAGGCGGCGGCGGAAGTGGTGGCGACCTGCGTGCTTCTGGCGGCGGCCGAGAGCCGGGAGGCCGGCGGGAGCGGGCGAGTCGCGGCCTGAACCGACATCCGGGGGCGTGTCGTCGACGCTCCCGGCACCCTCTCGCACTCTCGGAGCCTTGCTCGATCGGCCTCCATCGATTTTCTCACCCTCCGCGTCATTCCGGGGCCGCGTAGCGGAGCCCGGAATGACGCGGAGGATGTCGATACTGTCGGGCAGATGAAACAGGATCTCAGCCCCGCCCGATCGACGCGCGGTATTCGCGCGGGCTGACGCCGTAGGCCTGCCGGAACGCCCGGCTGAGGAGCGCGCCGGTGCCGAAGCCGTAGGCCTCCCCGATCTCGCCGATGGAGCGCCGTTCGAGCGGATCGTCGAGCGCCATCCGGATCGCCGCGAGGCGCTGGCGCGCGAGGTAGCGGGCGATCCCGCCTTCCGGCTCGAACAGGCGGTAGAGCTGCGAGCGCGACATGCCGAGCGCCTTCGCCATCGCGTCGACCCGCAAGGGCGTGCAGAGATGACCGCGCAGGAACTGTTTTGCCGTCCTCAGCCGGGCGGCGTCGAGGGGCAGGCTGGCGCGCTCGGCCGCCTCCAGGCTCGGGCGCGTGCAGGCCGCGACCATGTGGAGCGTGGCCTGGGCGATGTGGGCCGCGTCAAGCGTCGTGATTGCGTGGCTGTGCGCGGACAGGCTCCGCAGGTGGTCGGCCAGGAGGCGGCCGGCGCCGCCGGTCAGGATCAGCCCGTGCAGGGCCTCCTCGTCGGGCATCAGGGCGGCGACGGACGCGCGCGGCAGGGCGAGGATCAGGGAGTCCGTCTCCGGGACCCGGCTGCGGCGATAGGGCTGCGACAGGTCGTTGAGGCTGACGGCCCCGGCCGGAACCTCCGCGACGCCGTGCTCGGTCTCCACGCTGTAGGCGTGCCGGCTCAGATGCAGGATGAAGCCGTCCTGGCCGTCGCGGCGGATCTGGGACCGCGACCGGGCGGGCCCCTGGGGGGCGGCATTCATGACGCGCAACGCCATCGGGCCGACCAGGGTCGTCTCGATGCGGCCCGCGAACCCGGCCGGGTCGGCGTCGAGGGCGTGGGCGGAGAACAGCGTCCGCCACGCATCGAAGCGGTCGCGCTCCGGCAGGGCGTCCGTCGTGAAGAGGGACCGGGATACGAGACTCACGGGCAGGTCCGCTCATCGATAAGGCAGACGATGTTAGCTCCTGCCGCGCGGCTGACCAGTCCTATTCGGCATAAGGGCGATCATCGCCCGCGCCCCGTCAGTGCATCGCCGCCCCGGCCGGGGCGGGCGCTCCGGGCTCCGCGGGCGCGTGCACGACCGCCGGTCGCCGCCGCGAGAACAGCAGGATCAGCACCGGCAGGATGATCAGGATCAGGATCGGCGCCAGGCTCATCCCGCCGACCACCACCAGCGCCAGGGGCTTCTGCACCTGCGAGCCGACGCCCTGCGAGAAGGCGGCGGGCAGGAGGCCGACGCCGGCGACGACGCAGGTCATCACCACCGGGCGCATCTGGGTGTAGCAGGTCTTCAGCATCGCCTCGGCCCGCTCCTCGCCGCGGGCGATCAGCCCGTTGTAGTGGGTGAGCACGATGATGCCGTCCATCACCGCGATGCCGAGCAGCGCGATGAAGCCGATCGCCGCCGAGACCGAGAACGGCGTCTCGGTGACGGCGAGCGCCACGACGCCGCCGGCCACCGCCATCGGGATCACGCTGAGCGCGAGGAGCGTGTCGACGAGGGAGCCGAAATTCACGAACAGCAGCACGGCGATCAGCAGGATCGCCAGCGGCACCGTGACCGAGAGACGGGCCAGTGCGCCCTGCATGTTGTTGAACTCGCCGACCAGCTCCAGCCGGTAATCCGGCGGCAGCTTCACCTCCTGCGCCACCCGCTCGCGGGCCTCGATGATGGTGCTGCCGAGGTCGCGGTCGCGCACGCTGAACTTGACCGGCAGGTAGCGCTCCTGGCCCTCGCGGTAGATGTAGGCCGGGCCCGACACCAGCTCGACATCGGCGACGGCGCTCAAGGGGATCTGGACCATCGCGCCGCCCTGGGTCTGGCCGGCGATGCGCAATTCGCGGATCGCGCGGACGCTCTGGCGGTACTGCGAGGCGAGCCGCACGATGATCGGGTAGTGGCGCTCGGAGCCGGTGTCGTAGAGCTCGCCCGCCGAATCGCCGCCGATCGCGGTGCGCACCGTGGTGTTGATGTCGCCGGGGGTCAGGCCGTAGCGGGCGGCCCGGGTGCGGTCGACGTTGATCTGCACCGTCGGCTGGCCGAGGGAGGTGAAGACGCCGAGATCGGTGACGCCGGGCACGCGCTTCAGGGTCGCCTCGACCTGGCGCGCCACGTCGGTGAGGGTCTGCAGGTCGGGCCCGAACACCTTGAACGAGTTCTCGCCCTTGATGCCCGACACCGCCTCGGCGACGTTGTCCTGCAGGTACTGCGACAGGTTGAACTCGACGCCCGGGAACTCGGTGCGCAGCCGCTCCAGCAGCGTGCCGGTCATCGCGTCCTTGGTGACGCCCTCGCGCCACTGATCGGCGGGCCTCAGGGGAGCGAAGAACTCGCCGTTGAAGAAGCCGGCGGCGTCGGTGCCGTCGTCGGGCCGGCCGTGCTGCGAGACCACCCGCTCGACCTCCGGCACCTCGGCGATCACCCGGCGGATCCGGTTGACGTAGAGGTTGCCTTCTTCGAGCGAGATCGTCGCCGGCATGGTGGCGCGGATCCAGAGGTTGCCCTCCTCGAGCTTCGGCAGGAATTCGAGGCCGAGATTGCGCCCCTCCACCGCCACGCCGAGGCCGATGAGGGCGGCAAAGCCCAGCGTCAGGGTGCGGTGGGCCAGCGCCGCCCGGATCACCGGCCGGTACGCCCGGTCGAGGCTCCGGACCAGGATCGTCTCGACCTCGTGGATGTGCTCCGGCAGCAGGTAGGCCGACAGCACCGGCGTCACCGTGAAGGTGGCGATGAGGCCGCCGGCGAGCGCGTAGGCGTAGGTCTGGGCCATCGGCCCGAAGATGTTGCCCTCGACGCCCGACAGCGTGAAGAGCGGCAGGAAGCCGGTGACGATGATGACCGCGGCAAAGACGATCGAGCGGCTGACGTCGGAGGAGGCGAGCGAGATCAGCCCGAGCTTCCTCGGCATTCCCCTAGCGCCGACGAGGCCGGGAGGCAGCGGCGGCCCGTGGCCCGAGAGGCGCCGGAAGATCGCCTCGACCATGATGACCGTGCCGTCGACGATCAGGCCGAAATCGAGCGCGCCGACCGACAGGAGGTTCGCCGATTCGCCCCGCGCCACCAGGATGATGACGGCGAAGAACAGCGCGAAGGGAATCGTCGCGACGACGATGAGCGCGCTCCGCAGGTTGCCGAGGAAGAGCCACTGCACCACCAGGATCAGCAGGATGCCGACCATCATGTTGTGCAGGACGGTGTGGGTGGTGACGGCGATGAGGTCGGCGCGGTCGTAGATGCGCTCGATGCGTACCCCCGGCGGCAGGATGCCGGCGGCCTCGATCCGCGCGACCTCCGCCTTCACCGCCTCGATCGACGGGGTCGAGCGCTCGCCGCGGCGCATGAGCACGATGCCCTGGACGATGTCGTCGTCCTCGTTCATGCCGGCGATGCCGAGCCGCGGCTGGTGGCCGATGGTGATGGTGGCGACATCCTTCACCAGGACCGGGGCGCCGCCGGACTGGGTCAGCACCGTCTCGCCGATGTCGTCGACCGAGCGGATCAGGCCGACGCCGCGCACCACCGCCGACTGGCTGCCCAGGGTGATGCGGTTGCCGCCGACATTGAGGTTGCTGTCGTTGAGGGTCTTGACCACGCCGGACAGGGTCAGCCCATGCGCCATCAGCCGGTCGAGGTCGACGCCGATCTCGAAGGTCTTGGTCTTGCCGCCCCAGCCGATGACGTCGATGACCCCCGGCACGGCGCGGAAGCGCTTGCGCAGGACCCAGTCCTGCAGGGTCTTCAGGTCGAGGACGCTGTAGCCCTCCGGCGCGACGAGCTTGTAGCGGAAGATCTCGCCGATCGGGCTCACCGGCGAGATGGCGGGCTTGGCGCCGTTCGGCAGGGTGTCGAGCTGGGCGAGGCGATTGAGCACCTGCTGCTCGGCCTCGCGGTAGCTGTTGGCGAAGCCGAATTGCAGCTTCACGTCGGACAGGCCGTAGAGCGAGACGGTGCGGACCTGCTTCAGGTCGGGCAGCCCCGAGGTGATCACCTCGATCGGCACCGTGATGTAGCGCTCGATCTCCTCGCCCGAGAGGCCCGGCGCCTGGGTGATGACGTTCACCATCGGCGGCGTCGGGTCGGGATAGGCCTCGATGTTGAGGCTCTGGAACGCCGCGAGCCCGCCGAGGATCAGGGCCACGAAGGCCAGGACGACGAGGGCGCGCTGGCGCAGGGCGAGGCCGACGATGCCGGTCATGGCCGAGGATCCGAAGGTGCGGGGTCGCGAAGAGGAGCGAAGAACGGGAGGGGGCGGGCGTCAGCTCTGGGTCGACATCCGGTCGATGAAGAGCGAGCCGCGGGAGATCACCCGCTCGCCCTCCTTCAACCCGTCGAGGATCTCGACGGTGGAGCCGTCGACGATGCCGGCCCGGATCGGCCGGTTCTCGACCGAGTTGTCGGCCCGCAGCACCCAGACGCTGGCCTTGTTGCCCTCCAGGATCACGGCGGCGCGGGGCACGGCATGGGACACGCTCTCGCGCTCGTTGATGATGCGCACGCTCGCGTACATCTCGGGCTTGAGCAGGCCTTGGCGGTTGTCGATCTCGGCCCGCACGGTGATGCGCCGGGTGGTCGGATCGACGGAGGTGCCGATGAAGTTGATCCGGCCGACGAATTCGCGCTCCGGATGGGCCGGCACGCGGAAGGTGATCTTCTCGTCCATCTCGACCTTGGCGGCGTCGGTCTCGCGCAGTTGCGCCACCAGCCAGACCTTCGACAGGTCGCCGATGATGTAGGACGGGTCGCCGCTCGAGCCGACATACTGGCCCGGGCCGATCTTGCGCTGGATGATGGTGCCGCTGAGCGGCGCGTTGATCGGGGTGTTGGGGTTGATCGCCGAGCCTCGCGAGAGGGCCGCCATCTCCTCGTCGCGCAAGCCTAAGATGCGCAGGCGGTTGCGCACCGCCTCCAGCCCGACCTCGGCGGTGCGGTTGTCGTTGGTGGCCGTGGTGAGGTCGTTCTGGGCGGCCTGGAGGTCGCGCAGGGTGGTGGCGCGGGTCTCGAACAGGTCGCGCTGCCGCTTCTCGGCGGCCTGTGCGAAGTTGAGCTGCGAGCGGCTCTTGTTCAGCACGTTCAGGGCGGCGAGATAGTCGTTCTGGGCCTGGACCATCTCGTTGGCCTGGACCGAGAACAGCGGATCGCCGCGCTTCACCTGCTCGCCGGTGCGGGCGAAGATCGCGATGACGCGGCCGGGATAGGGCGAGAAGACCGGCGTCGCCTGGTACTCGTCGACCCCGATCTTGCCCTCGGTGGCGATCTCCTCGAAGAACCGGCGCTTGACCACCGGCTCGCTCGACACCGTGGCGAGCTGCGACGCGGTGAGGGTGAAGCCCTTGGCCGCCTGCGGCCGGGCCGGCACGTCCGCGAAGGCCGTGATCGGCTCCTGGCGGTGGCTCGGGCGCACCGTTGTGTAGGCGACGACCGCGCCTGCGGCCACGACGGCCAGGACGACGACTTGGCTGATCGGTCTCAGCGTCCGGGGCATGTTCGTCACACTCTTCGTCGGCAGGCGTGCCGCTGCGGCGCGACGGGGATGACCGATCGGCAACGCGCGGGCAACACTTAGCCAATCTTGCTGACGCAAGCGTGAATGACTTTCGCGTCCGGCCGGTTCCGGGCTGGCTGTGCCGTCGGCGATACACTTGGGTGCGGAGGTCGCGGAGGGGACGGGATCATGATCGCACGAAAATGCTGAGATAGTAATCTTTGAATGATATGACGCGGGATCCCCTCTCCCGTGTGGGAGAGGGGTAGGGGTGAGGGTGACACGACTCCGGACAAATCTCCGAACGTTGAGCTGCTAGCACCACGCTCAGTGCCCTAGACTGAAGCGTGTCACCCTCACCCCCGGCCCCTCTCCCACACGGGAGAGGGGAGACCCGTGTTTTATATTTCGCAGGTGGTTTGAGACCCGCGCGGATGCCGATCAGGTTATCGGATCGAGCAGGGACGCCACCCGCGCCGCGAGATCGGCGGACAGGAACGGCTTCTCGAGCACCGAAAAGTCGGCCGGGATGTGCGCCGCCTCGGCGTGGCCGGTGACGAGCAGGAAGGGCAGGGCCGGAAAACGCTGCCGCACCGCTCCGGCGAGGTCGAGGCCGCTCATGCCTGGCATCGCCAGGTCGGCGACGACGATGTCGAACCGCTCCGCCGCGAGCCGTTCCAAGGCCGCCTCGCCGCTCGGCACCTCGGCCTCGTCGTAGCCGAAGCCGTTGAGGAACGAGGCGGTGACGTGGCGCACCTGGGGATCGTCGTCGACCACCAGGACCCGGGCCCGGCGCGGCGCCGGGGCCGGGGCGGCCTGCGCGGCGGGGGCCGCCTCGACCGCCTCGCGCGAGCGCGGCAGGTAGAGCAGCACGGTGGTGCCGTGCCCGACCGCGCTGTCGATGCGGATCGTGCCGCCCGATTGCTGGACGAGGCCGAACACCATGGCGAGGCCGAGGCCCGTGCCCTGGCCGACGCCCTTGGTGGTGAAGAACGGCTCGAACACCCGGCCTAAGATCTCCGGCGGGATGCCGGTGCCGGTGTCGCGGATCGCGATCACCGCGTAGTCGCCGTCCTTGAGGTTCGGGTCGGTGCTGTCCCGGATCGTCTCGTTGCGGGTCGAGAGCGCGACGACGCCGCCCTCCGGCATCGCGTCGCGGCCGTTGATGCAGAGGTTGAGAATCGCGAGTTCGAGCTGGTCGGGATCGACCCTGGCCGGCCACAGGTCGTCGCTCAAGTCGCGCTCGACCTGGACGAAGCCCCCGAGGCTCCGCCCGAGCAGGTCGTCCATGCCGCGGATCACCGCGTTGAGGTCGACGGTGCGCGCCTGGAGGTCGCGGCGGTGGCTGAAGGTGAGGAGGCGCTTCGTGAGCGCCGCGCCGCGCTGCGCCGCCTGGGTGGCGTTGGTCATCAGCCGCGACAGGCGCGCGTCGCCCGCCACCTTCGGCAGGGCGAGCTCCAGGCTGCCGAGGATCGCGGTGAGCAGGTTGTTGAAGTCGTGCGCGACGCCGCCGGCCAGCGTGCCGAGCGCCTGCATCTTGTCGGCCTGACGCAGGCGGGTCTCGAGCAGGCGCTGCTCGGTGATGTCGCGCGCGATCACCGCGAGGTGGACGATCGCCCCGGCCGGATCGCGGATCGGCACGCGGGTGACCTGGCTCCAGGTCGGGGCCGCCTCCGGTCCGCTCGCCGCCGCCATCTCGGTCGGTGCGCCGGACTCGATCGCCGCCCGGTCGGCGGCCTCCGCCTCGCCGGCCTCGGCCCCGAGGATCTCGGCCTCGGTGCGGCCGAGGCAGGCGTCCGGCGAGGGCGCCCCGAGGCGCTCCGCCATGCGGGCGTTGAGGCGCAGGAAGCGCCCCTCGGTGTCCTTGAAGGCGATCGCGTCGCCCGAATGGTCGAGGAGGCCGCGCAGGAGGGCGCGCTCGGTGGCGAGCTCCCGGGCGAGGCGGTGGCGGTCGTAGGCGCTCCGCACCGCGTTGCGCAGGAGCGCCGGGTCCCAGGGCTTGGTGATGTAGCCGGTGATGCCGCCGCGGTTGAGCGCCGAGACCACCGCCGAGATGTCGGCGTAGCCGGTGAGCAGGATCGCCTGCGCGTCCGAGATCTCCCGCGCCTGGGCGAGCAGCGCGTCGCCGGTGAGGCCCGGCATGCGCTGGTCGGAGAGGATCACGTCGATGTCGGGCTCGGCGGCGATCAGCGCCAGGGCCTCGGCCGGCCGGCTGGTGGTGAGCACCCGGTACTCGTCCTCGAACAGGTCCTCGAGGGCGACCAGGATGTCCGGCTCGTCGTCGACCGCCAGGATCGTGCCGCGCGGGGCCGGGTTCATCGATCGGTCCGTCGCACCCATGGTCATGCGGCCCGCCTCGGAATGCTGATCACGAAGCAGGCCCCTCCCTCCGGCGCCGATTCCACGGATAATTGTCCGCTATGCGCCTGCACGACGCTGTAGGCAATGGCGAGGCCGAGCCCGGTGCCGGAACCGACCGGCTTCGTGGTGAAGAACGGCTCGAAGATCCGTTCGCGCAAGTCCTCCGGCACGCCCGGGCCGCTGTCGCAGATCCGGATCACGTCGTGGTCGTCGCGGATCGCGGTCTCGATCGTGATCGTGCCGTCGCCGGGAATCGCGTCGGCGGCGTTGCCGAGGATGTTCATCACCACCTGGTTGAGCAGGGCCGGCGAGCAGCGCATCTCGGCCGCGCCGGCGAACTCCTTGTGCACCGTGATGCGGGTGCCGAGCTTGTGCTGGAGCAGCGCCAGCACGTTCTCGATCGCGTCCGGCACGTGGACGGTCTGCATCTCGCCCTCGTCGAGGCGCGAGAACTTGCGCAGGTTGACGACGAGGTCCTGGATCCGCGACAGGCCGAGGCGCATCGAGCCGACCCGGTCGCGGGCCTTGTCGAGGGCGCGCCTCGCCGGCGTGCCCTCCGGCACCGCCTCCGCCACCTCGCCGACCAGCCGCTCGACGGTGCCCTGATGGGCGAGGATGAAGGCGAGCGGGTTGTTGATCTCGTGGGCGATGCCGGCGACCAGCTCGCCCAGCGACGCCATCTTGGCGGCCTGGACGAGCTTGGCCTGCGTGTCCTTGAGGCGGTGGTTGGCCTGTTCGAGGTCGTGGTTGGCCTGGGCGAGGGCGCCGGCGAGCGCCGCCTTGGCTTCCGCCGCGGTGGCCTCGGCCTTGGCGCGCTCGGCGGCGAGCGCGTGGCGGCGCACCTCGTCGGCGACGCGGCGGTCGTCCTCCTCCAGGAGCTTGCGGCGCACCAGGGTGCGCACCCGGATCGCCAGCAGGTCGGCGTCGGCCCCTTTCGCCACCACGTCGTCGGCCCCGGCCGAGAACGCCTCGACGAGCATGTCCTTGCTGGAGGAGGCCGCCGAGCCGATGCCGACGAGGTAGAAGCCCGGCGCCCCCGCACCCGTGGCGGCCCCCCGGAACGCGTCGATCCGGCGGCAGAGCGCGATGGCGTCGAAGCCGGTGCCGAGGAGATCGACCGTGACGCAGTCGAACCCCTCGCCCGGCGCCTCCAAGGCCGCCATCGCCGGGTCGGGCCCGTCGGCGGCGACGACCTCGTGGCCCTCCTGGGCGAGGAGAGCCGCGAGATAGGCCCGGAAGGTGGCCGATCCGTCGACGACGAGGATGCGGGCGCGGCGGAAGCTCGCCGGGCGGCCGGGCTCGTCCTCCGGCACGGCGGCGCGCTCGCGCAGCAGCGCGCGGATGCGCAGGAGCAGCAGGTCGCGGTCGGCGGATTTCGGCACGTAGGCGTCGGCGCCGCTCTCCAGACCCTGGCGCTCGAAGTCGCGCCCGCTCGCCTCGGTGAGCATCAGGACCGGCGTCGCCCGGGTGCGCAGGGCGAGGCGCATCTGCCGGGTCAGCTCGTCGCCGTTCATCCCCGGCAGGTGGTAATCGGCCACGACGAGGTCGGGCAGGCCGTGATTCATCGCCTCGAGCGCGGCTTCCGCCGTGGCGTACCGCGCGACCGAGAAGCCGGCGCGCTCGAGGAACAGGCGCAGCTGCAGCGCCTGGGTCTCGGAATCCTCGACCAGGAGGATGCGGGGCTGGGTCGCTGCCGTCACGCCGGGAGGCTCGGCTGCGCTGTCCGCAGGATCCGCGGCGCGATCAGGTCGAGGGGGAGCACGCTGCCGGCGGCCTTCAGGCGCACGGCGGCCGCCGGCATGCCGTAGACGACCGCCGAGCTCTCGTGCTCGGCGATGGTGGCGGCTCCCGCGAGGTGCATGTCGAGGAGGCCGGCGGCGCCGTCCTCGCCCATGCCGGTGAGGAGCACGCCGAGGCCCCGCGGGCCGGCCGAGCGGGCGACCGAGCGGAACAGCAGCGTGGCGGAAGGGCGCTGGCCCCCGACCGGCGGCTCGTCGACGAGCGTCAGGAGCCCGCCGGGGCCGAGCGTCAGGTGGCGGTCGCCGGGGGCGACGTAGACGTGGCCGGGCAGCGGCCGCACGCCGTCGGCGGCGACGACGACGGTGAGCGGCACGACGCCGTTCAGCCAGTCGGCGAAGCCCTCCATGAAGGCCGCGCCCATGTGCTGGACGAGGAGCACGGGGAGCGGAAAATCCGCCGGCAGGGCGCCGAGCAGCTTGGCGAAGGCCGGCGGCCCGCCGGTCGAGGCGGCGACCGCCAGCACACTCGGCGCCTGCGTCGCCGGGATCTGCAACGCTTGACTGCGCGCCTCGTCCCGCGCCGGCGCGAGGCGCTCGGCCCCGATCGGCCGGCGCCGGATCACCGGCACCTGGCTCATGATGCGCAGCTGGGTGCAGATCTGGTCCGAGATCGCCTCGTAGGCGCGGTGGCCGGTGCCGACCGGCTTCTCGACCACGCTGAGCGCTCCGGCCCGCAGGGCGTTCATCGAGATTTTCAGCGAGGAGTCCTCGACTGCGTCGGCCACGACCACGATCGGGGTCGGGCGCTCGGCCATGATCCGCCGGGTGGTCTCCAGCCCGTCGATTCCCGGCAGGCGGATATCCATCGAGATCACGTCGGGCTGGACCCGGTGGATCTCCCGCAGGGCCTCCTCGCCGGAGGCGACCGCCGCGACGAGGGCGAGCCGCGGATCGCGGCTGACGATGTGGGCGAGGAGCTGGCGCACCACCAGCGAATCCTCCACCAGCATGACGCGGACGGGGGTGCTCACAGCAGCTGACCGATCGTGTCGAGAAGCTCGCGCTGGTCGAACTTCTGCTTGGTGATGTAGGCGTCGGCCCCGAGATCGAGGCCCCGGCGGATGTCGGCGGGATCGCCGCGGGAGGTCATCAGGATCACCGGCAGCCGCGTCAAGCCCGGATCGGCCTTCACCGCCTGGAGCAGGCCGAACCCGTCGAGGCGCGGCATCTCGACGTCGGCGACCACGAGGTCGACGTCGGCCCCGTCCCGGCGCAGGCGGTCGAGGGCGTCCTGGCCGTCGACGCAGACGAAGACCCGGTAGCCGTGCGCCTCGAGGATGCTCTTCTCCAGCGTCCGGGTGGTGATCGAATCGTCGACCACCAGCACGGTCGGCACGCGTGTCGCCCGGCGCTCGGGCGTTGCCACCGGAGCCGCCACGAGCCCGCCGGTGCGGGCGCGGACGCACAGGCCCTCGGGGTCGAGCACCAGGGCCGGGGTCTCGTCGGCGAGCATGACGGTGCCGGACATCAGGGCGGGGTCGCCGCCGAAGGGCGGGGCCGGGCCGACGAGGAGGACGCGCACATCGAGCAGCCGGTCGACGGCGACCGCGCAAGACGCGGGGCCGCAGCGCAGGAGGACGGCGCGGACGAGGCCGTCGCGGAGGGGAAGGGGGGCAACACCGGATCCGAGGAGCGACGCGAGGGGAACGAGCGGCACGACAACGTCCCGTCCCCCCTGCTTGATCCGTGCCGCCGGCTCGCCCGCCACGGACGCGAGGTCGCGCTCGGAGAGGCGCAGGAGCCCGGCGATCGCGCCGCTCGGCAGGCCGAAGGTCTGCGGCGCCTCGCCCGGCCGCAACGCCGCCTCGACGAGCAGCACCGGCTGGCGGGCGGCGGAAAGCGGCACCGTGATGGTCACCTCGGTGCCATGGGGCTCGGCCGGCCGTAAGGTGGCCCGGCCGCGCAAGGACCGCGCGGCCTCCGCCACCACCGACAGGCCCATGCCGCGCCCGGCGATCCGATCGATGGCGGCCGCGGTCGAGAAGCCCGGGGCGAAGACGAGGTCGAGGATCTCGTCCCGGCCGGGCTCGGATCCCGGCGACACCAGGCCTTGGCGCCGTCCGGTCTCAAGAATGCGGGCGAGGTCCGGGCCGCGGCCGTCGTCGCGGATCGTCACGACGAGCTGGGAGCCCTTCGAGGCGACCGAGAGGGTGACCGACAGGGCTTCGGGTTTGCCCGCCTCCCGGCGCACCTCGGGGCTCTCGGCGCCGTGGCTGATCGTGTTGCGCAGGGCGTGCAGCACCGGATCCTTGAGGGCCTGGAGCAGGCCGCGATCGACCTGGAGGTCGAGGCCGTGGAGCCGCACCTCCACGGCCAATCCGGCCTCGCGGGCGATCTCCCGCACCATCCGGCCGTAGCCGCCGAACACCGTCTCGGCCGGGACCAGCAGCAACCGGTCGGCATCGTCGCGCAGGCGCCGCAGGGCGCCGTCGATCGCGCCGGTGCTGCGGCTCTGCACTCGGGCGAGGCCCGAGATGCCGCGGATCACGGCCCGCAGGTCGCCGTCGAGGCGCCGCACCCGGTCGACGAAGCCGTCCAGGGCGATGCCGGCCGGATCGCCGGCCTCGCGCAGGCGGCGGGCGAGCGCCACCATCTCGCCGGTGCGGCCCTGCACCGAATCGACGCTGCGGCGCAGGCCGCGCGCCCCGGATTCGAGGCCCGCCACCGCGCCCCCGATCGCCTCCTGTCCCTGGAGCACGGCGGTGAGGTCGTGCACCGCCTTCGACAGGCTCTCGACCTGGTCGCTGGCGATGCGCAGGTAGGCGACGGCGTGGTCCTGATGCGCCGGCGGCGCGGGGTCGGGGAGCCGTTCGGGCGCTGGTGCGGGTCCGGATTCCGGCCTGATCTCCGGCGTGATGTCGGGTTTGGCGTCCGGGATCGGCGCGCCGGACAGGCAGGCATCTAGGGCCGCGATGGCGTCGGCCGGCGCCGCCGGCTCGGGCGTCTCGGCGAGGCCCGCGACCAGCCCCTCGATCCGGTCGAGGGCGAGGTCGACCACGCCGGCGGTCCTCCGGTCGAGGCCGGTGCGGCCCTGCACCACCCGGTCGAACAGGGCTTCCAGCCGGTGGGCGACCTCCTCCACCGCCGGCAGGTCGACGGCGCGGGCCGCCCCTTTCAGGCTGTGGGCGCGGCGAAACACGTCGTTCCAGTCGGCCGGCCGGCCCGCCTCGGCCTCGGCGAGCGCCGCCCGGATCGCCGCGAGGTGCTCGCGATGCTCGGCGTCGAAGGCCGCGAGGAGGAGCTGGCGGATGTCGTCCATCGGGGCTTGTGCGCGCTCTCGAGTCCGTCAGAGCCGGTAGCGCTCGGCCAGCGCCAGGAGGGCGCTGGCGAGCTCGCTCAGGTTGGCGGCGGCGGCCTCGACCTGGCGGGTGCCGGCGGCGGTCTGCTGGCTCGCCTGGCGGATGTTCTGGAGCGCGCCCATCACCTGCTCGATGCCGAGCTGCTGCTGGTTGGTCGAGGCGACGATCTGCTGGAAGGTCTGCACGCTCTCCTGCACCCGGGCGGTGATCTCCTCGATCGTCGCGTGGGTGGTGTCGGTGCGCTCCTTGCCGACCGCCACGCGCTTGACCGCCTCCTCCGTCAGCATCACCGAGGCGTTGATGCCGCGCTGGATGTCGCCGAGGATCGCCCGCACCTGGGCGGTCGCCTCCTTGGCCTGGTCGGCGAGCGCCTTCATCTCGGAGGCCACCACCGCGAAGCTGCGCCCGCTCTCGCCCGCCGCCGCCGCCTCGATGGCGGCGTTGAGGGCGAGCAGATGCGTGCGCTCGGAGACGTCGTTGACCGTGGCGATGATCTCGCCGATCGCCTGCGTCTTCTCGCTGAGCGCCACGATGTTCTCCGCCACCGCCTCGCTCTGCTCGCGGATCGCGTCCATGGCGCGCGCGGTCTCGTCGACGGCGCGCAACCCGGCGCTCGAGGTCTGGGCGGTGGCCTGGGCCGTGGCGATGACTTCCTGCGCGCGCTTGCCGATCTGAGCGCCGGCATGGGTGATCTCGTCGACGGTGGCGGCGGTTTCCTGCACGGCGGCGAACTGCTCCTCGACGCTCGCGGCCTGCTCCTGGGCCGAAGCGCGGATCTCGGCCGCCGCCGCGTTGAGGTTCGAGGTCGAGGCGCGGTTCTGGCTCGCCAGCTGGCGCAGGCCCTCGACCATCTGGTTGAGCACGCCGCCGAGACGGCCGAGCTCGTCGCGGCGGGTGTCGGCGATGCGCCCGGTGAGGTCGCCGGCCCCGACCTTGCCGACGAAGGCCATCACCGCGTCGAGGGGCTGCACCACCGAGCGGCGGATCAGCACCGTGATGACGAGCGCCATCACGACGCAGACCACGAGCGCCGCGATGGTCGAGAGCCGGCTCTCCTCGTAGATCGCCCCCACCCGGCGCTGGCCCGCCGCGATGGCGCCGTCGAGGGCGTCGCGCGCCGCCCCCATGGTGCGCACGAAGTTGTCGCCCGACTGGTCGAGGGCGGTCTCGGCGGCCTGGATGCCCGGCACGTCGTTGGCGGCGATCGCCTCGAACTGGCGTTCGGTGGCGGTGCGGGTGGTGCGCAGCTCGGCCCCGGCGCCGACCAGCAACTCGGCGATGCGCTGCCAGGCGGCGGCGCGGTCGGGCGAGAGCGACTGGGCGCGGTAGTCGTTGGCGGTGGTGATGGCGCCGGCGAGCGCCGTCTCGGCGGCGGCGGCGTTGCGCCGCCAGGTCACCGTCGGCTCCTCCTTCGCCGAGGGCTCGCGGCCGAGCGTGCGCAGGTAGTAGCGGGTGGTCGCCTCGTCGCGCAGGTCGCTCATCCGGCGCTGCGCCTCGCGGATGTTCTCCAGCTGGTGCATCACCGTCAGGTCGCGGGTGACGATGATGTCGGTGGCGTTGCGCACCTCGCCGATCTGCCCGACCGCGTAGACGCCGAGCGCCACGATCACCAGGACGACGGCGGCGAAGCCGAGGAGGATGCGGTTCCCGATCGAGAGCGACACGCGTGGGGTTCTCTTTGGCTGGAGGCCGGAGCATTTTCCGACGAAGTGGATACCGGTTCGTCGAAGAAAATGCGGCAAATACAAGGATTTCGGGCACCATTCGATCGCGGCGCGATCGGATGGTGCCCGATGGTCAGGCTGGCCCGGGACGGCCGGCCGCGAGGAGCGGCGCCAGGAGAGACGGCAGATCGATCACCGCGAAACCGGACCCGGACTCGTCCGGTCCCGGACGGGACGCCTGCGACGCGGCGCGGGCATAGCCCGCCACCGCCCGCCTGCCCAGGCCCCCGGTCTCCGCCACGCTCTCGACCACGGCCTCGGCCACGGACAGGACGCGCTCGACCCTGAGGCCGATCCGCGGCCCGTCGCGGCGCAAGGCGACGACGTGGCCGGCGATCCCCTCCGGGGGCGCCGGCGCGGCGCCGAGCGCCACCGCGAGATCGACCACGCTGACGAGGGTTCCGCCCCGCCCGGTGAGGCCGACGAGCGCGGCGGGCGCCCCCGGCACCGGCGTGCAGGGCCGGAACGGAAACACCTCGGCGACGCTCTCGAGCGGCAGGCCGACCGTCTCGGGACCGGCGCGGCAGACGAGCAGAGCGCGCGTCGGCCGCGCCTCCGGTGCCGTGCCGCGGGCGGCGAGGTTGCGGGTGCGGGCCTCCAGGATCTCCTCGATCCGGGCGGTACCGAGCGCAGCCTCGCCGCGCAGGACCGGCCCGGCTTGGGCGGCGGACGTCGTGGATTGCGGCATCAGGCGGCCTCGCCACCGAGGAACGGCCGGGCGGCGCCGGAGAGGTCCGCGGCCGTGAGCCCGTCGCCCTCCGGCAGCTCCGCGCCGGCCGGCAGGGCTGCTGCGAGCCGCAGGGCGTTGGCCACGGCGCGGCGGCCGGCCTCAGGCCGGCCGGCGGCGATCAGGGTCAACCCGAGGTGGTAATGCGCCATGACGAAACCTTTATCGAGGTACAGCGCGCCGCGAAAGGCGCGCTCCGCCTCGTCCGGCCGGGCGCGGGCGCGGGCGAGCAGGCCCTCGTAGTAGCGCAGGCGCGGGTCGGTCGGGTCCTGCCCCAGTGCCGCCCGGCAGGCCCGCCAGCTCGCTTCGAGGTCACCCGCATCGGCGAGCGCCCGGACGGTGGCGAGCGGGCTCTCGGCCGCTGCCGCCGGCGCAAACCCGGCCGCCACGGGTCGGGGAGGGGGCGCCTCGCAGACAACGGACGTCTCGGAGACAAGCGGCGCTTCCGGGGCCGGCAGGGCCGGGGGCAGGAGCGGCACCCAGTCGGGCGTCGATTCCGGCAGCACGTGAGCTCCCGCTTGGGCCGGCACCATGACCGGGACGAAGTCCGGCCTCTCGCCGTCCTCCGGTCGGCGATAGGCGGCGGTGCCCGGCAGGGAGACGGGCTCCAGGAATTCCGCGAAGGCCGGGTTCGGCTCGGCATGTCCCAGCAGCAGCCAGCCGCCGGGCCGCAGGCGCTGTGCCAGCGCCCGCACCAGGGCCTGGACCACGTCGGGGTGGAAGTAGATCAGGACGTTGCGGCACAGGATGAGGTCGTAATCGGTCAGCGCCAGGGAGGCGGTGCCGTCGAGCAGGCTCATCAGGTTCTGCGGCTCGAACCGGGCGAGCCCGCGGAATTCGGGGCGCAGCGCGAAGGTGCCCTCCCGCGGGCCGGGCCGGAAGTAGCGCGCGCGCTCCTCCGCCCCGAGGGTGCGCAGGGCCCAGGGGCCGTAGACCGCGCGCCGTGCCACCGCCAGCACGTCGCGGTTGATGTCGGTTCCGGTCAGCCCGATCCGCCAGTCGGGCAATCGCTCGCCGAGCAGTTCGTGCAGCACGATCCCGACCGAGTAGGTCTCGGGACCGGTGGAGCAGCCGGCGCTCCAGATCCGCAGGCGCCGCTCCTCGCCCCGCGCGGCGATGCGCTCAGGCAAGATGGTGCCGCGCAGGGCCGCGAACTGCTCGGCGTAGCGGAAGAAGAACGTCTCCCCGATGGTGATCTCGGATTCGAGCGCCGCCCACTCGGCCTCCGACTCCTCCAAGAGCACCAGGTAGCCGGCGGGATCGGGCACGCCCCGGGCGCGCATGCGCCGGCCGACCCGTTCCCACAGGAGATCGTCCTTGTCGGAATAGTAATGATGTCCGGTGCGGGCGACGAGGCGCGCCTTCAGGGCCGCGAAGGCCGGATCGCCGAGGGGAGCCGCGCCCCGCACGCTGCGCATCTCCGACTCAGGCCGCCCACTCGGCGAGCCGCGCCTGCGCGTCCCAGGTCCGCGCCGCCAGCCGGTCGCGCTCCTCGGCCAGCAGGATCCGGTCGATGGCGAGGCCGTGCACCAGCGTGTCGCCGAGGCGGATCTCGGCGGCGACGCAGCCGTTCAGGGTGGCCGCGTCGTCGACCGGCCGGACTTGGCCCGCCTCGACCCGCACGACATCCGCCACCCGGTCGACGAGCAGGGCGAGCGGGGCCTCGCCGTGGAGGAGGACGAGGTGGCGGTAGAGCGCCGCCTGCGCCGTGACTTGTTGGGTCGTGACGTGCCGCCCGAGGCCGAACAGGACCGCGAGGTCGAGGACCGGCACGGCGCTGCCGGCGAGGTTGAGGAAGCCCGCGAGCGCCCCCGGCGCCCCCGGCGGGCGCCACAGGCGGGGCAGGGGCAGGATCTCGCGCACCGCCCGCTGCGGCAGGGCGCAGCCGGTTCCGGCGACATCGACCAAGAGGTAGGCCGTCCCGGTCGTCATCCCGTGCACCCCCGCGGGCCCGTCCGCCCGCGCTTGAGATAGGGGAGGCGGGGGAAGTTTCCAAACCGCCCTGTCGGCCCCGGCTGGAGGTGCTATGAGGCGCCGCCGAGGCGAGAGGAGCGGACCCGTCGATGATCGAGATCCGGCATGTCGGCCATGCCTTCGGGGAGCGCACGGTCCTGCGCGACCTCAGCCTCGATCTGGCGGAACGGCGGATCGCGGTGGTGGGCGGCAACGGCAGCGGCAAGAGCACCTTCGCGCGCCTGCTCAACGGCCTCCTGGTGCCGAGCCACGGCACGGTGCGGGTCGACGGGCTCGACACGCGCCGCGACGGCAAGGCGGTGCGCCGCAAGGTCGGCTTCGTGTTCCAGAATCCCGACAACCAGATCGTGCTGCCCGTGGTCTCCGAGGACCTCGCCTTCGGGCTGAAGAATCTCGGGCTGCCCAAGGACGAGATCGCCCGGCGCACCGACGAGGCCCTGCGCCGCTACGACCTGCAGGATTTTCGCGATCACCCGGCCCACCTGCTCAGCGGCGGCCAGAAGCAATTGCTCGCCATCGCGGGCGTGCTGGCGATGGCGCCCGACGTCATCGTGTTCGACGAGCCGACCACCCTGCTCGACCTGCGCAACAAGCGCCGGATCGCCGAGGCCGTCGACGGGCTGGCGCAACGCGCGGTCGTGATCTCGCACGACCTCGCCTTCCTGGAGCATTTCGACCGGGTGCTGGTGTTCGAGGACGGCCGGGTCGTCGTCGACGACGTTCCCTCCGTGGCGCTTCCGGCCTACGTCGCGATGATGTCGTGACGCCCTACGTTCCGGGGCAGAGCCTCCTCCACCGCTGCCCGGCGGGGGCGAAGATCGTCGCGATGATCGTGGCCGGCACGATCCTGTTCGCGCTGCCGCGGCTCGATCTCGCCCTCGCGGCGCTGAGCGTCACGGGTCTGCTCTACCGGCTTGCGGGGATCTCGGGCGCCCTGGTGCTGGCGCAGCTGGGGTCGCTCGCCTGGATCCTCGCCGTGCTGGTCCTGGTCCAGCTCGCCCTCGACGGCTGGCTCGCCGGCCTGCTGGTGGCCGCCCGCCTGGCGAGCCTGGTGCTGCTCGCCGGCCTCGTGACGCTCACGACCCGCAGCGCCGACCTGATCGAGGCGCTGCAACGCGGCCTTCGCTGGCTCAAGCCCGTGGGTATCAATCCCGCCAAGGCGGGCCTCGCCATCGCGCTGACCTTACGCTTCATCCCGGTTCTCGCCGCCATCACCGCCGAGGTGCGCGAGGCGCAGCGGGCGCGCGGCCTTGAGCGCAGCCTCGTGGCGCTGACGGTGCCGGTCGTCGTGCGGATGCTCAAGATGAGCGACGACATCGCGGCGGCGATCGACGCGCGGTCGTATGACCCGGACGGGGCAGATGGTTGAACGGTCGCTCGCCCGTTCCGGCGCGAGAAGTCCAGCTGGCAGATTCCACACCCTCCGGGTCATTCCGGGGCCGCGCAGCGGAGCCCGGAATCCAGAACCGCGGATCGTTCAGGATGAGGCGGAGAGCGTTCCGCTACTTTCTGCACGACCTGAGCGTCTGGATTCCGGGCTCCGCTTTCGCGGCCCCGGAATGACCAGGAGGATGTCAGTACCGACAGAGCATAGCCGTCGGGATGTTCGGCACCCGCCAATTTTCCCCTCTTTCAAGGATACCCATGTCGACCCGTGACATCGTCGTCGTCGCGCTCTTCGCCGCCCTCACCGCTGCCCTCGGCCTGTTCCCGCCCGTGACCCTGCCGGTGATCGGCGTGCCGATCACCGCCCAGTCGATGGGGGTGATGCTCGCCGGCGCCGTCGCCGGATCGAAGCGCGGCGGCGCGGCCTTGGGGTTGTTCGTGCTCCTCGTCTGCGCCGGGCTGCCGCTGATGGCCGGCGGGCGGGGCGGGCTCGGCATCGTCATGGGGCCGGGCGGCGGCTTCGTGCTGATGTGGCCGGTTGCCGCCTTCGTCATCGGGTTCCTCTACGAGCGCAGCCTCAAGAGCCTCACGGTCTGGAAGGAGGCGCTGATCCTCGTCCTCGGCGGGGTGGTGCTCACCTACGCGGTCGGCATCCCGTGGATCGCCGCAATCGCCCGGGTCGATCTCGCGAAGGCGGCGATCGGCTCGGCCTGGTTCCTGCCCGGCGACGCCGTGAAGGTCGTCCTGGTCGTGCTGATCGCCCGCGCCGTGCGGCGGGCCTATCCGACGCTGACACCGCGCTGACCCGAATGCTTAACACGCGCGCCGAAACCGGTTGACCCTGCCGGGCCGGGGGCGTAGGGTCCGCGCCACTCTCTCAAGGGCAGGCTTATCACAGCATGCGTGCGGTCCTTATTGTAGCGGAGGCGCCACCGACGGGGCGGGCTTGACAGCTCGGCATCCCAAGGGTGGCGCATGCAAGGGTCCTTCGGGGCCCTTTTTTGTTGCGTAAAACGGATCTGAGAGCGCGGACGAGACCAAGGAACGGAGCGCGGCGATGAGTGCGGGCGAGGTCATGACGGGCGCCGAGATGGTGATCCGGGCGTTTCAGGATCAGGGGGTCGACACCCTGTTCGGCTATCCGGGCGGCGCGGTGCTGCCGATCTACGACGCGCTCTTCCACCAGGACACGGTGAAGCACATCCTGGTCCGGCACGAGCAGGGCGCGGTCCACGCGGCCGAGGGCTATGCCCGCTCGTCGGGCAAGGTCGGCTGCGTGCTAGTCACCTCGGGGCCGGGCGCCACCAACATCGTCACGGGGCTGACCGACGCGCTGCTCGATTCGATCCCGCTCGTCTGCATCACCGGCCAGGTGCCGACCCACCTGATCGGCTCCGACGCGTTCCAGGAATGCGACACGGTCGGCATCACCCGCAGCTGCACCAAGCACAACTACCTCGTCAAATCGATCGAGGACCTGCCGCGCATCCTGCACGAGGCGTTCTACGTCGCCTCGCACGGCCGGCCCGGCCCGGTGGTCATCGACCTGCCGAAGGACATCCAGTTCGCCAGCGGGCTCTACCGCCGCCCGGTCGACAACAGCCACAAGACCTACAACCCGCAGACGCAAGGCGATCCGGAAAAAATCCGCGCCGCGGTGGCGCTGATGGCGGGGGCGCGCCGGCCCGTCTTCTATACCGGCGGCGGCGTCATCAATGCGGGGCCGGAGGCTTCCGCCCTGCTGCGCGACCTTGCCCGCGCGACCGGCTTCCCGGTCACCTCGACGCTGATGGGCCTCGGCGCCTTCCCGGGTTCGGACCCGCAGTTCCTCGGCATGCTCGGCATGCACGGGACCTACGAGGCGAACCTGGCGATGCACGAATGCGACGTCATGGTCTGCATCGGCGCGCGCTTCGACGATCGCATCACCGGCCGGCTCGACGCCTTCTCGCCGTTCTCCAAGAAGATCCACGTCGACATCGACGCCTCCTCGATCAACAAGACCGTCAAGGCCGATATCGGCATCGTCGGCGATTGCGCCTCGGTGCTCGGCGACATGCTGCGCGAGTGGCGGGCGGTGACGCCGGAGCCCGACAAGGGCCGCCTGACCGAGTGGCTGTCGAAAATCCGCGGCTGGAAGGCGCGCGAATGCCTGGGCTACTGGCCGTCGGGCACCACCATCAAGCCGCAATACGCGGTCCAGCGCCTCTATGAGGCGACCAAGGACCGCGAGACCTACGTCACGACGGAGGTCGGCCAGCACCAGATGTGGGCGGCGCAGTACTACAAGTTCGACGAGCCGAACCGCTGGATGACCTCGGGGGGCTTGGGCACCATGGGCTACGGCCTGCCGGCGGCGATCGGCGCCCAGCTGGCGCACCGCGGCGCCCTGGTGATCGACATCGCCGGCGAGGCCTCGATCCAGATGAACATCCAGGAGCTGTCGACCGCCGCGCAGTACCGCCTGCCGGTCAAGATCTTCATCCTGAACAACGAGTATATGGGCATGGTGCGCCAGTGGCAGCAGCTGCTGCACGGCTCGCGCTACTCCGAGAGCTATTCCGAGAGCCTGCCCGACTTCGTCAAGCTGGCCGAGGCCTACGGCGCCAAGGGCATCCGCTGCTCCGATCCCGGCAGCCTCGACGCCGCCATCGCCGAGATGCTGGACCATGACGGCCCGGTGGTCTTCGACTGCATCGTCGACAAGACCGAGAACTGCTTCCCGATGATCCCGTCGGGCAAGGCGCATAACGAGATGCTGCTCTCGGACTACCTCGGCGAGACCGGGGCGGATCTGGGGGACGTGATCTCCGACGAAGGCAAGATGCTGGTCTGACGGGCGAGGGTTTGAGGACGATGAACGCCATGAACACCCATTACCCCGATCCGGTCCGCGTCGAGCCGGTGAACCGCCACACGCTCGCGGTCATCGTCGACAACGAGCCCGGCGTGCTCGCGCGCATCGCCGGGCTGTTCTCCGGCCGCGGCTACAACATCGAGAGCCTGACCGTCTCGGAGACCGAGCACGCCCGGCACATCTCCCGCATCACCATCGTGACGACGGGCACCAACGCGGTGATCGACCAGATCAAGGCGCAGCTCGACCGGCTGGTGCCGGTGCACCGGGTGGTCGACCTGACGCTGCAGGGCGATTCGCTGGAGCGGGAGCTGGCGCTGGTGAAGGTGGCCGGCAAGGGCGAGCACCGGGTCGAGGCGATGCGCCTCGCCGCCGCCTTCGGCGCCCGCACCGTCGACGCGACCCTGACCTCGTTCGTGTTCGAGCTCACCGGCACGACCGACGAGATCGACCGCTTCGTCAAGCTGATGGCGTCGGTGGGGCTGGTCGAGGTGTCGCGCACCGGCGTCGCCGCGATGGGGCGCGGGCCGGAGGCGATGTAGCGCTCTTAGTTACTTGGCGGGCGGGGTGCCGATCTGCCCCGCCTTCCCGTATTTCCGCTCGAAGCGGTAGACGGCGTACCAGGCGCCCGTGAGGCCTGTCACCGAGATGAACAGGGCGAAGCCGAGCATTGTGACGGTGGCGTCCCAGGGCATCGTCACTCCTCCCGGCGCAGACATCGGATCACAGCGTGACCGACGCAATGTAAGGCGAGGGAGGCCGCGAGCCAAGAGAGGTGCGTTCGGCCTAAGGTCGCATTCGGGCTACTGACCAAGGGTACGATAATGGCCGCGCCGGCGACGGCGATTGCCATGGCGTTCATGTAAGCCGCCAACAGCTTGAGGTGCTCATTCAGGCGCTTCGCCACGTGCTTACGGCGCGCAGCAATCTCCGCTGCATTGGGCGTTGCCTCGGTCACGCAGGGAGCCTCATCGCTTATGACCCAGCGTAACCGAATAATCCTCCGTCGTCGATATTTATTCCCACGGACAAAAATGCCTCCCCCGAGGCGGGGGAGGCGGATCACGCGTCCGTTCTTCAGTGTGGGCGAAACGGCTTTGACTTCAGACCCAAGGGCCCGCTCGATCGCGAGCCCCGGCTCCCGAATCCCTGTCGTCAGCGCGCGCCCTTGCCATCCCCGTCGCGCATCGCGCCGGTCGGCTCCTGTACGTGGGCCTCGAGGAACCACAGCTGCTTGTCGACCGCGCGGGAGACCTCGGTGAACAGGTCCGCCGTGCCGGGGTCGCCGGCCTCGTCGGTCTGGTCGATGTTCTCGCGCACCGCGTTGGCGTAGGCGGCGTAGCGGTCGATCAGGGCCGCGACGTGGTCTCCGACGGCGTAGATGTCGGTCGGGTAGGGCGCCAGCTTCGAGGAGGCGGTGACCACCGTGGCGGTGCCGAGTGCCGTGGCGCCGAGCTGCACGGCCCGCTCCGCGACCTTGTCGTTGAGATCGTCGATCTCGGTGCGGAAGCCGTCGAGCATCTCGTGGATGCCGATGAATTGCGGGCCCTTCAGGTTCCAGTGCGCCTGCTTGATGTTGAGCGCGAGGTCGATGCCGTCAGCGAGCCGCGCGTTCAGGGCCTCGATCGAGACGCGCTTGGCGTTCGAGTCGGTGGCGTTGCGGGTGCGGTGCTGGCGCGGCTCGCCGGCCTTACCTTTAGAATCCGTCATGTCGGTCAACTCCGTGGATTTGCCGCAACAACGAGGCCGAGGGGCGGCCGTTCCGATGCTGCGGTGGGGTTTTGGTCCCCATACCCGGCCTTCCGGTCGGAGAGGGGGATCGTTTCGTCCGCAGGCGAAGGGGCTAGGGCAGGGTACCCGGGCGGACACCCCGCCTGCCGAAATCCTGCCCTTCCGTCAGAGCATCGGCTGGCCGCCGGTGACCGGCACCAGCGCGCCCGTCATGTAGCTGCCCTCCCGCGAGGCGAGCAGCACGTAGGCCGGGGCCAGCTCCGCCGGCTGGCCGGCGCGGCCGAGCGGCGTGTCGGATCCCAGCTGCTCGATCTGTTCCGGCGACTTCACGATCGGCTGGATCGGCGTCCAGACCGGGCCGGGGGCGACGCAGTTGACCCGGATGCCCTTCGGCGCCAGCAGGTTCGACAGCCCGACCGTGAGGGTGCTGATCGCCCCCTTGGTGGCGGCGTAGACCAGCATGCTGGCATCCGCGACCTTGGCCTGCTGGCTCGTCGAGTTCACGATCGCCGAGCCGGGCTTCATGTGCGGCACTGCCGCCTGCGCCAGGTAGATCATCGCGAAGACGTTGGCGCGGAACGACCCCTCGACGTCGTGGGCGGTGACGTCATCGAGGCCTTCGTTCACCACCTGCGCGGCGGCGTTGTTAACCAGGATGTCGATCCGTCCGAACGCGGCCGCGGTTCTCTCCACCACCGCCCGGCAATGGGCCTCGTCGCGCAGGTCTCCCGGGATCAGGAGGCAGCGCCGCCCCGCCTTCTCGACCCAGGCCTTCGTTCCTTGCGCGTCCTCCTCCTCGGAGTCGAGGTAGGAGATCGCGAGGTCCGCTCCCTCGCGGGCATAGGCGATGGCGACCGCCCGGCCGATGCCGGAATCGCCGCCTGTCACGATCGCGACCTTGTCGGTCAGCAGACCCTTGCCGACGTAACTCTCCTCGCCGTGGTCGGGGGCTGGATCCATCGGTCCGGTGAGGCCGGGGCGCGGCTGCTGCTGCGCGCCGGGGAAGGGGGGCCGGGGATAGGCCTCGCGGGGATCGTCGCTCATCGAGTACCCTTCAGGAACGCGCCGGCGGTGCGCAGGGACAACGCCATGATGGTCAGGGCCGGATTCGCCGCGAGCGAGCTCGGGAAGACCGACCCGTCGCAGATCCACAGGTTCTCGACCTCGTGGCTCCGCCCGTAGGCATCGACCACGGAGCTGTCCGGGTTCCGCCCCATCCGGCAGGTGCCGAGCGTGTGTGCGACGCGCTCCAGCACCCAGATGTCGCTGGCGCCCGCTGCCTCCCAGATCTGGCGCATCAACGTCGTGGCGTGGACGTTGAGCTTGTCCTCGTTCGAGCCGTAGCCGAAGCTGATATGCGCCTTGCGCATCCCGAGGGCGTCGGTCTCGTCCGACAGGGTTAGGACGTTCGCGTCGCAGGGCAGGGTCTCGCCGTTGATGCCGATCCCGGCGACGCGGTTGTACTGCTTCAGGTAGTCGGTGAGCGCCTTGCCCCACAGGCCGCGGCCGCGGGCGACGGAATTGGCCCAGGTGAGCGGCTCGACGCCGAGGCTCTGCACCAGGTAGCCGCCGGCGAAGTCGGCGCCCTTCGGCCGGGTGTAATCCTCGGTGATGAGCGAGGACGGGTACCCGCGGTTCATGCCGACCTCGTCGGCGAAGGTGCCCCAGACCTGCGTGGCGACGTGGCCGATGTAGTTGCGCCCGACCTGGCCGCTGCCGGTGGCGAGGTCGAGATGGAGCAGCAGCCGCGGCGTCTCGACGGCGCCGGCGCACAGGATCAGGTGGGCGCAACGCTGCCGGTGGTCCCGCCCGCCCCGGCGGTAGAGCACCGCCGTGATCCGCCCGGCCTTGTCGCGCTCGACGCCGTGCATCCGGGCCTCGGCACGGATCTCGGCTCCCTTGGCGACGGCCAGCGGCAGGTAGGTCACGTCCATGCTGGCCTTGGCGCGGGTGCGGCAGCCCTGGTGGCAATAGCCGCAATTGATGCAGGCCTTGCGCTCGGGCACGTCCGCCCCGGGCGTGAAGTCGCGCGAGACCACCGCCGCCGGGGCGTCGGTCGCGGTGATGCCGAGCCGGTCGCAGGCTTTGGCCATCAGCTCGGCCGGGCCGTTGCGCAGGACCGGCGGCAGCGGGAAGCGGCGGGCTTCGTCCCACGGATAGGGCGTCGGGCCCGACGTGCCGATGAATCGCTCGACGCGGTCGTAGAACGGTACCAGCTCGGAATGGTCGATCGGCCAGTCGCAGCCCTCACCGGTCTCGGTGTTGAGGCGGAAGTCGCGCGGGTCGGCCCGGGGCACGAAGGCGCCCCAGTGCAGGGTCGAGCCGCCGATGCCGGTGCCGCTGTTGTTGCCCCCGAACGCCTCCGGGGTCGAGCCGCCGCTCAGGCGCTCCTCGGTCCAGTAGATCTCATCCGCCAAGGTCTCGTCGAAGCCGTAACCGGCCGGATCGAAGTTCGGCCCGGCCTCGAGGGCGACGACCTTCAAGCCGGCCGCTGCGAGCTCGGCGAGGAGCGGCGCGCCCCCCGCTCCGGTCCCGACCACCACGACGTCGACGACCTCGTCGGTGCCGTAACGCTTCTGCCCCGAGAGGTTCATCGGGCGTCTCCAGTGCTCTCGAGGATCGGGGCTTCCCAGGGTTCGCGCGCGTTCAGGCCGGTCTGGCGGTAACCCGGCAGGGACTCGGCGTCGTCGCCACCTGCCCCGATCCCGGTGAAGCCGATCGCCGCGAGGCCGGCCGGGTGCGCGAGCCAGGTGCGCACCGCCTCGCCCCGCAACTCCTCGAACCAGCAGGTCATCAGCTCGGGTGCGATGCCGTCGGGGAGCGCCGGCAGGCGGCCTGAGGCGGCGCGGTCGAGGAGCGCGTCCTGGTCCGCGCCGTCGAGGGCGGGAAAGGCGCTTCCGTGCGTCGCGCGGGCGGCGGCGTCGAGGGTGCGTAGCGCCCTTTCATAGGCCTGCGGGTCCGGCGGCAGGGAGGCGTAGCGCCAGCCGTCGCCGGTGCCACTGGCGAGCCGCGCGTCGATGCGGCGGGCAAGGTCGATCTTTCCGGATCCGTCCTGCGGCAGCACCCGGTCGAGGCAGGCGGACAGCGTCGCGCGCGCCTCCGGGCTCAGGCAGAACGGGCCGTCCGGCTCGCGCATCCGCTCGCGCAAGGTCGCGCGCAGGCGGGAATTGACCCGGTCCGATCCCATCAGCGCCGCGAAGGCCGGCGGCAGCGCCGGGGTCTCGGCGGTTTGCGGCGGCGCCGCGAGGAAGTCGCGGATCAGCGCTGCGAGGTCCTCCGGCCGCTCGAGCGGCAGCAGGTGGCCGGTACCGAGCGCGACCGCGTGACGGTGGCGGGCGAGGTGGGGCAGGGTCAGGGCGGCCTGCGCCTCCGGCCCGAGATCGCCGTCCTCCGCCCCGCTCACCACGAGCGCCGGGGTGGACAGCGTGCCGATGCGCCCGCGCCAATCCTCGTTGGCGCCGCCGGTCAGCCAAGCCTTCCAGGCTTGCGGGTTGGCCCGCAGCACGTCCTCGACCGTCCGGGCGTGATCCTCGGGGTCCAGCGGCGCCCCGGCATTGGCCGTGACGAAGGCCTCGGCCTCCCGCCGCCTCGTCTCCGGGTCGGCGTCGATCCAGGCGACCATCGCCTGCCGGCGCTCCTCCGCCATCGGCTCGGGCGAGGGCGGCGAGCCGGCCAGCAGCACGAGACCGGCGAGGCCCTTCAGGCCTTCGTCGCCGTCCTCAACGCGTCGCGCCAGCGCCAGGGCGACCTTCGCCCCCATGCTGTTGCCGGCGATCAGCCAGGGCCCGGTCGGGGCCTCGGCCCGGATGCGGGCCGCGACGTGGTCGGCCATGGCGGCGACGTCGCCGCCCGGCCGGTGGGCTTCGTCGCCGAAGCCCGGCAGGTCGAGGGCGACGCATCGCAGGGTGGGCCCGAGCTGCTCGGCGAGGGGGCGCCACGTGCGGGCGCTGCCTCCGAGGAAGTGCAGGCAGAAGAGGACGGGGTGGTCAATCATGCCCGCGAGATCGCGCGGTGCTGCGCTGCGTCAACGGCGGCGTCCCCGCGGCGCCTTGCAGCACCCCGGGATGATGTGTCGAGTCGTCGACGCACCGAACGGGCCGGTGGACGGCCCCCTGGACGGTGTTGGGGAGATCGCGACCGGCGCGAAGGCTTGCGTTAATAGACAATCATCATTCCGGACCGGTGATGATATCTGGTCCCGGTGTGTCGTCGAGCAGCCGGTGCTGGCAGCATCGGCGGAGCCGACGGGGAATTTGACCTATGTTAAATTTGTCTAACGACGAAGTAGGGGCCGCAGCCGTATCCTGAGCGGCGGGCCGCGAGAGCTTCGCGGGCGATCGATCGAGCTCGCCGAGTCTGTGGGCACGGGCCTCGGATCTGTGCCAACCGGCCGGGTCGACTCGGCCTCCCCACAGCTCCCGAAACGCGAAACGCCGCGCGGCAGGGGCTGCCGCGCGGCGTTCGCACCAGGGGCCGCGGCCTGCCCCGGGGGCGGCCGCGGCGCGTCGCGCTTAGTGCATCGCGCTTAGTTCTTGGCCTTGTCGACCAGGGCCTTCTCCTTGATCCACGGCATCATGCCGCGGAGACGCTCGCCGACCTCCTCGATCGGGTGGGCGGCGTTGCGGGCGCGGGTGGCCTTGAACGAGGTCTGGTTGACCTTGTTCTCGAGCATCCAGTTGCGGGTGAAGGTGCCCGACTGGATGTCGGTGAGCACCCGCTTCATCTCGGCCTTGGTCTCGGGCGTGATGATGCGCGGGCCGGTCACGTACTCGCCGTACTCGGCGGTGTTCGAGATCGAGTAGTTCATGTTGGCGATGCCGCCCTCGTAGATGAGGTCGACGATCAGCTTCACCTCGTGGAGGCACTCGAAATAGGCCATCTCGGGGGCGTAGCCGCCCTCGACCAGGGTCTCGAAGCCGGCCTTGATCAGCTCGACGAGGCCGCCGCAGAGCACGACCTGCTCGCCGAACAGGTCGGTCTCGCACTCTTCCTTGAAGGTGGTCTCGATGATGCCGGCGCGGCCGCCGCCATTGGCCGAGGCGTAGGACAGGCCGAGGTCGTGGGCGTTGCCCGAGGCGTCCTGTGCGACGGCGATCAGGGTCGGCACGCCGCCGCCGCGCAGGTACTCCGAGCGCACCGTGTGGCCGGGGCCCTTCGGGGCGACCATCAGCACGTCGAGGTCGGCGCGCGGCTCGATCAGGTTGAAGTGGACGTTGAGGCCGTGGGCGAACAGCAGGGCGGCGCCCTGCTTCATGTTGGCCTGGAGCGAGTCGCGGTAGATCTCGCCCTGGAGCTCGTCCGGGGTCAGCATCATGACGACGTCCGCGTCCTTGGCGGCGTCGGCGACTTCCTTGACCGTGAAGCCCTCGGCCTCGGCCTTCTTGGCGCTGGCCGAGCCCTTGCGGAGCGCGATCACCACGTCCTTGACGCCCGAATCGCGCAGGTTCAGCGCGTGGGCGTGGCCCTGGCTGCCGTAGCCGACGATGACGACCTTCTTGCCCTTGATCAGATTGATGTCGGCGTCACGATCGTAATAGACCCGCATGGCGGCTCCCCCTTGTGCAGATGGCGAGAAACTCGAACGCTCCGGGCGCTGGAGCGGCCGTGCGACGGGCGGCTTGTAGCGGCGTGATTCGCGTCAGGGAATAGGCTATGCGCGCGGAAGCGCACATGGCTGGCCGGCACGATGCGCGGAACGGCGCCGCTTCGGCGCCAAAGGAATCCGCCATGACGCAAGGGGCGACGCCCGCCGAACTGGTCGAATTCTGGCGCGAGGCCGGGTTCGACCGCTGGTTCACCGCCGATCCGGTCTTCGACGCCGCCTGCCGGGATTTTGGGCCGCTCCACGAGGCGGCGGCGCGCGGCGACCTCGCATCCTGGGAGGAGACGCCGGAGGGCGCGCTCGCCCTGGTGCTGCTCCTCGACCAGATCCCGCGCAACCTGTTTCGCGGCACGTCCCGGGCCTTCGCGACCGATGCGCTCGCGCTGGCGGCGGCCGGGCGCGCGCTCGCCCGCGGCCACGACCGGGCGATCGAGCCCACCTTGCGCATCTTCCTCTACATGCCGCTGACCCATGCCGAGGATCCGGGCTTGCAGGAGCGCAGCGTCGCGCTGTTCACCGCGCTCGGCTTGCCCGTGCACTTGGAAGCCGCGATCGAGCACCGCGACCTGATCCGCCGCTTCGGCCGCTTCCCCCACCGCAACGCGGTGCTCGGCCGCCCCGAGACGGCGGCCGAGCGGGAATACCTGGCGGGCGAGGACGCGTTTCGCGGCTGATCTGAAGCCTCTTCGAGTTGGCCGGCGGAATTGCCACCCTCCACGTCATCCCGGGGCCGCGCAGCGGAACCCGGGATCCATAACCGCCAACGGTCCAGGACAATGCGGAATGCGCTCCGCCTCGTTCGGCAACGCCGGCGGTTATGGATCCCGGGTTCTCGACTTCGTCGAGCCCCGGGCTGACGTCGAGAGTTGAAGGCGGACTTCACAGATTGATCGACGCAACCGCTCAAACAGGCCCTCACGCCGGCAGCGGAAGCCCCTCGCGGGCGAAGGCGCGCTGCACGGCGGGGCGCTCGGCCATGCGGCGGGCGTGGTCGGTCCAGTAGGGGAACTGGCGGGCCATGTCGTAGCCGAGCACCTGGCCGCGGCCCCAGTGCCAGAACACCAGGAGGTAGGGATCGGCGACGCTGTAACGCTCGCCCAGGGCCCAGCCGCCGCGCGACAGCCCGACCTCGATCATCGTCCAGAGGTCGGCGCAGGTCTCGTGGCCCTTGGCCTTCACGTCCTCGATCGCCGCCGGATCGGTGGCGTAGCGCTCGGCCCGGCGGATATGGGCGTAGGCCGGGTGGATGGTGGAGGAGATCCAGGCCAGCCACTCGGCGCACCGCGCCTCCTCGCGCGGGTCCTCGGGCCACAACCCCGCCTCGGGGTGCTGCCTGGCGATGTAGCGCAGGATCGCCGGATTCTCGGTCAGCACCCACTCGCCCTCGGCGAGCGCCGGCACCCGGCCCTTCTGGTTGATCGCGAGGTAGCGCCCGCCGCGCTGCTCGGCGGTGGCGAAATCGACCTTCACCGCCTCGAACGGCGCACCGGTCTCCTCCAGGGCGATGTGGGGCGCGAGCGAGCAGGCGCCCGGCGAGTAGTAGAGCGTGAGGGTGTCGGACAAGGAAGCCTCCCGGCGCGGGCCGCCGCGCCTTCAGCCATGCGGGGCGGCGCTCCCCGTCCCTTACGCCAAGCCGGGTCGGGGCGGTACCGCCCGGACCCCGATCCTCGGCCGGGGACGCCTCAGGCGGACACAGGCGGGCGCGCCGCCGCGCCGGCCGCCGGGCGGGAGCGCTTCATCACCAGCCACACGAGGGCGCAGAGCACGATCGCGCCCTGCACGCTCAAGGCCTCCCAGCTGCCGTTGAAGCCGAGCTCGGTGACGAGGTCCGGCACGCCGTCATTGTGCACCGGCACGAGCACCTGCTCCTGGAATTCCTGGATCGCCGCGCCGACCATCCGCAGGCCCATCACGAACAGGAAGGCCGAGGTGAGCAGGAAGACCGGCCGCAGCGGCAGCCGCAGCGCCAGCCACTGCATCGCCACGAACACCACCGCGAGGGCGGCGGCCGCGACCGCGAGCCCGCTCAGGAGCGAGGCGTCGAAGCCGCCGGCGGTGCGGGCGAGCGCGTGCAGGAACAAGACCGTCTCGGCGCCCTCGCGGAACACCGCCAGGAAGGCGATGCCGGCGAGCGACAGGAGCGTGCCGGCGCCCATCGCCCGCTCGGCCATGCGGTTGATCTCGGCCTTCCAGGCCGCCGGATCCTGGCGCAGGAACAGCCAGCCGCTCATCGTGAACATCAGCCCGGCGGCGAGCAGGATCACGCCGGCCTCGATCAGGTCGTTGTGGTTGCCGTCGAAGAAGGCCTCGAACACCCAGGCCATGCCGAAGCTCGCCAGCACCGCGAGGCCGGCGCCGGCATAGACCGGGCGGATGCGCTCCGCCGCCCCGGCCCGGCGCAGGAACGCCGCGAGCGCCGCCACCACCAGCAGCGCCTCCAGCCCCTCGCGGAACAGGATGGTGAAGGCCTGCACGAAGGTGGATCCGTCGGCCATGGGGGGCTCCTCGCTCAAACGTAGTCCGGTCGGGCGCCGTCGCGACCCGTCGGCGCCCTCTTAGGCGAGGACGATCCGGCTTTCAAATCCTGGTTGCTTGTTTTGTATAATTCTAAACTGCTTTTTATCAGATAAAATGACGTTGTATCCTGGCTACATGGGCTGACAAGTCCGGATACAATGTCGAAACGGTCCAGGAAATACGAACTGGATGCTTACCGCTCCCCGTGGCGCGACGGAGGTTGCGGCCATTCAGCCACGCCCTCGCTGCCCCTGCCGAGATTCGCGTGCGTCCGGCCGCCGTCTTGGCGCGGCGGGGTGCCGCTGCTATCTCCGGGCGACTTTTCCCTTACGCCGTGCGCCCCGCGCATCGCCGCGCCCGTGCGCCGGAGACAGCCACACGATGACCGCGTCCCCCATCGACAACATCCGCAACTTCTCGATCGTCGCGCATATCGACCACGGCAAGTCGACGCTCGCCGACCGGCTCATCCAGATCACCGGCGCGGTCGCGGCCCGCGACATGAGCGAGCAGATGCTCGACTCGATGGACATCGAGAAGGAGCGCGGCATCACCATCAAGGCGCAGACCGTGCGCCTGGACTACAAGGCGCAGGACGGGCGCGACTACGTCCTCAACCTGATGGACACGCCCGGCCACGTCGACTTCGCCTACGAGGTCTCGCGCTCGCTGGCCGCCTGCGAGGGCTCGCTGCTGGTCGTCGACGCCTCCCAGGGCGTCGAGGCGCAGACGCTCGCCAACGTCTACCAGGCGCTCGACGCCAACCACGAGATCGTCCCGGTCCTCAACAAGATCGACCTGCCGGCGGCCGAGCCCGACCGGGTCAAGGAGCAGATCGAGGAGGTGATCGGCATCGACGCGAAGGACGCGGTGCCGATCTCGGCCAAGACCGGCCTCAACATCGAGGCGGTGCTGGAGGCGATCGTCACCCGCCTGCCGCCGCCGAAGGGCGACCGGGCGGCGCCGCTGAAGGCCCTGCTGGTCGATTCCTGGTACGACGTCTATCTCGGCGTCGTGGTGCTGGTGCGCATCGTCGACGGCGTGCTCAAGAAGGGCATGACGATCCGCATGATGGGGGCGGACGCGGCCTACGGCGTCGAGCGCCTCGGCGTGTTCCGGCCCAAGATGCAGGACATGGCCGAGCTCGGCCCCGGCGAGGTCGGCTTCTTCACCGGCTCGATCAAGGAGGTCGCCGACACCCGCGTCGGCGACACCATCACCGAGGACAAGCGCAAGACCAAGGAGGCGATGCCGGGCTTCAAGCCGGTGCAGCCGGTGGTGTTCTGCGGCCTGTTCCCGGTCGACGCCGCCGACTTCGAGAACCTGCGCGGCGCGATGGGCAAGCTGCGCCTCAACGACGCCTCGTTCTCCTACGAGATGGAGACCTCCGCCGCGCTCGGCTTCGGCTTTCGCTGCGGCTTCCTCGGCCTCCTGCACCTCGAGATCATCCAGGAGCGGCTGGAGCGCGAGTTCAACCTCGACCTGATCTCGACCGCACCGAGCGTGGTCTATCACCTCAACATGTCCGACGGGGAGAAGAAGGAGCTTCACAACCCGGCCGACATGCCCGACGTGATGAAGATCGACACGATCGAGGAGCCCTGGATCCGCGCCACCATCATGACGCCGGACGAGTATCTCGGCGGCGTGCTCAAGCTGTGCCAGGACCGGCGCGGCGCGCAGATCGACCTCAACTACGTCGGCAAGCGCGCCATGGTCGTCTACGACCTGCCGCTCAACGAGGTGGTGTTCGACTTCTACGACCGGCTGAAGTCGATTTCGAAGGGCTACGCCTCGTTCGACTACCATATCTCGGATTACCGCGAGGGCGACCTCGTGAAGATGTCGATCCTGGTCAATGCCGAGCCGGTCGACGCGCTCTCGATGCTGGTCCACCGCACCCGCGCCGAGAGCCGCGGCCGGGCGATGTGCGAGAAGCTGAAGGACCTGATCCCGCGCCACCTGTTCCAGATCCCGGTCCAGGCGGCGATCGGCGGCAAGATCATCGCCCGCGAGACCATCCGGGCCCTGTCGAAGGACGTCACCGCCAAGTGCTACGGCGGCGACATCTCCCGCAAGCGCAAGCTCCTCGACAAGCAGAAGGAGGGCAAGAAGCGCATGCGCCAGTTCGGCAAGGTCGAGATCCCCCAGGAGGCGTTCATCGCCGCCCTCAAGATGGACAGCTGACGTCCGACACGGGGCCGAGCCCTCCAGGGATTTTCCGACCAGGCGGATATCGGCTGGGAAGGAAATGCGGCAAAATCGAAAACTTAGAGCGGAGCCCGATTGCAACGTGATCGGGCGCCGCTCTAGAGCATCGTCCGACGAGGTGATCGCCTGTTCGCCGAAGGACATGCGGCAAAAACAAGGATCCAAGCAAGGCTCCAAGGAAGCGTCCGATCGTCATCCGATCGGATGGTGAGCGACCGGGCGGCGCCGGCCGTTCCAGCGGCGTTCCCATGGGTGCGCCGTGCCGTTGATAAAATAAATTTGCAGTTCGGTATCAAATCATCCTTACAATTCAAGATTGTATTGTGCGCAATAATCTGTATTTTACTTGTATGCACTGCGTCAAGTGACCCAACGTCGCCTTAACTCGCTCTGCGCATGATCTTGCGATACCGGAGCGGGCAGGCTGGTGCGATGATGCGGTGCGGGTACGCGCGTTGGGGTCGTTTTACGGCGGATCCATCGGCGAGCGTGGTGGTCATCTTCGCCCTGATCGCCCCGGTTCTGCTCGGCATCGTCGGCGTCGCGGTCGATTACGCCTCCTGGGCGCTGCAACGGTCGACGCTGCAGCAGACGGCCGATGCCGCGGCCCTCGCGGTCATGTCCGATCTCCAGGTGGTCGGTGCGAGCGAACAGCGGATGCAGTCGCTGGCGCGCTCCTACGTCGACAGTACCGTGAAGCTGGCGCGCGGCGACGGGCCGGTCTCGGTCGTGACCCTGGCGGTGGCCCGCGAGCGCTCGGGCGGGTCGTTCGTGCCGGCGGGCTGGACCTCCGGCGCGCGGACGCCAACCGGAGTCAAGGTGACGCTGACGCAGCGCAAGCACGCGATCATGAGCCGTCTGGTGACGCCGCACCTCACCGACATCACCGTCTCGGCCACCGCCGAGGCGATGGGGTCTTCCAAGCTCTGCGTCCTGGGGCTGGCCTCGCGAGGAGGCAGTGCCATCCACCTCAAGGACTTCGCGAGGATCGATGCCGACAGCTGCGTGGTCTATGCCCTGTCCGCCCATGCCGGAGGGCTCACGGCCAGCGAGCAGAGCACGATCACGGCGACGAGGACATGTACGGTCGGTGGCTTTCACGGGGGGCGGGAGAATTTCAAGCCGCTTCCGGTGACCGGCTGTCCCGCCCTCAAGGACCCCCTGGCCAGCCTGCCGCCGCCCTCGGTCGGAAGCTGCGTCGCCACCGACCTGTCGCTCACGGGCGGCACCCACACGCTCTCGCCCGGAACGTATTGTGGCGGTCTCTCGATCGATGGGGGTGCCGAGGTCACGATGAGGCCGGGTATCTACGTCATGAAGGACGGTCCACTGATCGTCGGTCCGGCGGAACAGCGGCAAGCCATCGAGAAAAAATGCAAAATTATACCCATTTCATCAGGATTAAATCCAAAGAAACAATCTCTAGAAATATGCCGACTGGCCTTGACGGTCAAGACAACTGGCTACATGAAGGGAAACGGGGTCGGTATCTATTTTACTGGTGATATCGGTCGGGCTAAGGTGAGGGTCAATCAGCCGTTGCTGCTGCTTCCGAATTCCGTCGTCGAACTCACGGCCCCGCGGGACGGGGACATGGCAGGCCTGCTCTTCTTCGAGGATCGCAAGGCGCCGGCCGGTCGATCGTTCGACATCCTGAGCGACAGCGCCAGGCGCCTCGTCGGCACGATCTACCTGCCGCGCGGGACGTTCTCGGTGCAGACCAACCAGGTGGTGGCCGATCAATCCGAGTATACGGCGATCGTCGCCAACCAGATCTTCCTGGCGAACAGCCCGCGCCTCGTCATCAACACCCGCTACAGCGCCACCGACGTGCCGGTGCCGAGGGGACTCGGGCCGAAGAGCGGCACGGTCGGCCTGGCGGACTGAACGCGCCCGCCCGCTTCATGCGCACCGCCTGCGTCCGGCGCTTGTCGCCGCGCGCCCGCGCATGGCATGAGGAGCGCTCGACCGACGCGCCGCCCGACACATGGCGGCTGAACGCCGCCGCGATGGCGGCCAGGATGACGACCGTGTCCGTTCTGAGCCTGAAGCCCCGTCCCGAGGATGTCGACGCGCTGATGCGCGAGATCGGCGGCCGCGCCCGCGCCGCCGCCCGCCGGATGGCTTTGGTCCCAGGCCCGGCCAAGGACGAAGCCCTGCGCGAAGCGGCGCGCGCTTTGCGCGCGGCGGGAGCGGCGATCCTCGACGCCAACGCCGCCGACATGGCGGAGGCGCGCGCCAAGGGTCTTCCCGCCGCCACCCTCGACCGCCTGGCGCTGAACCCCGCCCGGATCGAGGCGATCGCGCAGGGCCTGGAGAGCGTCGCCGGCCTGCCCGATCCCGTCGGACGCACGCTCGCCACCTTCGAGCGGCCGAACGGCCTGACGATCGAGCGGGTGGCGACGCCGCTCGGCGTCGTCGGGGTGATCTTCGAGAGCCGCCCCAACGTCACGGCGGATGCCGGCGCGCTCTGCCTCAAGGCCGGCAACGCCGCGATCCTGCGCGCCGGCTCGGAGAGCCTCCGCAGCGCCACCGCCATCGCCGAGGCGATGAGCGCGGGCCTGACCCGGTGCGGCTTGCCGGCCGACGCGATCCAACTCGTGCCGACCCGCGACCGCGCCGCCGTCGGCGCCATGCTCACCGGCCTCGACGGCGCCATCGACGTGATCGTGCCCCGCGGCGGCAAGGGCCTGGTGGCCCGGGTGCAGGACGAAGCGCGGGTGCCGGTCTTCGCCCATCTGGAGGGAATCTGCCACGTCTTCGTCCACGCGGCGGCCGACCTCGCCATGGCCCGCTCGGTCGTGCGGAACAGCAAGATGCGCCGCACCGGCATCTGCGGCGCCGCCGAGACCCTGCTGGTCGACCGCGCCTGCGCGGCCACCCATCTCGCGCCCATGGTGACCGATCTGCTCGAGGCCGGCTGCGCCGTGCGCGGCGACGCGGCGGCCCGCGCCGTCGATCCCCGGGTGACCCCGGCGACCGAGGAGGATTGGCGCACCGAGTACCTCGACGCGATCATCTCGGTGCGGGTGGTCGACGGGCTGGAGGCCGCCATCGACCACATCGAGGGATACGGCTCGCACCACACCGACTCGATCCTGACCGAGGACGCGGCGGCGGCCGGGCGCTTCCTCGCGGAGGTCGATTCGGCGATCGTCGTCCACAACGCCTCGACCCAGTTCGCCGACGGCGGCGAGTTCGGCTTCGGCGCCGAGATCGGCATCGCCACCGGGCGGATGCATGCCCGCGGGCCGGTCGGCGTCGAGCAGCTCACCACCTTCAAGTACCGGGTGCGCGGCACCGGGCAGATCCGCCCGTGATCGTCTGACGAGGAGGGCGGCGGGATCGTCCGGTGATCGTGCGCCTGCCGCCCCTCGCGCCGGGTTTGCGGGTCGGCCTCTACGGCGGCTCGTTCAACCCGGCCCATGCCGGCCACCGGCATGTCAGCCGGCTGGCCCTGCGGCGCCTCGCCCTCGACCGGGTCTGGTGGCTGGTGAGCCCCGGCAACCCGCTGAAGGACCGTCGGCACCTGCCCGAGGCGGCGGCCCGCGCCGAGGGCGCCCGGGCCGTCGCATCCGACCCGAAGATCGCCGTCACCGATTTCGAGGCCGGGCTGGGGGAGGGGCGCTTGGGGGTCCGCTACACCGTCGACACCCTGCGCTGGCTGACGGAGCGGCAGCCGGAGGTCCGGTTCGTCTGGATCATGGGCGCCGACAGCCTGGCCACCTTCCACCGCTGGAAGGGGTTTCGCGAGATCGCCGCCATGATGCCCTTCGCGGTGATCGACCGGCCGGGCTACACCCTGAAGGCGATGGCTTCGCCCGCCGCGCGCCTGCTCGCGGCGTCGCGCCTCGACGAGACCGACGCCCCGACCCTCGCCGGCCGGTCGCCGCCGGCCTGGGTCTTCCTGCACGGGCCGCGCAACAGCCTGTCCTCCACGGCGCTCCGCGCCGCCGGTTCCGGTCAGTCCGCCCGGCCCGCGCGCTGATCGCGGGCGTTTGCGCGGGATTTGTGCCGCGCCAGCTTGAAAATCCGCCTTTCGTTCGCCACTGTCGGTGTCTAATGGCATCGGCACCGCGTAGGCCGCGGGCAAGTTCGTCTCGTGGCGCCACCGGGCGCTTATCATCGACAGGGGCCGGCACTGAACGACGCAATCTCTCACGAAGCTCAGGACACCGAGCTTCCCGCTGAAGCCCAGGCGCAGGATGCCACGACCGGCGCGCCCGAGGCCGCGGACATGAGGTCGGTTGCCCTCGCCTGCCTCAAGGACATGAAGGCCGAGGACACCGTCGAGATCGACCTCGTCGGCAGGACCTCCATCGCCGACGCCATGATCATCTCCTCCGGCCGCTCCCAGCGCCATGTCGGCTCCATCGCCGACAAGGTGATCCAGGAGTTCAAGTCCCGCGGCTTCGGCAATCCCCGGGTCGAGGGCATGCCGGCCTGCGACTGGGTGCTGATCGATGCGGGCGACATCCTGATCCACATCTTCCGGCCCGAGGTGCGGCACTTCTACAACCTCGAGAAGATCTGGGGCGCCGACCGTCCGGCCGACCGCCTCGCCGGCTGAACCCGCAACGCTAAAGAACCCCACGATCGCGTTGCGATCGTGGGGCTCTCTAGGTCTTTGATTTTTCCGCATTTTCTACGACGAATCGGTTTCCGCTTCGTCGGAAAATGCTCTTGGGACGGACACGCCGCCATGCGGCTCGCCCTCGTCGCGGTGGGCCGCCTCAAGCGCGGCCCCGAGCGCGACCTCGCCGAGGAATATCGTGGCCGCGCCGACGTGCTCGGTCGGAGCCTCGGCTTCTCCGCCGTACAGGCGACCGAGATCCCGGAAAGCCGGGCCCGGCGCGCGCCGGACCGCTGCGCCGAGGAAGCCGGCGCGATCCTGGCGGCGGTCCCGCCCGGCGCTGCCCTGGTGGTCCTCGACGAGGGCGGCAAGGCGGTGACGAGCCTCGGCTTCGCCGACCAGCTCGGTGCTTGGCGCGACGGCGGTCGGCCCGGTCTCACCATCGTGATTGGCGGCGCCGACGGCCTCGATCCTAGTGTCAGGGCCAGGGCGGACCTCGTCTTCGCCTTCGGGGCCGCCACCCTGCCGCACGGCCTCGTCCGGGTCCTGGCCCTCGAGCAGCTCTACCGGGCCATGACGATCCTCTCCGGCCACCCCTATCACCGCGGCGCCCCGTGACCCGAGCGCTCCTTCCCGCCCTTCTGCTGGCCGCGGCCCTCGCCGTGCCGATCCTGGATTTGCCGGCGCGCGCCCAGACGGCGCCGGACCTCGATCCGGTGGCGAAGGCGCAGGCCGAGAAGGACCGGCGCGCCGAGAGCCTGCGGGCGATCGAGAGCGCGCTCCAGGCCAGCAATGAGTCGAAGGCCAAGCTCGAGCGCGAGGTGGCCGAGATCAAGGGCGACGGCGCCCGGCTCAACCAGGCCCTGATCGACGCCGCCCGCAAGGCGCAGGAAGCGGAGGGGCGCATCTCCGACCTCGAAGCCCGGCTCCAGACCATGGCCGGCAGCGAGACGGCGCTCCGCCGCTCGCTGGAGAGCCGCCGCGGCGTCATCGCCGAGGTGCTCGCCGCGCTCCAGCGCATGGGACGGCGGCCGCCGCCAGCAGTGCTGGTGCGGCCCGAGGACGTGCTCGCGGCGATCCGCACCTCGATGCTGCTCGGCGCCGTGGTGCCCGAGCTGCAGGGCGAGGCCGAGACCCTGGCCGGCGACCTCGCCGAGCTGGTGCGCCTGCGCGGCCTCATCGCCGCCGACCAGGAGACCCTGGGCGGCGACATCAAGGGCTGGGCCGCCGAGCGCCAGCGCCTCACCGCCCTCATCGCCGCCCGCCAGGCCCGCCTCGGCGAGGCGGAGAGCGGTCTCACCGCCGAGCGCGACCGCGCGACGGGCCTCGCCGGCCAGGCCCGCTCGCTCAAGGACCTGGTCGACCGCCTCGACGGCGACCTCGCCAATGCCCGCCGCGCCGCGGGCGCGGCGAAGGAGGCGGCGGAGGCCGAGAGCCGCGAGACCCGCGAGCGCTTCGCGGCCGCCGCCCTGCGCGATCCGGCGCGCCTCGCCCCCAAGGTGCCGTTCCCCCAGGTGCGCGGCCTGGTGCCGCGCCCGGCGAGCGGCGAGGTGGTGCGGACCTTCGGCAGCCCCGACGGCGCCGGGGGGACGACCCGCGGCATATCGCTCATGACGCGCCCGCGCGGCGTCGTCTCCTCTCCGGCCGACGGCTGGGTGGCCTATGCGGGGGCGTTCCGCTCCTACGGTCGTCTCTTGATCATCAACGCGGGCGACGGCTACTATCTGCTCCTGGCGGGCATGGACCAGATCAACGTCGAGGTGGGTCAGTTCGTGCTAGCGGGGGAGCCGGTCGCCGTGATGGGAGACACGGGCTCCGCACCTTCGGCAGGAGCCGGTGGGCGGAACGATCCCGTCCTGTACGTCGAGTTCAAGAAAGACGGTGGCTCCATCGACCCGGATCCTTGGTGGGCCAGAGGGTCAAGCGAGAAGGTTCGCGGATAATGCGCAAAGTTTCCCTCGTCCTGTTCGGAGCCGTCCTGGGCGCCGGGACGGCCACGGTAGCGACCCAGACCCACCTGCTCTCGAGCACGAGCGCCGTCGCCGCCTCGGCCGAGACCTATCGCCAGCTCAGCCTGTTCGGCGACGTGTTCGAGAAGATCCGCACCGACTACGTCGAGAAGCCCGACGAGGGGAAGCTGATCGAGGCGGCCGTCAACGGCATGCTGACCTCGCTCGACCCGCATTCGAGCTACATGGACGCCAAGAGCTTCCGTGACATGCAGGTGCAGACCAAGGGCGAGTTCGGCGGCCTCGGCATCGAGGTCACGATGGAGGACGGCCTGATCAAGGTCGTCACCCCGATCGACGACACGCCCGCCGCCCGCGCCGGCCTGCTCGCCAACGACATCATCACCCAGATCGACGGCGACCAGGTCCAGGGCCTGACCCTCAACCAGGCCGTCGACAAGATGCGCGGGCCGGTCAACTCGCCGGTGAAGCTCAAGATCACCCGCAAGGAGGCCAAGGATCCGCTCGAGGTCACGCTCAACCGCGACCTGATCCGGATCAAGCCGGTGCGCTCGCGCACCGAGGGCGGCGACATCGGCTACATCCGCCTGACCCAGTTCAACGAGCAGACCTATGACGGCCTGAAGGCCGCCGTCGACAAGCTCTCGACCGACCTGCCGGGCGACAAGCTCAAGGGCTTCATCATCGACCTGCGCAACAACCCGGGCGGCCTGCTCGACCAGGCGGTGATGGTCTCCGACGCCTTCCTCGACCGCGGCGAGATCGTCTCGACCCGCGGCCGCAACCCCGACGAGACCCAGCGCTTCTCGGCCAAGTCCGGCGACCTGACCAAGGGCAAGCCGGTGGTGGTGCTGGTCAACGGCGGCTCGGCCTCGGCCTCCGAGATCGTCGCCGGCGCGCTCCAGGACCACAAGCGGGCGACGGTGCTCGGCACCCGCTCCTTCGGCAAGGGCTCGGTGCAGTCAATCATCCCGCTCGGCGGCAACGGCGCTCTGCGGCTCACCACCGCGCGCTACTACACCCCGTCCGGCCGATCGATCCAGGCCAAGGGCATCGAGCCGGACCAGGAGGTGCTGCAGGACGTGCCCGACGAGCTGAAGGGCAAGGACGAGACCAAGGGCGAGGCCGGCCTGAAGGGCCACCTCAAGCAGAAGGACGCCGAGGAGCGCGGCGGCTCGTCGGCCTACGTCCCGCCGGACCCGGCCAAGGACAAGCAGCTGATCGCCGCGGTCGACTTCCTGCACGGCGTGCAGAAGGGCGCCGCCAACACGGCGAAGACCACGGAGCCGAAGCCGAACTGACGGTGAGGCGGGTGCCGCTCAGGCCCCGTTTTTAACCCGGCATTTACCACGAAGGCCCGCAATACCGGTCGAACGACCGGCGCTGCGGGCCTTCCGCTTTCTTGGCAGCGACACGGTCGCGGGACCTCACGCCTGTGCCGCTCGCGTCCGACACCATCCTGACCCGTCCCCTCGGGCTGAGGGACGAGGCGACCGCCCGCGTCAAGCACTGGCGCGCCGTCCTGCGGCCGAAGGCGCTCGCGGCGATCGCTCTCGGCGCGGGCGCCCTCGGCCTCGCCGCATTCCTGGTCCTCGGCGACGATCCCCTCGCCGGCGAGCCCTACGCCGTCGCGGCGATCGAGGTCCGGGCCCCGGTCGCCCCGGTGCCGGAGCCGGCGGTCCCGGCCCCTGCCGATCCGGCGAGCCGCAGCGCCGTCGAGGTCGAGCGGGCCTCCGGGGTCGCGGTGAACCGGCCGGACGGCACGAGCGCGCCGGATTCGGTGGTGATCCGGGTGCCGGGCGGTCCGATCCGCCTGAACCCCGCCCCCGACCCGCGCCTCGCCGAGCGCGGCCGCTACGGGCCGTTGCCGAAGGTCGGCCCGGACGGCGCCCGGCCTCTCGACGTCTATGCCCGTCCCGAGGCCGCGGGCCTGGAGCGGGGCGGGGCGGTCGCGGGCCGCATCGCCCTCGTGGTGTCGGGCCTCGGCATCGGCCAGGCCGCGACCCAGGACGCGATCCAGCGCCTGCCGCCGGCGGTCAGCCTGGCCTTCGCGCCCTACGGCGCCGACGTCCCCCGCAGCGCCGCCCGCGCCCGCGAGGCCGGGCACGAGGTGCTGGTGCAGGTGCCGATGGAGCCGTTCGACTATCCCGACAACGATCCCGGCCCCCAGACCCTGCTGGCGGGCGCCAAGCCCGCGGAGAACCTCGACCGTCTCGCCTTCGTGCTCGCCCGGGTGCAGGGCGCGGTCGGGGTGATGAACTTCATGGGTGCGCGCCTCACCGGCGAAGCCGCCGCCCTGGAGCCGGTGCTGCGCGAGGTCGGCGGGCGCGGCCTCGGCTTCCTCGACGACGGCACCTCGCCGCGCTCGCTCGCCCGCGACCTCGCCCGCAAGGCCAAGGTGCCGGCGGCCCGGGCCGAGATCGTCGTCGACGCGGTGCCGCGCCCGGACGCGATCGACCGTGAGCTCGCCCGCCTGGAGGAGGCGGCGCGCAAGTCCGGCTTCGTGCTCGGCTCGGCCACCGGCCAGCCCCTCACGATCGACCGCATCGCCCGCTGGGCGCGCGATCTCGAATCCCGGGGCATCCTGCTGGTGCCGGCGAGCCGAGCCATGCGTTCCGGACCCTGAATCGTCGCCACGGCCACGCTCCCCCCGCATTTTCGCCGGATGGTCGGTCCACAGGCAGGGAAATTGCTCTAAGGTCGCCCCATGGCATCGCTTCACCGCCCCGGCTCCGCCCTGGCAAGCCTTCCGTACCGGCCCTGCGTCGGCATCGCCCTGTTCAACCGCGACGGGCTGGTCTTCGCCGGCCACCGGCGGCATGAATCGGCCGATCTCGGCGCCCATGCCTGGCAGATGCCGCAGGGCGGCATCGACGAGGGCGAGGCGCCGCGGGACGCCGCCCTGCGCGAGCTCTACGAGGAGACCAACGTCGCCCCGACATCGGTGCGCCTGCTCGCCGAGGCGCCGGGCTGGTACTCCTACGACCTGCCGACCTTCGCGGCGGGCAAGCCCTGGAAGGGGCGCTACCGCGGCCAGACCCAGAAGTGGTTCGCCTTCGCCTTCGACGGCGACGAGCGCGAGATCGACATCCTGCGGCCGGGCGGCGGCGCCCACAAGGCGGAGTTCGACGGCTGGCGCTGGGAGCCGCTGGCGAACCTCGCCGACCTCGTCATCCCGTTCAAGCGCCCGGTCTACGAGCAGGTGATCGCCGCCTTCGCCCACCTCGCGCGCCCGGCGTGACCGGTCCCCTGCGCCCGCCCGCCGGCACCGTCCCATGACCCGCTGCTGGCTCGCCGGCCTCGTCGTCGTGCTCCTGTGGGTCGCCTACGGGATCTCGCCCTATGTCGCGCTCTACCGCCTGTCGCAGGCGGTGCAGGCGCACGACGCGGCGGCCGTGGCGCAAAGGGTGAACTTCCGGACCCTGCGGCTGTCCCTGACCAAGCAGGCGCTCGCCGCGGCGGTCGACGGCATCGCGGCGCGCCGCGACCTGTCGCCCCGCGAGCGTACCATCCTGACCGAGGCGAGCGGGGCGCTGGCCGAGCCGCTGGTCGAGTCCCTCGTCACCCCCGAGACCCTGATCGACCTCCTCGACGACGGCTGGCCGGTGCGCGCCGGCCTCGCCCGCGACGGCGGCGCCCGCGAGGCCGCGCCCGGCGACACCACGGCCGCGTCCCCCGCAGCCCCGAAGGACAGGAACGCGCTGGGCCTGCACGCCTCGACGTTCAGCCAGCTCTTCGCCCTCTTCCGCTCGGCCGAGCCGCGGGGGTTTCGCGGCATGGTGGTGAGCTACCCGCCCGACCGGCCGATCGAGAACCGGTTCCGCCTGCGCCTGCGCCTGCGCGGCTGGACCTGGCGCCTCGTCGACCTGGAACTGCCGGGCGCACTGCGCGAGCGCATCAGCCAGCGGCTCACCGGGGCGATGCAGCGCTGAGGCCCGAGGGGCCCCGTCCCCTTGATGCGCTGCCCCGCGCCCCTCATATCTCGGCATGGGCCGGCGGAGTTGCGGTCGGCCCCGACGGGCGCTGCGCCGAGCGGGCCCGGACCTGACCGAAGTGCCTCTCGCAACAGGGCTTCGCCGACATCATGACGCGTCCTTCGCCGTTCGGGCATCCGTTCCTGCTGGGCTTCGACGAGATCGAGCAGGCGCTCGACCGCGTCGCCAAGGCCGCCAATGACGGCTATCCGCCCTACAACATCGAGCGGCTGCCTCGCACCGAGCGGGAGCCGGAGCGGCTGCGCATCACGCTGGCGGTGGCCGGCTTCACCCGCGATCAGCTCGACGTGACCCTGGAGGAGAGCCAGCTCATCGTCCGCGGCCGCCAGGCCGACGACAAGAGCCGGACCTTCCTGCACCGGGGCATCGCCGCCCGGCAGTTCCAGCGCGCCTTCCTGCTCGCCGACGGCATGGAGGTGCTGGGCGCCGACCTGTCGAACGGCCTGCTCTCGATCGACCTCGCCCGGCCCGAGCCGGAGCGCATCGTGCGACGGATCGACATCGGGTCGCGCGACGACGCCTGACCATCCCCATATCGGGGTCACACCGGTCGACGGGCCGCTTCGGGGTCCGCTCGATCCACCGTCCTGCTGCCTTTCAGAGGAGGGCGCATCATGTCCGACACCACCCTGAACCTCGACTCCACCATCGACGCCGGCGCGCTCGCCGCCCTCGGCGAGGGCCACGTGGCCTATGTCCGCGCCATGCGCTCGGAGGAGGTCAAGCGCCTCTTCCCGCAGGCTCCGGACCTCACCCCCGGCCTCGACGTGTTCGCCCTGCTCTCGGCGAGCGGCGCCCCGATCCTGCTGACCGACAGCCGCGACGCGGCCTTCGCCAATGCGTGGGCGCACGACCTGCAGGCGCTCAGCGTGCATTGATCTTGGCGGATCTTGGCGGCTCGGGACGGCGGCGGCGTCGCTCCCGGGCCGACGCGGCGGTCCTCGTGATGGTCTGCTGATGACCGCGCGGCCATTCGGGCGTCGCAGCTTGAGAACACCGCCCGTCGTCAAAATTCTCCCCTTTCCCGGACGACTGAAGCGATAGCGGAAGGAGATCCGGGATCCAGCGCAAGACGTGCCGCGAGGCGGCTCTGTATACTGCACCCTTGCAGTCAAGCAGACGCTTCGCGGCTTTTTGTGCTGGATCCCGGATCTCCTTCCGCTGACGCTGCAGTCGTCCGGGAAAAGGGAGCGGCTTACGATTGATTGTACGCCCTCACGGGCGTTCGTACTCTTCGATTTGCCGCGATGACCTCGTCGGCGATCCGGTTTGCTCGGCGGCACGTATCCCCCGTCGCAATGCCCTGCGAGCCGGGGAGGAGGGTACAAAGGGGGCGGTCAGACCGCCCCCTGTCCTCATTCCATCGCCGTCGGCCGCCCGGCCGCCACCACCAGCAGCTTGCCGTCCCCGAGGGTGCGGGCCGCCGCGCGGCGGATGTCGGCCTGCGTCACCGCGCCGATCAGCCCGTTGCGGCGGGAGATGTAGTCGATGCCCAGCCCCTCGAAGGCGATCTGCACCAGCTGGTGGGCGATCTTGGTCGAGGTGTCGAAGCCCAGCGCGTAGGAGCCGGTGAGGTAGTCCTTGGCCTTCTGCAGCTCGTCGTCGGAGGGGCCGTCGCTGGTGAGCCGCGCGATCTCGTCGGCGATCACCGTCAGGCACTCGGCGACGCGCTCGTTCTTGGTCGCGGTGTAGCCCCAGGTCATCGAGGCGGCGCGGTGGCTGACCAGCGAGGTGCCGACCGAGTAGGCGAGGCCGCGCTTCTCGCGCACCTCCTGGAACAGCCGGGAGGTGAAGGCGCCGCCGCCCAGGATGTGGTTGAGCACGTAGGCCGGGATGAAGTCGGGGTCGCGCCACGCCACGCCGTCGGTGCCGAAGCGCAGGACCGATTGCGGCACGTCGAGATCGACGACGATGCGCCGCCCCAGGCCCGTGATCGCGGTCGCCGGCACCGCATTCAGCTCCCCGCCCTCCGGCAGGGCGCCGAAGGCGGCGTCGAGGGCGCGCACCAGCGTCTCCTCGTCGATGGCGCCGACCGCCGCGACCTTGACCCGGCCGCGGGCGAGCAGCCGGCGATGCATCGCCACGAGGTCGTCGCGGGTGATCGACGACACGGTCTCGATCGTGCCCGAGGAGGGCCGGCCGTAGGGATGGCCCGGATAGGCCTCGGCGAAGAAGCGGCGCGAGGCCATGACGCCGGGATCGTTCTGCTGGTAGCGCAGGCCGGCCAGCATCTGCGCCCGCACCCGCTCGATCGCCAGCTGGTCGAAGCGCGGCTGGGCCAGCGCGAGCGCCAGGAGCTCGATCGCCTCGTCGGCGTGCTTCACCAGCATCTTGAGCGAGCCGCCGATCGCGTCCGGCCCGGCATGGAAGCTCAGCTCGATGGCGCGGGCGGCGAGGCGCTCCTGGAAGGCGTCGGAATCGTGCGGGCCGGCGCCCTCGTCGAGGAGGCGGGCCAGCATCTGGGCGGTACCGGCCTTGCCCTCGGGATCCTGCGCGGCGCCGCCCTCGAAGGTGAAGGCGAGCGCGATCAGCGGGACGATCGGCGACGCGACGTGCCAGGCCTCGATGCCGCGGGCCGAGAGGACGGGGCGCGCCTGGGTCGGGGAGGAGGAGGACGAGGCGGCGGCAGTGCGGGAGACGGCGTCGGCCGGGGTCATGAGGACCTCTTGTTGTGTCTTGGAAGAGTATGTCTTGGAAGAGAGGAGTCCGCCCGGCGACGCGAGACGGCGCCGGGCGGTATCCGGACTGTCGCGATCAGGCGGCCGCCGCGGCCGCTTGACCCGCCGCTTGACCCTTGGTCAGGTAGCCGGTGACCGAGCGGGCCGGCACCAGGTAGCGCTCGGCGACGGCCGCGAGGTGGGCGGCCTGCACCGCCTCGATCTCCGCCGGCCAGCGCCGGACTTCCTCGATGCTCTCGCCGATGGCGAGCGCCGAGCCGAAGATGCGGGCGAGCGACGACTGGCTGTCGGAGGAGTACACCGTCTCGGCGACGAGGCGGGTCTTCGCCCGCTCGATCGCGGTGGCCGAGAGCGCCTCGGAGGGGGCGCGGGCGAGCGCCCGGTCGAGGGCCTCCTCGAGCTTCTCCAGGCTCACGCCCTCCGCCGGCACGGCGTAGACCGAGAAGCGGGTGTCGTCGATCGCCGAGCCCATGTACCAGGCGCCGGCATTCACCGCGACGCCCTGGTCCAGCACCAGGCTGCGGTAGAGGTAGGAGGTCGGCCCGCCGCCCAGAACCTCGGCCAGCAGCTCCAGGGCGTGGCTCTCGCCGTCGCGGGCGGTGATGCAGGAGGGGGTGAGGTAGAGCCGCTGCAGCGTCGGCTGCTCGACCTTCGGATCGGCGACGCTGAGGCGGCGCGCCGCCCGCGGCTCCGGCTCCCGCGGCCGCACCCGCTGCGGCCGGGCGCCCCGCGGCGCCACCACGCCGTAGGTGTCGTCGGCCAGCCGCCGGACCTCGTCGGCGGTGACGTCGCCGGCGACCACCAGGATCGCGTTCTCCGGGGTGTAGAAGCGGCGGTAATAGTCGAGGGCGTGGGTGCGGTTCAGCTCCTCGATCTCGTGCATCCAGCCGATGATCGGAATGCCGTAGGGGTGGTGCACGAACAGCGAGGCCGCCATCGCCTCGGAGAGCTGGGCCGCCGGATCGGTCTCGACCCGCATGCGGCGCTCCTCCAGCACCACGTCGCGCTCGGGCGCCACCACGGCGTCGTCGAGGATCAGGCCGGTCATCCGGTCCGCCTCGAAGCTCATCATGGTCTTCAGGTTCTCGCGGGCGACGCGCTGGAAGTAGGCGGTGTAGTCGAACGATGTGAAGGCGTTCTCCTGTCCCCCTAAGCTCGACACCGCCTTCGAGAAGGCGCCGACCGGGTGGGTCTCGGTGCCCTTGAACATCAGGTGCTCGAGGAAGTGGGCGATGCCGGACTGGCCGAGCGGATCATCCGCCGAGCCGTTGCGGTACCAGACCATGTGGGTGACGACCGGGGCGCGGTGGTCGGGCACCACCACGACGTCGAGGCCGTTGTCGAGCACGAAGGACGCCACGTCGGGACCGCCCGCCTCCGCTCGGCCGAAGGGCGCCGCGTCGGTGCGCAGGGTGGCGCTGACGGGGCAGACGAGGCCGGGGGCGGGGCGCATCCTGTATGGGGGCATCCTGATCTACCTTAGCCGGGCGGCCGGACGGGCCACCCGTGTTGGATCGTGAACCGGCTCACTTAAGAGAGGCTTGCGGCTCATGCGAGTCACGGGCCAGCGGGGCGTCCGAGCCGGCCGGCGGGCCGGCCACCGGGGTCGCTGGCCGTTAGAGACCCTGTTCTAGAGCATTTTGTGGCAGGGGGGACCCGAGAACTGCGGAGAAATGCACTCGACGCAGATCCGACCCGTTATGGCTTAGTTGAAGCGTGAACGGACATTCATCGGAAGCTTGACCTTCGTGCCGCCGGAGCGGCCCTTGGGGCAATCCGGCTCGGAGCTCTGCACGGCGAGCGGGTCTCGACCAACGAAAACCCCGGGTCGCTGGTGCGGCCCGGGGCTGGAACTCGAAGACGGTCTCGGAAACGTTACTGGCGCGAGCGCAGATAGGCGCCGGGATCGGCCTGCTCGCGGTCGCTGATCATCGCGTTCGGGCCCTTCTCGGTGCGGGCGATCTTGCCGTTCGGCGGCTTGCGGTAACCGGTCGGCGGCTCGGTCAGCGCGTCGCGGGACGGCTCGACGTCGGGAAGGTTCGGATCCTCGTCCGCCTTCTTGCCGGCCAGCAGCTGCATCGGGTTGAGCCAGAACGACTCCTTGACGTTGTCGCCCGGCTTGTAGGTCGGCTCCGTCGTCATGTTGGCGCCCTCGCGCCGGCCGGCCCGCATCTCCTGGACCGAGATCGTCGCGTTATTGTCGCTCATCCGGCCGCTATAGCCGCGGGTGATCGGCTTGCGGTCCTCGGCGGCGCGGCGGTCGCGGGCGACGGCCTCGGGATCGGTCGGCCATTGCGGGTTGGCCTCGCGCACGGCGCGGCGGTCGACCGGCGGCGGCAGGGCGGCCTTGTCCATGTGCGGCGGCAGCACCAGCGGCGCGCGCTCGCGATAGGTGATGGTCGGCCGCTGGGGCTCGATCAGGCCGATCGACGACAGGGCGTTCTTCATCGCGACGCCCTCCTGGGCGTGCGCGCCAGACGAGACCGCGAGGCCCGCGACCGTCACCGCGGCGAATATCGTGCGCTTGTCGAGCATGCTGGCCCCCTTGCCTGTCCCGCTCCCCTGCTTGCGAGCTTGGGTGGGGGCGGTTTCGGGCGAAGGTATGGCGTGGCCGTCAGCGGGCGCAACGCCCGGAGCCGGCGTGGCGCCCGCGACACACACGAGTCTTCAGGTCTGTCCGCCGGTTGCCGGGGCCCGGCGGCGCTCCAGCACCAGCCCGTCGTAGAGGAGCCCGACCACGCCGAAGACGATGCCGGCATCCGCGACGTTGAACACGTACCAGGACCAGCCGCCGGCATGGAGGTGGACGAAGTCGAACACCGCGCCGTAGGCGGCGCGGTCGATGGCGTTGCCGACCGCCCCGCCGACGATGAGGCCGAGCGAGCCGGCGAGCCAGCGGCTGCCGGCCCGGGCCATCCACACCGAGAGCGCGACCGTCGCCGCCAGCGACACCCCCACGAGCAGCCAGCGCCCGAGCGCCGAATCCTGCTGGAACAGCCCGTAGGAGACGCCGCGGTTCCACACCACGATCAGCTGCGCGAAGGGCGCGAGCACCACCGGCTCGCGCAGGGGCAGGTCGGCGAGGAACAGCAGGCCGAGCTTCGTCCCCTGGTCGAGGACCAGGGTGACGAGCGCGACCAGGAGACCGAAGGGGAGGGGACGCATCCCCGCCCTACTCGGCGGCCTTGGCGTGGAGCGCGTCCCACTCGCGCAGGGCCTGCGCGTCGCGGGGCGTCACGTCCGGATAGTCCGGATCGCTGCCGACACTTCCCAGAACCTTCCACGAGCGGGCGCATTTGCGGCCTTGCGCCAGGGCCGGCACCACCGCGACGCCCTTGACCTCGTCGAGTCGGAAGGCGTCCGCCGGACCCTCGCCGGCCTCGACCGCGATATCCGACGTGATGCAGACTTCCGCGAAATCGATGCCGTCGAGGCTCGCCAGCAGATCGGAATCGGCGACGAAGACTGTCGGGGCCGCCTCGAGGCTCGCGCCGATGCGCTTTGCGGCGCGCTCGATCTCGAGCGCCCCCGTCACCACCCGGCGCACCCGGCGGATCTTGGCCCAGCGCCTGGCCAGGGCCTCGTCGCGCCACGCGGCCGGGGTCTCCGGCAGGGTCTCGGTGTGGACCGAAGCCGTCTCGGACGGGGTGCGCGCGAGCCAGGCCTCTTCCGCCGTGAAGGCGAGGACCGGGGCGAGCCAGACCGTGACGCGCCGGAAGACCTCGTCGACGACGGTGAGCGCGGCCCGCCGGGTCTCCGACGAGATCGGATCGCAGTAGAGCGCGTCCTTGCGCACGTCGAAGTAGAACGACGACAGGTCGCCGGTCATGAAGCCGTTCAGCAGCGCCACCACCCGCTTGGTGTCGAAGGTGCGGAAGGCGTCGCGGATCTCGCCGTCGAGTTCGGCGAGGCGGTGCAGGATGAAGCGCTCCAGCTCCGGCATCGCCTCGGGGGCGACGCGGTCCTCCGGCCGGTGATGGGCCAGCGTGCCCAGCATCCAGCGCAGCGAGTTGCGCAGCTTGCGGTAGGTCTCGGAGAAGGTCTTGATGATCTCCGGGCCGATGCGCAGGTCGTCGGTGTAGTCCGAGGCCGCCACCCACAGGCGCAGGATGTCGGCGCCCGAGCTCTTGATCACGTCCTGCGGCGCGACGGTGTTGCCCTTCGACTTCGACATCTTCTCCCCCTTGGGGTCGAGGACGAAGCCGTGGGTCAGCACCACGTCGTAGGGCGCGCGGTCGCGGGTGCCGCAGGATTCGAGCAGCGAGGAGTGGAACCAGCCGCGGTGCTGGTCCGAGCCCTCGAGATACATCACCGTATCCTCACCGCCGTCGCGGCGGCGGCGGATGCCGGCGAGGCCCGGGAAGGCCTCGGGGTCGTCGAGCGTGAAGGCGTGGGTCGAGCCCGAATCGAACCAGACGTCGAGGACGTCGGTCACCTTCTCGTAGGCGGCCGGGTCGTAGTCCGGCGTGAGGAAGCGGGCGCCGTCGGCATCGGTGAACCAGGCATCCGCCCCCTCCGCCGCGAAGGCGGCGTGGATGCGCTCATTGACCTTGTCGTCGCGCAGGATCTCGCCGGTCTCGCGATGCACGAACACCGTGATCGGCACGCCCCAGGCGCGCTGGCGCGACACCACCCAGTCCGGGCGGTTGGCGATCATGCCGGTGATGCGGTTCTGCCCCTGCGGCGGCACCCACTGGGTAACGGCGATCTCGCGCAGGGCCACGTCGCGCAGCGTCGCGTCGTGGAGCGTCGCCACCGGCTTGTCGAGGGCGATGAACCATTGCGGAGTATTGCGGAAGATGACCGGCTTCTTCGAGCGCCAGGAATGCGGGTAGCTGTGCTTGAGCGTGCCGCGGCCGACCAGCGTCCCGGCGGCGGTCAGCGCGGCGATCACCGCCTTGTTGGCGTCACCCTTCTGGCCCTTCTCGTCGAGGACGCGCTTGCCGGTGAGGCCGGGCGCCGCCTCGGTCAGCACGCCGTCGGCATCGACCGTGTAGGGGATCGCCGTCTCGATGCCGCGCTCGCGTAAGCCGCGGCCGTTCGCCATCCAGACCTCGAAATCCTCGCGGCCGTGGCTGGGTGCGGTGTGGACGAAGCCGGTGCCGGCCTCGTCGGTGACGTGCTCGCCCTCCAGCATCGGCACGGCGTGGCCGTAGCCGTCGTTCCAGGCGGCGAGCGGATGCGCCAGGGTCAGGCCGGCGAGGTCGTCGGCCGAGACGTCGCTCAGTCGCTCGAAGGACTCGACCCGCGCTGCCTTGAAGACGTCGCCCGCCAGTTTGTCAGCAACAACGTAACGAACACCAGGTTGAGACCAGTTCTCTTGAGGCGCAGCAACGACACGATACAGTCCGTAGGATACTTTTTTGGAATAGGCGACGGCCCGGTTGGCCGGGATCGTCCATGGGGTGGTGGTCCAGATGACCACGCGGGCGTCCTGCAAGTCCGGTGCCGTCTTCGAGGCGACGACCGGGAAGGCGGCCCAGATGGTGTCGCTGACGTGGTCCTCGTACTCGACCTCGGCCTCGGCGAGCGCGGTCTTCTCGACCACCGACCACATCACCGGCTTCGAGCCGCGATAGAGCTGGCCGGTGGTGGCGAAGGTCATCAGCTCGCGGGCGATCGCCGCCTCGGCCGGGTAGGCCATGGTCAGGTAGGGATGATCCCAGTCGCCGGTGACGCCGAGGCGCTTGAACTCCTCCCGCTGCACCGAGAGCCAGTGCTCGGCGAAGGTCCGGCACTCGCGCCGGAACTCGACCACCGGCACCTCGTCCTTGTTGCGGCCGGCGGCGCGGTACTGCTCCTCGATCTTCCACTCGATCGGCAGGCCGTGGCAATCCCAGCCCGGGACGTAGTTGGCGTCGTGCCCGAGCGCTCCTTGCGTGCGGACGACGATGTCCTTCAGGATCTTGTTGAGCGCCGTGCCGATGTGGATGTGGCCGTTGGCGTAGGGCGGGCCATCATGCAGCACGAATTTCGGCCGGCCGGCGGCGGCCTCGCGGATGCGGGCGTAGAGATCGGTCTTCGCCCAGCGCGCCAGGATCTCCGGCTCGCGCTGCGGCAGGCCGGCCCGCATCGGGAACTCGGTGACCGGCAGGAACAGGGTCTCGGAATAGTCACGCCCGGCGGCGGGCTTAGGCTCGGGCTTGTGCTCGGTCATGGACATCAAGGCTCGTCTGGGGCGCGAAAGGCGCAGCCCTCTTGAGGGAATCGCAGCGGCGAAACGGCAGCAACCCGGCCTTCCGCGCGGCCGCGAGCGGCCCTCAGGCGGAAGCCGGGCTCGTAATTCGCCGGATGGCGACGCGGCGCGGGTGCGATTCGATCATCCGGCGCTTCTAGCAGCGGCGGGCGGGCGGGGGAAGCGGGGTGTTGCGGGGAGGGCTTCGCGCCGCTCCGGAGCATCTGCGGGCGGACACGCGTGCGACGCCTCGCCGATGCCGTACCGGGTCAGGCCGGATGCCGCTCACGGTCGCGCGACTCGGCCCGACCTACCGCCTGCCGGGCCGTCAGCGCCGCATTCATCCTGCTGATGGATGCCGCCTGCTGCGACACGTCACCGGACAGGACGCCGCGTGCGGCGAGCCACTCGGCGACCTGGGACCATTCCCAGAGCGGGGACTTGGTGGTGACGCACGCGACCGGAGCCGGAAAGCCCGAGCCGCGCTCCCCCTTGGCATAGTGGGTCACCGCGGCGCGCGACAACCCTGCGCGCGCGGCGATCTCCGAGAGGGTGACGAGGGGATCGGGCTCGACCCGGTCCACGCGCGCTCCGGCGCGCTGCACGGCCTCGACCGCCGTCGAGAGCGCCTCCTCGATCGAAGCTGCTTCCCGGGCGAAGTCGAGGATGATGTGCCCCTTCTGGAAGGCCACCAGCGCATCGTCGCAACCGGAATCGTAGAACCGCGTCTCGAAATCGTCGGCGTGCGGATCGGGACCGGACGCGATGATGCTGAACTCATAGATCTTCATCGTCCGCCCTTTCCTCGATATGGGGGCACCGGTCGACGGCGCGCCTGATCTGCCGGGCATGGGCATCCCCGTCCCTCGGGGTTCCATTCACGCCGAACTGGCATCCGTCGCGATCCGACTGTGCGCAATACATGCGCCCCCAATGTCCCTGACTCCGGAATCTCCAGCCTTTCGACTCGGCGTAGGCCACGGCCGCCTCGACCTCCTTGTTGGGGTGGCGCGGTCTCACCATCACAGGCCCCTGATATCGTGCGCCCGTTAACAGGTGTCAACGCCTGCCGATCTCCCGGGCTGCGAGCGAGAACGGACGGCCTATCGGGCATCATCGCGGCGCACGCGGTCTGCGAACGGCGACAGCGTCCCGGTCTTGGCCAACACTATCACGTCGATCCCAACGGTACGAACGGCGCTCCACCCAGTCGAATCGACGGACATGACGGTCCGGTACCGGTCGGTGCCCGAGCGTTTACCGCGCCGTTCGATGTGAGCCCTCGCGCTCCGATCCAGACCTTTACTTCCGTAAGTACGATCATCATGATCGCCATGAGGATCGCGAGCGCATGATGTACGAAAGTCAGTTACGAGAGGCGATCGCAACACTCTCAACCCTTATCGATCATGCCCGCCGGGGCGAGCCCTCGGCCACCACCCGGGACGGCCGCCCCGAGGGCGTTCAGCCGGGCGACGAGGTATGGCAGCGCTTGGCACGGCCTCTGTCGTTCGGTCGGTTACTCATGTCCGCGCCGCTGGATGCGGACGATCTGCCCCCGCGCGATGGTGGAATGCGGGAGATCGAGTTCTGATGCCGCATTCCGCCACCGATGGCGCCGCTTCGGCCGATCTCAGGATTACCCCCCTCGTCACGCTAGGCCCCTTCGCCGAGCCGCTTCGCGCGGAGGCCGAGATGTGGCGCGTCGATTTCGTGCGCCGCCTGTTCGAGGACCATGCGACCGGCGCCAACCGCTTCGACCGACCCGGGGAAAGGCTGCTCGGAGCCTGGCACGGCGCCCGCCTCGTCGGCGTGGGTGGGCTGAACCGCGATCCTTACGTCGCGGACGACGGGATTGGCCGGCTGCGGCACGTCTACGTCCTGGCGACGCACCGACGCCTCGGCATCGGTGCCGTGCTCGTGCGAGCCCTGCTCCGGGAGGCCGAGGGTCACTTCCGGGTCGTCCGCCTGCGCGCGGCGTCGGCGGAAGCGGCCGCGTTCTACCGGCGCCTCGGCTTCCAGGAGTCTGCCGAGCCGAATGCCACGCATCTCATCCCCGTGACGCCGCTACGGTGATCCACGACACAGTCCCCGCCTCGACCAGCACCATCACGCCGAGCGCGATCAGCACGAACGGCGTCGCGACCCGGCCGAACCGGCGGATCGGGGCGCTCAAGGCCGGATGCCGCACGAGCCCGCGGGCAAGGGCGAGCCAGAGCGCGGTCATGACGGCGAAGACGGCCACGAACAGGATCAGCCGGGAGGCCGGCGCGGTGGCGAAGACCGGCGTGGTGATGCCGAGATTGTCGCCGCCATTGGCGATCGTGACCCCGGCGACCGCGAGCGTGTTGCCGAGAGAGGACGCGCCGCGCGCGGGCTCGTCCTCCGCGTCGTCCTGCAGGGCGAGGAGGCGGCGCAAGCCGAGCCCGATCGGGACGAGGCCGAGGAGGCCGAGCCAGGCCGGCGGCACCGCCAGGGACAGGAGCGCGCCGGCGAGCGCCGCCAGCACCAGGGCGGCGATGCCGAGGCACTGCCCGACGACGATCTGGGCCGGGCGGTAGCGCGGATCCGAGAAGAAGCCGAGCAGCACGACGATGTCGTCGAGATTGGTCGAGGCGAACAGGACGATGGCGACGCCGAGATCGGTCAGCAGGGGCGTGATCATCCGGAGGAACGAGGCGCGCCGTCGCACGGTTGACGGACAGGCTCAGTCGTTCCGGAGCTTCGTCATGAAGATCCTGCTCTCCGTCCTCGCGCTCGCCGCGCTGTCGACCGTCCCGGCCGTCGCTCTGGATCGGCATGCGCCGCAGCGGCCGATCCCGGCGGATGTCGACGCCACCGGTTCGGTGACGCCGACCGATCCGCTGCTGATCCCCGACGAGGATCCCGGCACGATGCGCCGGGCCAAGCGCCCGCGGGGGCGGGACGCCGACACCGACGCGCCGATCCGCGAATTCATCCCGGAATAGCGCCCGGATAACCGGCACCTCACCTCAGGCGGATCACCCGAGCCAAGGTCACCCGAGCATCGAGGGCGTGCGGTCCGCGTTCAGCATCCGCTTCGCCTCGGCCGCGTCCTCGTGCATGCGGGCGACAAGGGCTTCGGCGCTGTCGAAGCGCGCCTCGCCGCGGATGAAGCCGGCGAACTCGACCGCGATGCGCTGGCCGTAGAGATCGCCGGAAAAGTCGAACAGGTAGGTTTCGAGGAGCGGCGCGCCGTCGTCGAAGGTCGGGCGGCGCCCGTAGCTCGCCACGCCGTCGCGCACGCCGCCGTCACTCAGGCGGGCGCGCACCGCGTAGATGCCGTGGGCGAGCGCGCAGGCGTCGAGCGCGACGTTGGCGGTCGGGAAACCGAGCGTGCGGCCGCGCTTGTCACCGTGGCGCACCTCGCCCTCGACGAACCAGCGGTAGCCGAGGAGGTGGTTGGCCGTCGCGACGTCGCCGGCCTCGAGCGCCGCGCGAATCGCGCTCGACGAGACCGGTGCCTCGCCGCCGCCGGCGGCCACCGCCGGCACGATCCGGCAGGCGAGGCCGTTCTCGGCGCAGAGGGCCTCCAGCATCGCCGGCGTCCCCTCGCGGCCGCGGCCGAAATGGAAGTCGTGCCCGATCACCACGCCCGACAGGCCGAGCTCGCCCTTGAGGGTCCCGGCGACGAAATCCGCCGCGCTCGTGCCGGCGAGTCCGGCGTCGAAGCGGCGGACGAAGGCGCCGTCGATGCCGAGCCGCCGCAGCACTGCGAGCTTCTCGCCCTCGCCGGTGAGGCGGAACATCGCCGTGTCGGGCGAGAAGAAGGCGCGGGGATGCGGCTCGAAGGTGAGGACGGCGCTCGGCCGGCCGAGCTCCGCCGCCATCTCCCGCACCGCCGCGATCAGGGCGCGGTGACCCTGGTGGATGCCGTCGAAATTGCCGAGCGCCGCGACCCCCCCCCCGAGGCCCCCCGGCACCGGCTCGCCGTCGCGGTGGACGGGAAAGGGCGACGCGACGGGGCGCGGGGCAGTCTCGTCGCGCGGCATCAACGGTCCTTGGCTTGACGGAAGCGGGGGCTGTCTCGAAGGCGGCCGGACCCTGTCGAAATCCGCTCGTGGGGTCAAGCCGCAAGCGGGCGGCGGGAGTGGGGCAGGGGGAGGGCGGCGGGGGTGCCCGGCCGGATTAACCCCTTCTCAAGGGGGGTGGAAGTACAAGCTCAGACCAGAAGCGCCGTCCGGTGCTTCCCCTGATGATCCAAGCGGGGTTCGTCGCGCACGGGGATGCGTCGCGCCCGCCACCGGAGCCGTAAGCCATGGCCCTTGACCTCGGCATGCCGATCCTCGTCGTGGACGACTACCAGACGATGGTCCGCATCATCCGCAACCTGCTGAAGCAGCTCGGCTTCGAAGATGTCGACGACGCCTCGGACGGCACCGGCGCCCTGGCGAAGCTGAAGACCAAGAAGTACGGCCTCGTCATCTCCGACTGGAACATGGAGCCGATGACCGGTTACGAGCTGCTGCGCCACGTCCGGGCCGACGATGCCCTGCGCACCACGCCGTTCATCATGGTCACCGCCGAGTCGAAGACCGAGAACGTCATCGCGGCGAAGAAGGCCGGCGTGAACAACTACATCGTGAAGCCGTTCAACGCCCAGACGCTGAAGACCAAGATCGAGGCGGTCTGCGGCGCGTGATCGCGCCGGCGCGGTGACGGGCGGCGTCTCCCGGGCGCGGGATCGGGCGGCCAGGGCCGAGAGGCCGGCCGCTCCCCCGCGCCGGACCACCCGGCCGCACCGGCGCCGTGATCGCCGGCGCATGAGACCCGCGCCCGAGATGCCCGGTCCCGGGATCGACGATCCGCGGACATCCGATCCGAGAACAACCCATTCGCGGGGAGCGACCACGTGCTCAGGCAGATGACGGCGGGACCGCGCTCCGCCCTCAACCGGCTGCTGGGCGGCCAGGAGGCGCCGGTGGCCCGCGCGACCCAGGCCGATCCGGCGAACCAAGCCGCCGCGGTGAACGAGCTGCGCGAGATCGCCGACTACATCACCAAGCTCAAGCGGGGCATCGCGGCCTTGCGGGCCCAGGAGCTCACCCGCGACCGCATTCCGATGGCGCATGACGAGCTCGGCAGCGTCGTCGCCGCCACTGCCAGCGCCACCAACCGGATCATGGAATCGGCCGAGGCGATGATGGCCATCAAGGCCAAGACCCTTGACGAGTACCGCAGCCAGGTCGAGGCGCATATCGGCGACATCTTCGAGGCCTGCACCTTCCAGGACATTACCGGCCAGCGCATCTCCAAGGTGGTGGAGGCCTTAGGCCAGCTCGAGAAGCGCCTGTCGCAGTTCTCTACCGTGGTGAACGTGCGCGATGGTGAGGCCGACCACGACCCGGAAGAAGCCCGCCGCAAGGCCCGCGCCGAGACGCTGCTGCTCAACGGCCCGCAGCTCAAGGGGCCGGCGACCCCGCAGGACGCGATCGACGCCCTGTTCTCCTGATCTTTGGAGTGACGGAAGAACCCGGAATGCGGCGAGCCGTATCCCGGGTCCTCGTCGTTGCTACCAGCGCAGCAGATCGATCACGCCGTCCGGATGCACGGCCTGGGACTCGAGCCAATGGGCGATGTCGCCGAGCGGGGCGCCCGCCGCGACGCCCAGCTCCTCGGCATGGATGCCGCGCGCCACCAGCAGGGACGCGATGCCGAAGGCCCGCGCGCCGGCGACGTCGGTGCGGATCGCGTCGCCGATGGCGAGCACCCGGTCGCGGGGGAGGGGAGCGCCGCCGTCGAGCGCCTCCGCCGTCGCCAGCGCCGCCTCGTAGACCGGGACGTGCGGCTTGCCGGCATAGACCACCGCGCCGCCCATCTCCTCGTAGAGCGCCGCGATCGCGCCGGCGCAGGGGATCAGCCGCTCGCCGCGCTCGACCACGAGGTCGGGATTGGCGCAGATCAGGGTCACGCCGCGGGCGGCCCAGGGCTCCAGCACGGCGCGGTAATCCGCCGCCGTCTCGACCTCGTCGTCGAGGAGGCCGGTGACGACCACGTGGGCGGCCTCGTTCGGCCCGCCGCGGGCGAGGTCGAGGCCCTCGAAGATCGGCAGGTCGCGGTCGGGTCCGAGATGGTGCATCGGGGCGTCCGCCCGCTCGGCGAGCAGCCGGCGGGTGAGGTCGCCCGAGGTGACGATGGTGTCGTAGGCGGTGCGCGGCACGCCGAAGGAGTCGAGCTGCGCCAGCACGGCGCTGCCCGGCCGCGGCGCGTTCGAGACCAGCACCACCCGGCGCGGCCGCTCGCCCGGCAGGGCGCGAAAGCGCGTCAGCGCGTCGCTCGCGCCCCGGTGGGCGTGGACGCCGTCATGCAGCACGCCCCAGACGTCGCACAGGATCAGGTCGACGCTCGACGCGATGCCGGCGATCCCGTTCAGGATCGCGACCTCGCCCGGATGGCTCGCGCGGATCATCTCTGCCACTCCTGCCCGCCTCGTCCTCGCTGCATCGCAGCAGGAGGTCGCACCGGGCTTAAAGGCGGTTCGCCCCGAAGGCAACGCCCGGGCTGAAATCGTTTACAATCCCAAACCATGAGAGCGTGCGGATCACAGGATCACCATCCGGTCGACGTCGACGAGGCCGCGATCGGTGATCTTGAGGTGCGGGATCACCGGCAGCGGCAGGAAGGCGACCTGGAGGAACGGCTCGGGCAGGGTGCAGCCGAGCCCGCGGGCGGCCTCGCGCAAGGGGGGCAGGGCATCGCGCACCGCCTCGAAGGGCAGGTCGCTCATCAGGCCGGCGATCGGCAGCGCCAATTCCGCCAGGATGCCGGTCTCGTCGGCGACGACGAAGCCGCCCTGCAGTGCGATCAGCCGTTCGACCGCCCGCGCCATGGCTTCGGGATCGGTGCCGACGACGCAGAGGTTGTGGCTGTCGTGTCCGACCGAGGAGGCGATGGCACCGCGCTTGAGCCCGAAACCCTGGACGAGGCCGCGGCCGATGCTGCGGGTGCCATGGCGGGCGACGACGGCCACCATCGCCACGTCCTGGCCCAGATCCGGCACCGCCGACAGCGTCAGGCGCCGGTGCTCGGTGATGATCCGGCCCGGCACCACGCCGATCACCGAGGTCTCGCCCACCGGCACCGGCACGGCGAGGTCGGCGGCCGAGACCGGCTCGGCCCGCACGCTGCCGCGGCCCGGCGGCGGGGTCACGGACCGGGCGCCGAACACGGCCTCCTCGACGAGGCGGCCGGCGCAGAAGACCGACGCGACGGCGCAGGATGCGAGGTCGTCGAGGAGCACGATGTCGGCTCGCTTGCCGGGCGCGATCATCCCGCGGTCGGTGAGCCCGAAGGCTGTGGCGGCGCTGAGCGAGGCGGCGCGGTAGGCGGCGAGCGGCGGCACCCCCAGCGCGATCGCCGTGCGGATCAGGTAATCGAGATGGCCCTCCTCGGCGATGTCGAGGGGATTGCGGTCGTCGGTGCAGAAGGCGAGGAACGGCGCCGTGCGCTCGGTGAGGAGCGGGGCCAGCGCGTGCAGGTCCTTCGAGACCGAGCCCTCGCGGATCAGCACGGTCATGCCCTTGCGGATCTTCTCCAGCGCCTCCCCGGCCCCCGTCGCCTCGTGGTCGGTGCGGATGCCGGCGGCCGCGTAGGCGTTGAGGGCGCGCCCCGACAGGAGCGGCGCGTGGCCGTCGACGTGGCGGCCCTCGAAGGCCGCGAGCTTGGCGAGGCACCCCGGATCGGCCGCGACCACGCCGGGGAAGTTCATGAACTCGGCCAGCCCGAGCGAACGGGGGTGGTCGCGGTAGCGCGCCAGGTCCGCGGCCTCGATCCGGGCGCCGGCGCTCTCGAGATCGGTCGCCGGCACGCAGGAGGAGAGCTGGACCCGGATGTCCATCACCGTCTCGGCCGAGGCCGCGAGGGCGTAGTCGAAGGCGGCGGTGCCGAGCACGTTGGCGAGCTCGTGCGGGTCCCAGATCGCCGTGGTGACGCCGTGCGGCAGCACGCAGCGATCGAATTCGTGCGGGGTGATGAGCGAGGATTCGACGTGGAGATGGGTGTCGATGAAGCCCGGGACGGCGATGCGCCCCCCGGCCTCGATCACCCGGGCGCCCTCGTAGCGGCCGTAGGTCCCCACCACCGTGTCGCCGCAGACCGCGATGTCGGTCTCCACCAGCTCAGCCGTGACGAGGTCGAGGAGGCGGGCGCCGCGGATCACCAGATCGGCGGGTTCGCGGCCTGCTCCTTGCGCGATCCGGCGGGCGATGAGGTCCGACATCGGGGGCCTTTCTGCTGCGAAGAGCCTCGATGCTAGGCGGAAGGAACGGGCGCCGCTACCGCTTCGTCACCCGTCACACTGCCCGGCGCAGCGTGTCCCGGAAGGCGCGCCGCACCGGCGGCGGCGGGTCGTCCGCCGGCGGCTGCGGCTCGGGGGCCGGCTCCGGGGCGGGGGGCGAGAGCACCTCGGGCCGCACCACCCGGGGGGGCGAGAACACCGCGCCTTGCGCGAGCGGCAGGTCGAGGTCGATCAGGTCGGGCACGTCGGTCTCGCGCTCGACGCCCTCCGCCACCAGCCGGATCCCGGACCGGGCGAGGGACACGGCGAGCGCCGCGCCGTGCTCGCCGAGCAGCGTGTCGAGGCCGACCTTGGCGTAGCTCGCGCCGAGGGACGCGAGCGCGGCGGCGTCGAGGCGCGGATCGGCCACCCGGTCGACCGCGAGGCCGATCCGCTCGCGCAAGGAGCGCAGCGCGCTCGCCTGCTCGGCGTCGAGGCTGCGCCAGCTGCGCTGCGGCAGCGCCAGGATCATCCGGCCGGCGAGTTCCGGGTGGAGGTCGATCAGGCGGCCGACCGCCCGCAGGAAGCCCGGCTCGAACAGCGAGCCCGGCGACAGGGCGTAGGCCACCGGCGTCTCGCTGCCGCGGGAGGCGAGGTGCTGGCCGATCGCCGTCACGCGGGCGAGCATCAGCCGGTCGAGCTCGGTGGTGCGGCCGTGCCGCTCCAGCACCCGGAGGAACTCCGCCGGGGACAGCAGGGTCTCGCCGACGCGCAGGCGGGCCAGGGCCTCGTAGAACGCCACCTTGCGCTGCGGCAGGCTGACGACCGGCTGCAGGTGGACTTCGAGCCCCTGCGCGAGGGCGGCGAGGATCTCGGCCTCGGAATGGGTCTCGGCGGCGGGCTCGGGCACGAAGGCGCGGCGCGGCGCCGGGGCGGCCTCCCGCGGCAGGATCGGGTCGGCGGGCACCGAGGCGGCGGATATGGGGGCGGGTGCGACCGGCGTGGCCGCGAGCTCGGCCAGCCAGGACGGTGCGGCCGGTTGGGCGGTCGGCGGGGCCGGTGCGAATCCGGCGGAGGGAGCGGCGTAGGCCTGCGTCTCGGACCGGGCGGCCTGCCGGGGCGCGGGCGCCGCAGCGTAGACGGGCGGCGCCGCCTGAGCCGGCGCGAGCGGGGCAGGGGCCTGCGGGAAAGGGGCCTGCGGCGGCTGAACGAAGGCCGGAGCGGCAGGCTGGACCGCGGCGGCCGGCCCGGCCTTCAGGCGGGTCAGGTCCTCGTCCTGCACCGCCACCGCCATGGCGAGCTCGCGCACGATGCCGCCGAGCAGGCCGATCTCGGCCGTGACCTCGGACAGGCCGCTCTCCAGGTCCGTCGTCGGGGCGGCCGGCGCCTCCCGCTGCTCCAGCGTCACCAGGCGGCGCGAGAGCAGGTCGATCTCGCCCGACATCTTCTCGACCTGACGGGCGAGGCGTCCGGCGCGGCGCAGGGCGAGCGTGGTGGCCACCCCGCCGAGGAGGGCGGCCGCCAGGGCTCCTCCGGCCACGGCCCCGAGGAGCGGCGCGGACAGGAACGCGACCGCGAGGCAGAGCCCGCCGGCCGCGAGGAAGCAGAGGCTGAGGGCGATCCGGCTCACCGACGACCCGCCGGCGCGCCGGCCGGTGATGAGGGCCATCGCGATACCTCTTACGCATCGAGGACAGGACGGGTTCCGCAAATCCCGGCCTTCCCGGTTGTCGCCGAGGCGCCGTGGACCCGCAAGACGCCGCCTCGGGCTGCCCACGGATTTCACGGCACCCTTGTCCGGAATGCCGCAATACCCGAGATGGCTTGCGCGGCCCTGGCGTGCCGCAGCGGCAAAGGAGCGCGTGACGATGACGGACCGGTCGGGCGAACGGATGGAACTCCTGATGAAGGTCGAGGGCATGACCTGCCAGGGCTGCGTCGCGGCGGTGACGAAGGCGGTCCAGCGCCTCGACCCGGCGGCGCAGGTGAGCGTGGACCTCGAGGCCGGCCGGGTCGCGGTCGTGACCGACGCCCAGGCCCTCGACGTGGCCCAGGCCCTCGGCCGCGCCGGGTACGAGGCCGAGGCCATGACCGGCTGAGGGACCACCGGGTGAGGTGACGGCTCGGTAAGATCGCGCCCGCACCGAGCGACCGGGGGACAAGAATCCCGGTCTCGGCGCACTCTAACGTTCGTTTAAGCCGGCTCTGCGAGGGTTTCGACAGTTCGCAGTGTAGGGGCGCCGGGGCCGCGAGGTCTCCCGCGCTGGCGTGGCGGTGTGCGTATCAACAGTGCCTTTGCGTCCCTGATCGATGCCCGTCTGACGGGTCTCGTCCATGATTCCGCGGCGGGCGACCCGGCCGAGCGGGCCCGCCACGAGCGGTTCCTGATCTCGCGGCTCGCCACCGGCGCGGTGCTGATGGCGATGCTGCCGCCCTACCTGCTCTGGCGCGGCGTTCCGACGCTGGTCGAGGCGGCGGCGGCGGCCTGCCTGATGCTCCCGGTGATCGCGGCCCTGCTGCTGGCGCGCACCGGCAACCTCACGCTCGCCCACGGCCTGTCCTCGGCGTCGCTGACCGGGCTCGTCGTCTGCCTGGCGAGCCTCACCGGCGGTCCGACCTCGGCGGCGGCGATCTGGCTGGTGATGATCCCCGTCGAGGCCCTGCTCGCCGGCTCGTACCGGGCCGCCCTGGTGGCGGCCGCATTCGCGATCCTGGGGGCGGTGGCGGTCGCGGTGATCGAGCCCGCGCCGGGCCTCGCCTTCTTCGCCTGGCCGGCGGCCCTGGCGATGCCGGTCTTCGCCATCACGGCGATCTGCCACGTTCTGGCCCTGTCCGTGGAGCATTGCCGCCGGGAGGGCCGCTGGAGCGACCGGCTGACCGCCGCGACGGTCCGCGACGCCCTGCTCCTCGACGCCATCGACGACCTCGTCACCTGGCACGACCGCAACGGCAGCGTGCTCCAGGCGAGCCCGGCGGCCCGGTCGCTCGCCGGGACGACGCCGGACGCGCTCGAGGGCCGCGGCCTGTTCAACCGCGTCCACGTCTCCGACCGGCCGGCCTTCCTGACCGCGCTCAGCGACGCCGCCGGCCAGGCCCAGCCGGTGACGGTGCAGTTCCGCCTGCACGCCGCCGGCGAGGCGGGCGGGACCGGCCGGGTGATCTGGGCCGAGATGCGGGCCCACCGCGTCCCGGGCGCGGCGATGCCGGCGCTCCCCGGCGAGGCCGCCGTGGTGGCGGTGACCCGGGACGTGTCGGAGCACAAGCGCCGGGCCGAGGAGCTCGACCAGGCCCGGGCCGCGGCCGAGCGCGCCGACGAGGTCAAGAGCCGCTTCCTCGCGACCGTGAGCCACGAGCTGCGCACGCCGCTCAACGCCATCATCGGCTTCTCGGAGATGCTGGAGGCCGAATCGACCCTGGCGCTCGGTCCCGAGCGGCGGCGGGAATATGCCGGCATCATCCATTCCTCGGGCCAGCACCTGCTGGAGGTGGTCAACGCGCTGCTCGACATGTCGCGGATCCAGAGCGGCAACTTCGATTACGCGCCCGAGCCGTTCGATCTCGGCGGCCTCGCCCGCGGCGTCTGCGACCTGATGCAGATCCGCGCCGACCAGGGCGGCGTGCGCCTGCGGCGCGAGATCGCCGCCGACCTGCCGGAGGTCGCGGCAGATGCCCGCGCCTGCCGGCAGATGCTGATCAACCTCCTGTCGAACGCGGTGAAGTTCACGCCCCGCGGCGGCGACGTGGTGCTCTCGGTGCGCCGGGTGTTCGACCGGATCGAGATGGCGGTGGTCGATACCGGGATCGGCATCGCCGAGGCCGACCTGCCGCGCCTCGGCGACCCGTTCTTCCAGGCCGGCCTCGGCGCCGGCACCGGCTACGGCCGCCCGCACGAGGGCACGGGGCTCGGGCTCTCGGTGGTGCGCGGCCTCGTCGGGCTCCACCACGGCGAGCTGATCGTCGAGAGCAGCCCGTCCTGCGGCACGAAGGTGGTGGTCGCCCTGCCGCTCGATTGCCGCGGCGCCCGCGCCGTGCCGGGCGGTCCGGTGCCGATCCGCACCGGGTCCCTCGCGCGGACCTTCGTCGAGGAGCGGCCCGCCACGATGCGGCTGACGGGCTGACGTGAGCGACCCAGGCCCGGTCCATCCACCCCTGGTCCGCGCCAAGGCGGACCGATCCCGAACGGAACGATCCAAGGCCGACCGATCCGGCCCGGATCGTTCGACGCCGGAAGGAGAGGCGATGTCCGAGGCGCCGGCCCGGAAACCCGTCGAGGCGACAGCCCGGCGACACGATCCCGAGGTGGCGCTGACCGCCGAGGCGCGGCCGGCCCCGCGCCCGCGGCCGGCTCCCCGCCCGCCGCGTGCGCCGCGCGCCGCCCCGCGCCCCGCCGGTCCCCTCGACCGCCTGCGGGTCCGGGCCGACCGGATCCTGCGCCATCCCGCCGGCATCGTCGGCGGCCTCCTCGCCATCGGGGCGGTGGCGGCGGTGGCGACCAACGCCCTCAGCTTCCAGACCGGCCGCCACCCCGCACCCCTCTTCGCCAATGGGCCGGCCAAAGCGCCGACGGGTCCCGCGCCCACCGGCGAGGCCGCACCCACCGCGACGGCGAAGGCCGAGGCGCCGCGCGGCTCGGGCGAGGTCGCGACGCGGCCTGCGAAACCGGACGGGATCGGTGCGCTGATCCGGGGCGAGGATCACGGGACCGCCTCGGTCACCGCGAAGGCCGCGCCGGCCAAGGCTGTGGCCGTCAAGGCGGCGCCGGTGAAGGAGGCTCCTGCCAGGGACGTTGCCGGCAAGGACGCCGCCGGGAAAGCCGCGTCGGTCGCCCACGCGCCGGTCCGGGAGGCGAAGGCGGCGGAGCCGGTCAAGGCCTCGGCGCTCCATGCCGCGCCGGCTCCCGGCGCCAAACCCGACAAGGCGGTCGCCTACGCGCAGCGCGCCCTGATCAAGCTCGGCTACGGCCCGCTCACCGTCGACGGCATCGCCGGTCCGACCACCCGCGCGGCGCTCGCACGCTTCGAGCGCGAGCGCCGCCTGCCCGGCGCCAGCGTGGCGCGCCGGACGCTTCAGGAACTCGAGGCGCGCTCGGGGCTCAAGCCGGAATAAGGGGAGGGGGCGTGCTGCCGCCCGCGTGTTTCTGCGAGGTGCAGGGGACGGAGCGGCTCCGATCCCTCGCCCGATCAGGTCTGGGCCGTCCCGACCGTAAGACAGATCTCATCCGCTTGCAGGGGCTCAAGCCGCTCCTTCAGTACGTCGAACGTCTCCGGCGCGATGAAGAGACTGCGCTCCGCTCGCCCGTTGCGCGCCGCCACCCGCCGCCGTGCCTCCTCGTCCGGACATTCGATCTTGTAGAGGAGCGTGCGGGCCCCGCATCCCTCGGCGAGGCGGCGGGCGTGGTCGCGCTCGGCGCGCCGCCAGAAGCCGTAGTCCAGCACGACATCGACGCCGAGGCGCAGGCAGCGGGTCCAGATCGGCTCCATCAGGTCGAGGATCGCCGCGGCGTAAAGCGGGAATGTCTCGGCCGGTGGGTCCTCGCCGAACAGGCGCGCCATCCACTCGTCGGGCGTGAACCGCAGGGCGCGGTGCCGGTGTTCGAGGTCGCGCGCCAGGGTCGTCTTGCCGGAGCCCAGGAAGCCGAACAGGAGATGAGCCGTCGCCATCGTTCAAGCCTCGCTGCGCTCGAAACAGAACTCCGGGGTCGTCTCGGAACACAGGATGCCCGGTGAGGTTTTCGGCGAGTGGATGGCGGTTCGGCGCAGGTAATGCCGCACGTCAGACCAGCCATTCGGCCATGACGCCGGTGTGGCTGGCGGCCTGATGCGCCTGCGCCTGCGTCAGGGTGCGGCGGCCCCGTTCAATATCGGAGAGATGACCCTGGGAGATTCCGAGCACCGCCGCCAGCTCGGCTTGGGTGCAGCCGTGGTGCTTGCGCGCCGCCGTCACCGGAGAGCCGTGCTCGGCCAGGAGCATGACGAACCAATGCGGCACGCTGGCCTCCTCGGTCGCCTCGTCGATGATGCGGGCGGTCGCGCGGTCCTCGGCCGACTCGTCGCCAAGGCGCGCGAGCAGTGCATCGTAGTCACGGCGCGGGAGAATGACCAACTCTTCGCCAGCCGGGGTGGTGATGATCTGTGCGGTCATCGTGTGCCTCTCGTCAGTCGTAGATGTCGCGGCGGTGGCCGATGGCGTGGACTTGGATCGCATCATCCGTCTCGATGAACACGATCCGGTAATCTCCTACGCGCAGGCGCGCACCAGGACGGCCGGTGAGCGCCCGAACGTCGCCCGCCCCCGTCTCTGCATAGCGGCCGAGCTTCTCCACGATCGCGAGCCGCATCGACTTCTGGAGTTTTGTCAAGGCGCGAACCGCGCTGGGAGTGTAGGTGATCGGCTTCACCGCGATAATATCGCACGTAGATGCGATATTTGCAATCGGCCTGAACGGGAAATTGGTGCATCGTGCCGCCTGGACCGTTGCGGTGATCGCTGTCTTGTTCGCGGGGCATGCCCGAAACACCCAAAATTCAGGGGTTGTGACGAGATGTCGGTGCTGGACGAGGTCAGCCCAGAATCGTGGTGGATTATCCCTCCGTTCCGTCGAGTCCGGTTGTGTATGTCTTGAGCGCGCGGACTGTCGCCTCGGCCCGCTCTTCTTGACCAAGACGAAGGCCTAGACCAATGAAGTCCCTCTCGATCATCAAAAGATAGTCGATTGTTTGACGAAGTGATGCGCCCTGACGAAGATCTCTCGCCGCCGTGAGCAGATAAGAGTCATACTCGTCGGCAAATGGTTTGTGGCTCCACGCCTCACCCGTGGCCAGGAGACCGATGGGGTCCCACTCTCTCCAGCCGATATCCCGCAAGCAGGACACCGCGAGAGGCGGGTCACTGCTCACAGCATCGCCCCATCGAGCGTCGGCCTCCTCGGCCGCGATTCATGGATGACGTTGCTAGGCCCACCCCTCACTCCAGCCCCAACCCCCGCTTGAGCCACGCCGCGTAATGCCCGGCGATGTAGGTTACGCGCCGGTTCTCCGAGGCCGGGTCGTACCAGGCGCCGCCGGCGCTGGCATTGGTGGCCGAGAGCTGGGGATGGCGCAGCAGCACGGTGCCGGCGCGGTCGACCACCAGGGCCTCGCCCTCGAGGTAGTCGCTGTTGGTGGCGTTGCCGCCGCCGAAGCGGGTCTCGCTCCCGGCATAGGGATTGAACGACACGCCGGTCACCCGCACGACGAGGGTCGGGCCCGGGCCGCCGACCCGGTCGGCGAAGGTCTTGGCGAGCGCCGCCTGCAGCTCGCCCCGGACGTTCTCGGCGTAGGGGCCGAGGCCGCGGGCGAGGAGGGGGCCGACATCGACCCGGATGGCGGAGAAGCGCGTGCCCGGCGGCAGGGTCGCGTCCTGGGCGCTCGCGGGCAGCGCGACCGCCAGCAGGGCGGCCGCGATCAGGGATTGGCTCCAGCGCAGCATCGGCGTCGTCTCCACGGCGCCCGATCGCGCCACCTCGTGACAGCCGAGATAGCCTCGGGAACCCGCCACGGCAACGCTTCGGCCCGTGAGCCGACCGGCGGTGCCTTACGCGCCGAACTGGATGCCGACGATCTCGTAGGACTTGCCGCCGCCCGGGGTGACGACCTCGACGGTGTCGCCGACGCCCTTGCCGATCAGCGCGCGGGCGATCGGCGAGGTGATCGAGACCCGGCCGGCATGCACGTCGGCCTCGGGCTCGCCGACGATCTGGTAGGTCTTCTCCTCCTCGGTGTCCTCGTCGATCAGCTTGACGGTGGCGCCGAACTTGACCTTCGTGCCCGAGAGCTTCGCCACGTCGATGACTTCGGCGCGGGAGATCAGGCTCTCCAGCTCCAGGACCCGGCCCTCGTTGTGCGACTGCGCCTCCTTGGCGGCGTGGTACTCGGCATTCTCCGACAGGTCGCCGAGCGCGCGGGCCTCCGCGATCGCCTGGATGATCCGCGGACGCTCCTCCTGCTGGCGGCGCTTCAGCTCCGCCTCGAGAGCCGCGAATCCCCGTACCGTGATCGGAACCTTGTCCATCGTCGTCGTCTCGCGTCACAAATAATCGGCCCGGCGAGAGGGTGCGCCTCCCGACCGGGCCTGTTTCCGATTGTCTCGCGCGGGCGCGAGGGGATGAGATAGGGCGCGTCCGCAGTCTTTCGACTTAAGCCGCGAAATATTCCTGCAGGGCCCGGACCTCGAGATCACCCCCGAGATAGGCCTTGATCCCCTCTGCGGCTGCCATCGCTCCCGCGAGAGTGGTGTAGTACGGCACTTTATGCAAGAGGGCGGCCCGGCGCAGCGACCGCGAGTCGGACAGGGCACCGGCGCCTTCCGTGGTGTTGAACACCAGGTGGATCTCGCCGTTCTTGATCGCGTCGACCACGTGCGGCCGGCCCTCCAGCACCTTGTTGATGCGGGCGCACGGAACGCCGTTCTCGACGAGGTAGCGCTGGGTGCCGGTGGTGGCGAGCACCGTGAAGCCGAGGTCGGACAGCAGCTTCATCGCCGGCAGGATGCGGGCCTTGTCGTCGTCGCGCACCGAGACGAAGACCGTGCCGGCCTTCGGCACCTGCGTGCCCGAGCCGAGCTGGCTCTTGGCGAAGGCGACGCCGAAGCCGCGGTCGAGGCCGATCACCTCGCCGGTCGAGCGCATCTCCGGCCCGAGCAGCACGTCGACCCCGGGGAAGCGGGCGAAGGGGAAGACCGCTTCCTTGACGGCGATGTGGGCTAAGGTCTTGGGCTTGAGGCCGAAGGAGGCGAGGGGCTCGCCGGCCATCACCCGGGCGGCGATCTTGGCGATCGGCTCGCCGATCACCTTGGCGACGAACGGCACGGTGCGCGAGGCCCGCGGGTTCACCTCCAGGACGTAGATCACCCCGTCCTTGATCGCGTATTGCACGTTCATCAGGCCGCCGACTTCCAGCGCCAGCGCGAGCCCGCGGGTCTGGCGCTCCAGCTCGGCGATGGTCTCGGCCGAGAGCGAGCGCGGCGGCAGCGAGCAGGCGGAATCACCCGAATGGATGCCCGCCTCCTCGATGTGCTCCATGATGCCGGCGATGAACACGTCCTTGCCGTCGGAGACCGCGTCGACGTCGACCTCGATCGCGTCCGACAGGTAGCGGTCGAACAGGAGCGGGTTCTTGCCCAGCACCGTGTTGATCTGGCCGGTCTTGTCGTTGGGGTAGCGCGCCTTGACGTCCGACGGGATCAGGCTCGGCAGGGTGTCGAGCAGGTAGTCGGCGAACTGGGTCTCGTCGCGGATGATCGCCATCGCGCGCCCGCCGAGGACGTAGGAGGGGCGCACCACGAAGGGCAGGCCGAGATCGGCGGCGATCAGCCGGCTCTGCTCCACCGAGTAGGCGATGCCGTTCTTCGGCTGCTTGAGGTGCAGCTTGTCGAGCAGGCGCTTGAAGCGGTCGCGGTCCTCGGCGAGGTCGATCGCGTCCGGCGAGGTGCCGAGGATCGGCACGCCGGCCTCCTCCAGCGCGCGGGCCAGTTTCAGCGGGGTCTGGCCGCCGAACTGCACGATCACACCGTGCAACGTGCCGGCCTGGCGCTCGGTCTCGATGATCTCCAGCACGTCCTCGGCGGTCAGCGGCTCGAAGTAGAGCCGGTCCGAGGTGTCGTAGTCGGTCGACACCGTCTCCGGGTTGCAGTTGACCATGATGGTCTCGTAGCCCGCATCGGTCAGCGCGAAGCAGGCGTGGCAGCAGCAATAGTCGAACTCGATGCCCTGGCCGATCCGGTTCGGGCCGCCGCCGAGGATGATGACCTTCTTGGCGTCCGTGGGCTGGGCCTCGTCGGCCACGCTGCCGGCGAAGGGGGCGACGTAGGTCGAGTACATGTAGGCGGTCGGCGACTTGAACTCGGCCGCGCAGGTGTCGATCCGCTTGAAGACCGGCCGCACCGACAGCGCCCGGCGGGCGGCGCGCACCGCCCCCTCGTCGATGCCGGCGAGCACGGACAGGCGCGCATCCGAGAAGCCCGCCGCCTTGAGCTGGCGGAAGGCGCCCTCGGTCTTCGGCAGGCCGAAGCGCTTCACCTTGGTCTCGAGATCGATGATGCCCTGGAGCTGCTCCAGGAACCACGGGTCGATCTTGCAGGAAGCGTGAACCTCCTCGTGGCTGACGCCGAGGCGAAGCGCCTGCGCCACCTTGAGGAGCCGGTCCGGGGTCGGCGTGCCGATCGCCGCCTTGATGGCGTTGCGGTCGTCGCCCTTGCCCAGCCCCTCGATCTCGATGTCGTCGAGGCCGGTGAGCCCGGTCTCCAGCGAGCGCAGGGCCTTCTGGAGCGACTCGGCGAAGGTCCGGCCGATCGCCATCGCCTCGCCGACCGACTTCATCGCGGTGGTCAGGGTCGGCTCGGCGCCCGGGAATTTTTCGAAGGCGAAGCGCGGGATCTTGGTGACGACGTAGTCGATCGTCGGCTCGAACGAGGCCGGGGTCGCCCCGCCGGTGATGTCGTTGGCGATCTCGTCGAGGGTGTAGCCGACGGCGAGCTTGGCCGCGACCTTGGCGATCGGGAAGCCGGTCGCCTTCGAGGCGAGCGCCGAGGAGCGCGAGACGCGCGGGTTCATCTCGATCACGATCATCCGGCCGGTGGCCGGGTCGACGGCGAACTGCACGTTCGAGCCGCCGGTCTCGACGCCGATCTCGCGCAGGACCGCGAGCGAGGCGTCGCGCATGCGCTGATATTCCTTGTCGGTCAGCGTCAGCGCCGGCGCCACGGTGATCGAGTCGCCGGTATGGACCCCCATCGGGTCGACGTTCTCGATCGAGCAGACGATGATGCAGTTATCCGCGCGATCGCGGACGACCTCCATCTCGTACTCCTTCCAGCCGAGCACCGATTCCTCGATCAGGACCTCGTTGGTCGGCGAGGCGTCGATGCCGCGCTCGACGATGTCGAGGAATTCTTCCCGGTTATAGGCGATGCCGCCGCCGGTGCCGCCCATGGTGAAGGAGGGCCGGATGATCGCCGGCAGGCCGACCTCGGCCAGCGCGATGAGCGCCTGGCCGATGGCATGCTCGCCGTAGCGCTTGCGCCGGTCGTTCTCGGCCGAGGCCCACTTCTTCTCGAAGGCGGCGAGCGCGGTCTTGCGGGCTTCCGGATCGCTCTCGGCGGCCTCGATCCGGGCCACCTCGGCGAGGTACTTCTCCCGGTCCGCCTTCTTGGCGGCCGAGGCGTTGGCGAGCGCCGATTTCGGGGTCTCGAGCCCGATCTTGGTCATCGCGTCGCGGAAGAGGCTGCGGTCCTCCGCCTTGTCGATCGCTTCCGCCGTGGCGCCGATCATCTGCACGCCGAACTTCTCCAGCACGCCCATCCGCTTGAGCGAGAGGGCGCAGTTCAGCGCGGTCTGGCCGCCCATGGTCGGCAGGAGGGCGTCGGGCCGCTCCTTCTCGATGATGCGGGCGACGATCTCCGGGGTGATCGGCTCGACATAGGTCGCGTCGGCGAGATCCGGATCGGTCATGATCGTCGCCGGATTCGAGTTGACCAGGATGATCCGGTAGCCTTCCTCGCGCAGGGCCTTGCAGGCCTGCGTGCCGGAATAGTCGAACTCGCATGCCTGGCCGATGACGATCGGGCCCGCGCCGATGATGAGGATGGAGGAGAGATCGGTGCGCTTGGGCATCGGACGCTTCAGACTCGTGCGGCGCGCGCTGCCTCGTTCCTCGGATCCGGCGTCCCCGAGGCCCTGGCGGGCGTCGAGGCGGGAGCGGAACGTGCGGGAGCGGCGGGGATTGCGTTGGGCGCCCTTAGCATAGGCGTACAGATCAGGGGAAGGGCGTGGCCGACGACGTGAACACCAGGGGAGATGCGCGCTGGACGCTGGTCACCGGCGCATCGAGCGGAATCGGCGTCGAGATCGCCCGGGCTTTCGCGGCCCGCGGGCGACCGCTGGTGCTGAGCGCCCGGCGGGCGGAGCGGCTGGAGGCGCTCGCCGCCGAGCTGCCCGTGCCGGCCGTCGTAGTCCCGGCGGATCTCGCGGTTCCGGGCGCCGCCGAGGCGCTGGCCGCCGCGGTCGAGGCGCGGGGCATCGTCCTCCATACCCTCGTCAACAATGCCGGCTTCGGCCTGCGCGGCCGCCTCGGCGAGCTGCCGGCGCGGGACCAGGCCGAGATGGTGGCGGTGAACGTGGCGGCACCCACGATCCTCAGCCGCCTGGTGCTGCCCGGCCTGATCGCCCGGCGGGCCGGCGGCATCCTCAACGTGGCCTCCGTGGTCGCCTACCTGCCGGGCCCGAACATGGCGGCCTACTACGCCAGCAAGGCCTACCTCCTGTCCCTGTCGGAAGCCCTCTACGAGGAGGCGCGGCCGTTCGGGGTGACCGTCACGGCGGTCTGTCCCGGCGCGACCGCGACGGAGTTTTCGGAGCGGGCCGATATCGGCGGCGCGAAGCGCTTCACCGGCAACGTGATGGCGCCGGCGGCGGTGGCCGAGGCGGCGGTCGCCGGCCACCTCGCCGGCCGGGCGGTGGTGATCCCGGGGGCGGCCAACCGGGCGGCGGTGATCGGCGCCCGGCTGATGCCGCGCTGGCTCAGCCGAAAGGTGGCGGCTCGCCTGCAAGGATGAACGGAATCCGCCGCTTTCAGGTCATCTTCGGTTCAGTGCCGGGCGCTAGACGGAGAAGCGAGGCGGCATCGGCCGTCCGGTCTGGTCGAGTGGCGTCGTGGCGAGAGAACCGAGAGCCGATCCGTGGGAGGCCGCCGCGCTGGCGGCCCTGGCGCGGCAGTTCCTGTCTTACGTCGGGGTGAGCCTCGCGGCGCTCGCCGTCCACTACGCCCTGCTCGCCGCCCTGGTCGAGACCGGCCGCGCCGATCCGGTGCGGGCGGCGCTCGCCGGCTACCTCGCCGGCGCCGTCGTGTCCTATGGGCTCAACCGTCGCCTGACCTATGCCAGCGCGCGGCCCCATGCCGAGGCGACCTGGCGCTTCGGCATCGTGGCGGCCATCGGCTTCGGGCTGACCTGGCTGATCATGGCCGGGCTCACCCGGGGCCTGGGCCTGCCCTACCTCGCCGCGCAAGTGCTGGCGACCGGGGTGGTGGTGTTCTGGAACTTCCTCGGCCACCGGGTGTGGACCTTCGCGGTGAGGCCGGCGCCGGGATTGTCGGAGGAGGTGTCCGGAGCGCGGTGAGGCGGCGGTTCTTCGTTGGCCGGGCGTGGCTCTCGCCCGCGGGCGCGCGCACCGCATGCTCGCGCATCTAGGTGGAAACGGGGCCATTCGCTTCGCCCCGGCCTCATCCTTTCAGAGCGAGGGAGCCTTCCGGAAATCCCTGGGCGGTTCACGCCGCAATCGTCCGGGAAAGGGGGAGCCTCGAAAGAAGACCCCCACCTCGTCTTCGACCGAGCGGCTCCGCCACCGCGCCGGGCCTCATGTCGTCTCCGTTTGATCTGTTCCGAAGCAAGTAGAGCGCGGGATCCCCTCTCTCGTGTGGGAGAGGGGTAGGGGTGAGGGTGGCTCGGGTTCAGGATTAAGCACTGAGCGTCGAGCTGCGCAGCCCAACGGTCGGAGGTTTATTCTGTATCCGAGCCACCCTCACCCCCGGCCCCTCTCCCACACGGGAGAGGGGAGACGTGCTCGATCTTTAGATGACCGGATCAGGCGGAAATCGTATCACACCCCCGGCCAGGCCGGCCGCGCGATGCCCAGATGGTCGCGCAGGGTCGTGCCCTCGTACTCGGTGCGGAACAGGCCGCGCTCCTGCAGGATCGGCACCACCTCGGCCACGAACTCGTCGAGGCCGCCCGGGAAGAAGGGCGGCATCACGTTGAAGCCGTCGGCCGCCTCCCCGTCGAACCATTCCTGCATCCGGTCGGCGATGTCGGTGGCGGTGCCGAGCACGATGTGGTGGCCGCGCCCCGCGGCGACCCGGAGCGCCAGCTGGCGGATCGTCAGGCCCTCGCGGCGGGCGAGCTCGGTCAGGAGCTCGGCGCGGCTCCTCAGCTGGTCGGAGAGCGGCAGGTCCGGCAGCGGCCCGTCGAGGTCGTAAGCCGCGAGCGAGTGGCCGATTCGCTCTTCCAGGAGTGGCATCGCGCTCGCGATCGGGGTCCAGCGGTCGAGCTCGCTCAGCTTCTCGCTCGCCTCCTTGAGGCTGCGCCCGACCACCGGCAGGAAGCCCGGCATCACCGCGACCGAGTTCGGATCGCGGCCGAAGCTGGCGACGCGGGCCTTCAGGCTGCGGTAGAACGCCTGCGCCTCGGGCAGGCTCGCCTGGGCGGTGAACACGATGTCGGCGGCCCGCGCCGCGAGGTCCTGGCCCGGGCCCGAGGAGCCGGCCTGGATCAGCACCGGGTGACCTTGCGGCGAGCGCGGGATGTTGAGCGGGCCCTTCACGGAATAGTATGTGCCCGCGTGGTCGAGCAGCCGCACCTTGGCCGGGTCGGCATAGACGCCGCGCTCCTTGTCCTTCGGGAAGGCGTCGTCGGCCCAGCTGTCCCACAGGCCGCGCACCACGTCGACGAATTCTTCCGCGATGGCGTAGCGGGCATCGTGCTCGGGGTGGCTCTTGGAAAAATTGTTGGCGGTGCGGGCGTAGGACGTCGTCACGATGTTCCAGGCCGCGCGGCCGTGGCTCAGGTGATCGACCGACGCGAAGGCGCGGGCGAGGTGGTAGGGCTCGCCGTAGGTGGTCGAGGCGGTGGCGGCGAGGCCGATCCGCTCGGTCACCATCGCGAGCGCGCCGAGCAGGGTCAGGGGCTCGAACCGGGCGATCATCGACGGGTGGGCGTCGACGCCGCTGGTCAGGCCGTCGGCGAGGAACACCATGTCGAACTTCGCGGCCTCGGCTTTCCGCACCACCCGACGCAGCAGGTCGAAATTCTCGCTGCCCGATTCGGCGTCGGCGTGGCGCCAGCCGGAGACGTGGTGGCCGGCGCCCTGGAGGAAGAGCCCGAGATGGATGGATCGCTTGGCGGTCATGATGGCGCCTTTGAGGAGATCAGGAACGGCTCTGGCCGAGGAGGGCGAGGAGGCGGGCGAGGTCGGCCGCGTCGCTCATCCGGGCGACGAGGTCCGGGATCCCGGCGAAGATCTCCGCATCCCCGGTCGCGTCGCGGAATTTCGGCCCGGCATCGCTCAGGCCGGGCAGGCCCTCGATCCGCCGGCTCACGGTGCGGCCGTCCGTCAGGGTGACGTCGAGGACGACGAACCGCGTCGCCGGGTCGGAGGACAGGCGCGGCGCGGCCTCGTCGTGGCGGCGCGACACCCGGGCGGCGAGCGCGGCGAGGTCCGGCCGCACCGGCCGCTCGTCGAAATGACCGACGCCGAGGGCGCCGTCGGTCAGCGCGGCGGCGAAGATGTATTCCGGGCTGAACCGCGCCTCGATGCCGGTGCCGGGGCGCGAAACGACGAGCGCCGCGTCGCCCCCGGGCGGGAAGGTGAGCGCGACGGCCTCGACCGTCTCCGGGCGCAGGCCGTCGGCATCGTGCAGAGCGAGCGCCCCGACCGCGACCGGGTGGGCCGCCGTGCAGCACGGGAACGCCTTGAGGGTGAGGCCGGGCGTCAGGATCTGCCACGGCGCGCCCCAGCCGGCGAGCAGGCGCTCGGGCGCCGTCGCGGCGAAGCCGAAGGCCTCGAAGAATCCGATCGGGCCGCCGAGGAAATCGGGCGCGCCGGAGAGACCCGACTCGGCGAGGAGGGCGGCCGTGAGCCCGGCGCGGGCGGCGAGGCCGGCATGGAGCGGCTTGGCGTCGTAGCCGAATTGCAGCCTGAGGCCCGCCGATTGCGTCGCCGCGAGGCCGAGGGCCACGGCGGTCGTGTCGGGGGAGAAGCGCAGCAGGTGCGCGATGGCGGCCGCGGCGCCGACCGTGCCGAGGGTCGCGGTGGCGTGGAAGCCGGTCTCGTAGTGGCGCGAGCCGAGTGCCAGGCCGAGGCGCGCCATCGCCTCCAGGCCGACAATGTAGGCCGCGATCAGGTCGCGGGCGGCGACCGGGCGGGTGCCGGCGAGCGCCAGCAGCGCGGGCAGGATCACCACCGTCGGGTGGCCGCGCACGCTGGCATGCACGTCGTCGTAGTCGAGGACGTGGCCGGCATGGCCGTTGATCAGGGCGGCGGTGAACGGGTCGGCGCGCTCAGCCCGGCCGATCAGCGCCGAGGGGCCGGTGCCGGCGCCGAGTGTTTCGACCAGGATCCCGGTCGAGCGGTCGTCGGCACCGCCCAGCGTGCAGGCGAGGAGATCGAGGATCGCGAGCCGCGCCGCCTCCACCGCCTCGTCGGAGGGGACGGAGGCGACGATCGCCGCGGCGAAACGGTGGGTGAGCGAGATCGTCATCGGATCAGATTCCTTCGCCGGGCTGCACCGCCTCGCGGGCGCCGAGGCCGCGCACGAACTGGCGGATGCGCGGGTTCTGCGAGCGGTGGAAGATCTGGTCGGGCGGGCCGTCCTCGACGATGCGGCCGTTCTCGGTGAAGACGATCCGGTCGCTGATCTCCTCGGCGAAGCGCATCTCGTGGGTGACGAGGAGGCTGGTCATGCCCTCGCGCACCAGCCCGCGGATCACCGCCAGCACCTCGCCCACCGTCTCGGGGTCGAGGGCCGAGGTCACCTCGTCGAACAGCACCAGGTCCGGCCGCATGGCGAGCGCGCGGGCGATGGCGACCCGCTGCTGCTGCCCGCCCGAGAGCTGGCCCGGATAGGACGCGACCTTGTCGGAGAGCCGCACCCGGTCGAGCAATTCGCGGGCGTGACGCTCGGCCTCCGCCCGCTTCTCCTTGAGGATGCGGACCGGCGCGATGGTGATGTTGTCGAGCACCGTGAGGTGCGGGAACAGGTTGTATTGCTGGAACACGATGCCGATGCGCTTGCGGAGGCCGATGCGCTCGGCTTCCGTCCGCAGGGCGTCGACCCTGATGCCGTTGACGGTGATCTTTCCCGAACTCGGCGCGAGCAGCGCGTTGATGCAGCGCAGGATCGTCGACTTGCCCGAGCCCGACGGGCCGATGATCGACACCGCCTCGCCGCGGGCGACCTGCATGTCGATGCCCTTCAGCACCTCGGTCGAGCCGAAGCTCAGATGCACGTCCTCAAGGGCGACGAGGGGAGTGGAGGTTGCGGTCATGATGTCCGACCTCATCGGGCGAGGCGCCGCTCGAGCCGCTGCGTGAGGCGCGAGACCGGGTAGCAGAACAGGAAGAAGGCGAAGAGCACCGTCACGTAGGTGAGCACCGTGAAGTCGGTGCGGCTCACCGCCGTGCTGGCGTCGGTGGCGGCGTGGAGGAGCTCGTGCACGCCGACGAGGGAGGCGAGCGCCGTGCCCATGCAGATCGAGGCGTAGAGGTTCATCCACGGCGGCAGCGCCCGGCGCAGGCACTGGGGCAGGATGATGAAGCGCAGGGCCTCGATTCGCGAGAAGCCGAGGCCCTTGGCGGCGTCCCATTGCGGCGTCGGGATCGATTGCAGGGCGCCGCGAGTGATCTCGGCGGTGTGGGCGCTCGCCGGGATCGCGAGCCCGATCACCGCCTTCACCCAGTCGGGGAACGGGATGTAGTGGCCCAACGCGACGATCTCAAACGGGAAGATGTAGGTGGTGGCGAAGATCAGCACGAGGTGCGGCGCGTTGCGGAAGACCTGCACGTAGGCGACGGCCGGCGCCCGCACGAGCCGTGCCTGGGCGAGCTCCATCGCCCCGAGGGTGATGCCGGCCAGCGTGCCGAGCGCCATGGCGAGCACGCTGATGAGGATGTTCATCGCGAATCCGCGGGCGAGGTAGGGCAGCCATTCGACGAGGAGGCGCGCCAGCGACGGGTCGAGGACGAGCCAGAGCGCGACCGCGGCGCCGACGAGGCCGGCGAGCACGAGCGGCGCGATCGAGGGCCGCGCGGGGAGGGCGCCCGCCGTCACTGCCCGAATCCCGGCAGGGCCAGGCGCCGCTCGACGATCGCGCCGATCCGCGCCACGGCGAGGTTGATGGCGCTGAAGAACACCAGGAGCACGATCATGAGCTCGACGACGTTGTCGCGCTGGGTCCAGATCATCAGCGAGGCGTAGGTGATCTCGTTGACGGCGACGGCGTAGCCGATCGTCGTCAGCTTCACGAGGTTGACGAGGTTGTTGACGATCGCCGGCAAGGCCGTGCGGAGCGCCAGCGGCAGCTCCACCACCCGCAGCACCTCCAGGCGCGAGAAGCCGAGGCCCCTGGCCGCCTCGATCGTGGTCGAGGGCACCGCCTCGATGCCGCCGCGCAGGGCCTCGGCGTGGAGCGCCGCCACGTGCAGGCTCACCACTGCGACGAGCCAGAAATACGCCCCGAGCGGGTTGTTCTGCGCGCCGCCCAGCGCCTGCGAGATCAGCATGTTGACCACGAGCACCGTGAACATCAGCTGGACCAGCGTCGGCGTGTTGCGGGTGAGTTCGACATAGGCCCGCGCCGGCCCGGCGAGCCAGGGCCGGTCCGAGGTCAGCGCCGCCGCCAGCACGACGCCGCCCGCGAGGCTGAGCGGGATGGTGAGGGCGACGAGGACGAGCGTCGTCGCCATCCCGTCGAGCCACATCCGCACCTCGAACGGGCTTGTCAGGAAGTCGAAGTTGAGCCCGATCTGGGCCGCCAGGGCGATGAAGCCCCGGACCGCGTCCTGCATCGTGTCGTCGCCTTCCTCAGGGCCCGCTCGATCCCACGCCCGATCGTCCACCCTCCTTGTCATCCCGGGGCCGCGAAAGCGGAACCCGGGATCCATAACTGCCGACAGATCAGGATAAAGCGGAACGCCGAGCGCCTTGTTCTGCACCGCCAGCGGTTATGGATCCCGGGTTCTCGCCTTCGGCGAGCCCCGGGATGACACCGTGGATAATCAAGTCCGTCGAGCAGACACGTCGTCCACGCTTCTCACTTCCCCGCCGCGAGCCGCTTCTGCTGCTCCTCGATGAAGGCCGTGTTGAGGAGCCGGTTGGCCTTGGCGATCTCCAGGAGCTTGCCGGAGGCAATCAGCTCGCGCAGGGCCTTGTCGAGGGCGGCGGAGGTGTCCTTCTCGCCCTTGCGGATCCACACCACCGAATCGGCCGGCACGATCTCCGTGGGGATCAGGATGCCGTAATCCTTCCACTCGTCGGCCCGGTCCTCGAGCATCAGGCCCAGCGTCGCGCCGGTATGGACCGCGATCACGCAGGTGCCGCCCTTGAGCGCCAGGAGCGATTCCGGCTGGCTCGGCAGGCCCTTCACCACCGCGCCGTACTGCTCGATCAGGGGCTGGGTGAAGTTCGAGCCCTGCGAGACGCAGACCGGCTTGCCCTTCAGGTCGGTCCAGTCCTTGATCCCGCTGTCCTTGCGGCCGATCGCGGCGCCACCGGCCCGGTCGAACACGGTGGGGGGAAAATCCATGATCTTCGCCCGATCCTCGGTGACCTGCATGTTGGCGAGCAGCGCGTCGACCTTGCCCTGCTGCAGGAACTGCACCCGGTTCGGCGGCGTCACTGTGACGGTGTCGAGCGCCACGCCCAGCTTCTCGGCCAGCGCCCGGGCGAGGTCGATGTTGAAGCCCTTCTGCTCCTGGGTCTTCGGGTCGATGTAGCCGAACGGCGCGCCCGACAGGATCACCCCGACGGTGAACTTGCCCTTGGCCTTGATGCGGTCGAGCGTGGAATCGGCGCTGGCCCCCGAGACCCCGGCGAGCAGGGCGGCGAGGAGGGCAGCGGCGCGCAGAGGGGTCTTTCTGATCATGGCGGTCGGCCTCTCGCAGCGTCTCGGCGCCGGGGGGCGCCGTCGGGCCGTGACGGCCCGGGCTTGGTCCGCCGCGGCATACCCGAATGCCGATCGGGTTTGTAGAGTGCCGCGAGACTCCGGCCTGTTATCCCCTGTCGCGGCCGGCCGGCCCGGGGGGAGAGGACGCTCCCGCGTTGCCGCCCGCCCGGGCACCCGCCATGATCCGCCCCGCCAGACCGCCCGGCTCGACTCGGGCGCCGCCGGAGGAACCGCCCCGTGCCCCGCGTGCTCTACGAACTCGCCGCCGCCGATCCGGACCGGCGCTTCAGCCCGTTCTGCTGGCGCATCCGCCTCGCCCTGGAGCATAAGGGCCTCGCCTTCGAGGGCCGGCCGTGGCGGTTCACGGAGAAGGTTGCGCTGTCCTTCTCGGGCTCGGACAAGGTGCCGGTGCTGGTCGAGGACGGGCGGCCGATCGCCGATTCTTCGGTCATCGCCGCGCATCTGGAGACGGCCTATCCCGACCGGCCGTCGCTGTTCGGCGGCCCGGTGGGGGCGGCGCTGACCCGGTTTCACCTCGCCTGGACCGATCAGGTGCTGCACCCGGCCGTGGTGCCTCTCCTCCTCCTCGACATCCACCGCCACCTCGCCGAAGCCGACAAGGGCTATTTCCGCACTAGCCGCGAGGCCCGGTTCGGCAAGCCCCTGGAGGCGGTCTGCCCTGATCCGGAGGCGCAGCTCGCGACCTTGCGGCGCACGCTCTCGCCGGTCCGCGCGGTGTTGCGCCACCAGCCCTTCCTCGGCGGTGACACCCCGCTCTACGCCGACCACGCGGTGATGGGCGCCTTCCTGTGGGCCCGGGGCGTCAGCACGCTGACGCTCCTCGAACCCGACGATCCGGTCGAGGCGTGGCGCCGGCGCATGCTGGAGCGGATGGGGGAGGGCTCGCGGGCGCTGGTGTTCGGCTGAGGCGAACTGCCTGTGGACCCCGGCCCGGGGCGCGGATCGGGGGACCTCCGGCCGTGTTACGAGTCTCGGCATCGCCAGGCAGGATCGCAAGCGCGATCCTGCCTGGCCTTTTGTTGCGCATCATTGTTTCGCCGAACCGGTAGCCACTTCGGCGAATGATGCTGGGGAGCCGAGATGACGATCAGCGTCGAGATGGGGGTGGCGGGCGGCCGGCCGGCCGGCCTCGACCTGGAGGAGTTGCTGGCGACGCGCCTCCTGGTCCAGGGCAATTCCGGCTCGGGCAAGTCGCACCTCCTGCGCCGCCTGCTGGAGCAGAGCGCGCCGCACGTGCAGCAGGTGGTGATCGACCCCGAGGGCGATTTCGTCACCCTGGCGGATGCGCATGGCCACGTGGTCGTCGAGGGCGATCACGGCGAGGCCGACCTGCAGCGCATCGCCGCCCGGGTGCGGGCGCACCGCGTCTCCGTGGTGCTGACGCTGGAGAGCCTCGACGTCGAGGCGCAGATGCGCGCCGCCGCGGCCTTCCTGGGCGGCCTGTTCGAGGCCGAGCGCGACCATTGGTACCCGGTGCTGGTGGTGGTCGACGAGGCGCAGCTCTTCGCCCCGGCCGCCGCCGGCGAGGTCTCGGACGAGGCCCGCAAGGCGTCGCTGGGCGCGATGACCAACCTGATGTGCCGCGGCCGCAAGCGGGGCTTGGCCGGCATCATCGCGACGCAGCGCCTCGCCAAGCTCGCCAAGAACGTCGCGGCGGAAGCGTCGAACTTCCTGATGGGCCGCACCTTCCTCGACATCGACATGGCGCGCGCCGCCGACCTCCTCGGCCTCGAGCGGCGCCAGGCCGAGAGCTTTCGCGATCTCGAGCGCGGCCACTTCATCGCCCTCGGACCCGCCCTGTCGAAGCGGCCGCTGCCGATCGCCATCGGGCCGGTCGCGACCTCGGCCCGCTCGTCGAGCCCCAAGCTCGTCCCGCTGCCGAGCCCGGCCGCCGGCGACGATCTGCGCGAGCTGATCCTGACGCCGTCCGAGAACGAGCCGGTCTGGACGCCCGCCCCCCGCCCGGCGCCGACCCCGCGGGCGAGCCCGGCCGACCTGCTGCAGCAGCTCGCCCAGTACCGCCCGCCGGAGCCGGTCGAGGCCGGCCCGAGCATGAGCGAGGCGGAGCGGGACGCCGCCCTGGCGGACATCCTGCGCGAGATCGCCGCCGATCCGGACGCCGCCCACCACCCGATCGCGGTGCTCTACCAGGACTTTCTCGTGCGCTGCCGGATGCGCCGGCTGCCGGGCGAGCCCCTCGATCTCGGCCGCTTCCGCCGGCGGCTCGCCATCGCGCGGGCCGGCGTCGAGGGCGAGGCGGCGGAGGGCGACGAGGCCGAGGCGGTGATGGCGGCCTGCGCCGGCCTGCCCGAGGAGGTACAGGGCCTGTTCCTGCTGCTGGCGCGGGCCGCCCGCGCCGGGGCGCCGTGCCCCTCCGACGACGCGCTCGCCCGCGCCATCGGCTCGCGCTCGCCGGGCCGGGCGCGGCGGCTCCTCGCCTATGTCGAGAGCCGCGGCGCCGCGGTCTGCCGCACCGATTTCCGCGGCAACCGCGTCGTCGCCCTGCCGGCGCTCGGCTGCGAGACCGCGCCGGGCAACCCCAAGGGCGGCGCGGAGGAGCCCGCCGGCCTGTTCGCCGCGGAGTAGAGATCAGGCCCGCGAGGCCTGGAGGCCCGGAAGCGTCAGCTCGCCCCGGCGCGCGACGGCGAGGCCGGCGAGCAGCCCGAGAAGCACCAGGGCGGGCAGGGCCATCGCCACCGGGTCGCCGGCGCGCAGGTGGCTGACGGCCGCGCCGACCATCACGGCGGCGAGCAGGAGCGCGCCGTAGGCGACGGTGCCGCGGCGCCACAGCAGGGCGGCGCCGAGCAGCTGCGCCGCGCCGACCGCGTACATGAACCACAGCGGGTAGCCGAAGCGCGCGAAGCCCGCGACCTCGAACGGCACGGCGGCGAACTTCATGCCGGCCGCGGCCACGAAGACGGCGGTGAGAATCCCGCGCAGCAGCAGCCCGCCGAAGCGCGGTCCCTTTGATGTCGATGTCATGGTCGAAAATCCCGCTTGATCGTCGTCGGACCGGTTCGGCGGCCGCGACGCCGGATTAGCGATGCGGGATTGCGTCGTGATTGCGTGCCGTGTGTCGTCGCATCCGGCCTCTTCTGTCTGGGAACTGGTGGAATCCGGCGTGAGGCGCCGTCGTCCGGCGGCCCGCCCGGACCGGCGCCGAAGGTCGTGTCGAGCCCATGCACCCTGCATTAAGGCTCATGGTGGATTGTGAAGGACGACAAGCGGGCGGCCTTGCGGCCGGCCGGACCTCGCGCGATGCTACTCCCGCGCGTTTGTAAGATCTTGGCGGGTCCCTTGAAGTTGCATCTCCAGCCCGAACCCGAACCAGGTCTCCGGGCGATCCAGATCCGGGTCGGCGGCCGCTACCTGCTGCCGGGCGGGGCGGAGCATGTCTGCGAGACCCGCAGCCTCTCCCTCTCGACCATCGAGGTGCGGGCGCCGGAGAGCGGCCTGCGGGGCGACCCCGTCACGCTCTACCTCGACAATGTCGGCCCGGTGACGGGGGTGATCCAGACGATCGCGCCGGACGGCTTCACGGTCGCGGTGGAGGTCGGTCCCGAACGCCGCGCCCGCTTCGCCGCCCGCCTCGACTGGCTCGCCGCCCAGGCCAACGGCAAGGCCGACCAGCGCAGCGATCCGCGCATCGTGCCCCATACCCGCTCCGTCGAAGTGCGCCGCGCCGACGGCCGGGTCATCCCCGGGACGATCATCGACTTGTCGATGAGCGGCGTCGCCGTCGCGGTGACCGACCTTCCGTCGGTGGGCGAGACGGTGACCGTCGGCAAGCGCCGCGCCAAGGTGGTCCGCCACCTCGAGAACGGCTTCGCCGTCACCTTCCTGCTGCCGTTCCGGCCCGAGACCTTCGGCCTGCACGTCGTGCTCTGACCGGGGCCGGGTCCGGGCACAAAGAAAAGCCGCCCTCACGGGCGGCCCGAAGTCTTGGAGGAACGCCCGTCAGGGCTGAATCCTTGTGGCACCGGCGGGACATCGGCGGCGTGCGCGGGCGCACATGACCGGTGCGGCCTTCTCCGAGCGATCCCGACGATTGCGATCGTCGCGGCGCACGGAATTTTAATTCCGCTGCGTCAGGATCGCTCCCGCACGATCGATGATCGTGACGCACTGGATTTGGGGAGCGGGATGCGCGGCCATCACCGGAGCAGCGGGATCGGGCGCCTCGACGGCGATCACGGCGACATCCGGATCGTCGTGTCGGCCCCGCCGCCCCAGCGGAAGGAGCGCGCCTTCGCCTACCTGCCCTGGCCGGTCCGGATCCTGGTGAAGTTCGGGCTCCCCGTCCTCGTGCTGCTCGCGATCGTCGTGCTGCCGAACTACCTCGATTGCCGCAGCCGGCACGATTCCGGCCGGTTCTTCCACGGCATGACGGTCTCGGCCTGCACGCGCCAGACCGTCTACGGCCAGATCGACGCGACCCAGACGCGGTTCGAGGCCATCGCCCGCGCGGTCGCGGGCCGGTGAGGCGGATGCCGGGGACGGTGTGAGGCCGGGGACGGTGTGAGGCCGGGAAGTCTGTCAGGTCGTGCACGGACGCACAAGGCGCACCGGGCACGGGCCGCTTTGCGCGATGGCGCCTGTCGCGCCGGAGGCGACTGCCTTAGTTAGGGCTCGTCCCCTCCGGAACGAGGATGAGCTCCCGATGTTTCCTGACGTTAAGCTCCACATCGCCGGCGAGTGGCGCGCCGGCAGCGCCGGCCAGACGCTGCCGATCCTCAACCCGGCCACCGGCGAGACCCTGAGCCAGCTCGCCGTCGCGACCCGCCAGGACCTCGACGAGGCCCTCGCGGCGGCCGACCGCGGCTTCAAGGCCTGGCGCAAGGTCTCGGCCTTCGAGCGCAGCAAGGTCCTGCGCAAGGCCGCCAACCTGATGCGCGAGCGCGCCGACGAGATCGCCCGGATCATGACCCTGGAGCAGGGCAAGCCGGTGGCGGAAGCCAAGATGGAGGTGCTCGGCGGCGCCGACACCATGGACTGGTTCGCCGAGGAAGGCCGGCGCGCCTACGGCCGGGTGATCCCGCCCCGCGCCGAGGCTGTGATGCAGCTCGTGATCCGCGAGCCGGTCGGACCCGTGGCGGCCTTCACGCCGTGGAACTTCCCGATCAACCAGGCGGTGCGCAAGGTCTCGGCGGCGCTCTGCACCGGCTGCTCGGTGATCCTGAAGGGCCCCGAGGATACTCCGGCGAGCTGCACGGCCCTGATCCAGGCCCTGCTCGATGCCGGCGTGCCGGGCGACGTGCTCGGCCTCGTCTACGGCGATCCGGCGGAGATTTCGTCGTACCTGATCCCGCATCCGGTGATCCGCAAGATCACCTTCACGGGCTCGACCGCGATCGGCAAGGAGCTCGCCGCGCTCGCCGGCAAGCACATGAAGCGCGCCACGATGGAGCTCGGCGGCCACGCCCCGGCGATCGTTTTTCGCGATGCCGACGTGACCAAGGCGGTGCAGGTGCTCGGCGCCAACAAGTTCCGCAATGCCGGCCAGGTCTGCGTCGCGCCGACCCGGTTCCTCGTCCACGATTCGGTGTTCGACGCCTTCGTCGACGGCTTCGTCGGCCTCTCCCGCGACCTCAAGGTCGGCCCCGGCCTGGAGGACGGCGTGAAGATGGGCCCGCTCGCCCATGGCCGCCGCATCGAGGCCATGGAGGGCTTCGTCGCCGATGCCGAGCAGAAGGGCGCTCGGCTGCGCACCGGCGGCAAGCGCATCGGCAACCAGGGCAACTTCTTCGAGCCGACGGTCTTCACCGACGTGCCGCTCGACGCCCGGATCATGAACGAGGAGCCCTTCGGGCCGATCGCCGCGATCCAGCGCTTCTCGGACGACGAGGAGGCCTTCACGGAGGCCAACCGCCTGCCCTACGGCCTGGCGGCCTACGCCTATACCCGCTCGGCCGAGACCGCCACCAAGCTCGCCACGCGGGTGGAGAGCGGCATGATGTCGATCAACCACCACGGCATCGCCCTGCCGGAGACGCCCTTCGGCGGCGTGAAGGATTCGGGCTACGGCAGCGAGGGCGGCTCTGAGGCGATCGAGGCCTACCTCAACACCAAGTTCGTCACGCAGGCGGGCTTCTGAGCGGGCAAGCCGGCCTCTGAGCGGGCAAGACAGCGTCTGAGCGGGAAGGGGGGGCCGCGCGCGCGGCCCCCTCTGTCCGCCGGCGAAATAGGGGTTGCCAAGCCGGAGCGAACCCCTTAGATCCCACCTCCACCGGCGGGGCGCACCGCTCCCCCCGGTCAGGCGCCCGTAGCTCAGCTGGATAGAGCACCAGACTACGAATCTGGGGGTCAGAGGTTCGAATCCTTTCGGGCGCGCCATTTTACACTTGAGATGTCACGGTGTGACGGGGTCCTTCCCCTCTCCACCGCATCATAGTCGAAGGTTCACCCTTCGATCGGGCGCCCGTAGCTCAGCTGGATAGAGCACCAGACTACGAATCTGGGGGTCAGAGGTTCGAATCCTTTCGGGCGCGCCACTCGTCTTATCATTTTGAAAATTGACGCATGACGCCGAGGCGGCCTTGGTCTCGATCGGCAAGTTCGTGTCGTTACACGCCTGCACTCGATGCCGCTCTTCCCTTGTACACGACAGTGGCAGGAGGGCGCGGGGCAAGCTCCCCAGTCCCGGGCTCGCTCACAACCTGTTCGACGTCCGAGGACAGTACCGCGAGAAATTTCTTCGATCCTACCCGCGACATCATCCTGAGGTGCTGCTGCTTGCAGCAGCCTCGAGGAGGCCTCCTTCGAGGTCAGTCGATTTTCTATCGACTGACACCTCAGGATGAGGGCGTGGGTGGGATACACTGTGCTGGTCAGTCGAACAGGCTTCTCAGAGCGGCTTGCGCGCGACGCTGAGGAGGTTGCCGACATTCAGCCCGACGCTGCGCTGGCCCACGCCTAAGGCCTCGACCGCCGCGAGGCCGGCCGGCTTGAGCGGTCCGGGCAGAGGCAGCAGGCGCAGCCAGTAGCGCAGGGGATAGCGGTTGCGGATCGCCCCGATGTCGATCTCCCCGAATCCCGCCTCGCCGAGGAGGCGGCGCAGGCTCGCCGGGCAGAACAGCTGCATGTGCTCGATGTCGATGATCGGCGAGCGGCGGCCCAGCAGCCGGTTGATCGGCGCCCGGTAATCGTGCGTGACGAAGGCGAGCAGCCCGCCGGGTTCGAGCAGGTCGTAGGCGGCCCGCGTCAGCGGACGCGGATCGCGGACGTGCTCCAGGGTCATGAAGCAGCACACGAGCGAGAGGCTGCCGGGCCGGTGCGCGCCGGGCTCGAACACGCCGATCCGCAGGTGCGGGCGCAAGGCCGCCGGGGCCGCCGCGACGGCCTCGTGCGAGGGCTCGACCCCCACCACCTCGGCGAATCCGAGATCCAGCAATTCCTGCAGGAAGACGCCGCTGCCCGCGCCGATCTCGAGGGCGGTGCCCCGGCGATGCTCCGGGCCGAGGCGGGGGGCGAGGGCCTGCGCGTAGGTGCGCGCCGCGTAGAGCGCCTCCTCCGCGCTGTCGTAGCCCGCATCGCGGTAGGCGCGGGCCAGGGCCTCGGCGCCCGGCGCCTCGGCGGCGAAGACCGTCTCGCAGGTCTCGCAGCGGACCAGGCGGAACGACATGTATTCGGGCGGCTTGCGGGAGGCGAAGCTGAGGGCGCCGATCCGCTCGGGATCGACCGAGGCCGACAGGAACGGCCGCGCCCCGCGCTCGGGCGCGCCGCAGACCGGGCAGTCGCGGCCCTGGAGCCCGTCCAGGATCGCGGCCGGGGCGGAGATGGTTGGGCTGTCCGGGGTCACGGGGGCGTCCTCGACGATCGTGGCGCGGCTTCGGGCCGGGACGCGGCGGCCGGCCACCTGTACCCTCGGATTCCGTGCCTCTCGCCCGCATGGCGACGGGATGGAACGGCATTCTTGGTTAGCGGAGGCTTAAGGGCTCGAGTGGGCCCACATCGCCTCCGGTTCCCCAGGTGGTCCTAGAACACTTCCCCGGCATGCTCCTGATGCGCCGGGTGATCGGGCCAGCACTGGCCCTGCGGCACGAGCCGCACCAGCCTGTCGGGCTTGGCGAGGACGCTGTCGGCGAGATGCCCCGGAAGCGCGTCGATCCGGGCGACGTAGTGGAAGAGCGGCCCGTTGTTCGGCGGGGTCCGGGCTGCGGCCAGGACGTTGCAGGCGCTGATCGAGAAGGACGGGAGGACCACGGCGCGGATCACCTCGTAGAGCGGCGTGACCGCGCCGACGGCGAGGATCGCCAGGGCGATCGCGGCCCGCCGCCCGCCCAGCGCCGGGACGACCGCGCCGAGCCGCAGGGCCAGCAGGGCGAGGGCCGGGATCGAGGCGCGCATCACGAAATCCGCCCCTCCGAGCCGGTAGAGCGGCGCGAGCAGCAGCAGGACGAGGACGAGCCCGGTCTCCCGCCGCGTCCGGCGCTCGCTGCCGAGGAGCGATCCCGGCCCGAGGCCGAGGACGACCAGGATCGGGACGATCTCGACGGTCAGCAGGAGGACGGAGCGGGCGAAGAACTCGCCGGTCAGGTCCTGCAGCCCGTGCGGGACGCGGCCGGCATCGGCGCCGAGATAGAGCGCGACCGGCACGAGGCCGAGCCCCGCGAGGGCGACGGTCGCGACGGCGCCGGGCGTGAGCCGGCCCGCGCGCGCGTCGCCGGCGAGGGCCAGGAGCAGGAAGGGCAGGGCGCCGATCGTGCTGAGCGGCGACCAGAACACGCAGAGCCCGAACACCACCGCCAGCGAGGAGGCCCGCAGGGCGGCGGCGCGCCACAGGCAATAGGCTCCGACGAAGATCCAGCCCGAGGCCGCGTGGTTCGGCACCCAGAACAGCTGGGTCACGTGGGAGGAGAATTGCAGGTTGCCGAGCCACTGCTCGAGATGGATGCCCGGCGTGAGCGGGCGGCCGAGCGTCCAGGCGCCGACGACGTCCCAGCCGCTGAACGCGACGAAGATCGCCATCAGGGCGAGGCCCTGCCGGTGCGTGGGGGCGAGGCGGGCGAAGCCGTAGAACAGGCAGCCGAACAGGAGCGCGTTCTGGGCGAGCAATGCGCCGTGCGCGCCGGACAGGCCGAGACCCTTACCCACTGCCGCCGGCAGCAGGTACATCCCGAGCGGCGCGCGCAGCATCGTCGGGTCGCCGGCATAGAGGTACCCGACCGGCCAGGGCTCGGCGACGAGGTCGCGCAGGACGGCGTCGCGCAGCAGCCAGTCGTCGTTGGCGAAGAACAGGTGCCCCTCGCCGCCGAGCAGGCAGAGCCCGATCCCGGCCGCGAGGGCGGCGGTGAGGAGCGGCGCGTCGATCGGCGCGCGAGTCCGACCGAGATCCCGCAGGACCAGGGCGAGCGCCGCCGACAGGAGGGCGAGGCAGGAAGCGGCCAGAGCCGCGCTCCGGAGATGGGTGGCGAGGAAGATCAGGTTGGGGGCGGCCGCCAGCACCACCACGATCGTGAAGGGCAGGTGGCCATGGCCCTCGCCCGCGACGCGCGTGGCGCTTCGGTCGGAGCCGGCGGCGCGCGGGGAGGCGTCCGGACCCGCGCGGTCCCGGCGCGCCACGATGCCTTGCTGCGCGAGCGTGCCGGTCACGGGCGGGTCCTTCCCTCGGGCGGCAGGTCGGTGGCGACGCCGCCGCGGATCAGGGCCGCCCGGATGAGGCGCGGGCGCCCCTTCACCTCCTCCATGATCTTCGCGACGTACTCGCCGATGAGCCCGATCGCGAACAGGTTGAGGGCGCCGAAGAACAGGATCGCCAGCTGGGTCGAGACCGCGCCGCGCGGGGCGATGTCGGGGACGGCGAGGCGAAGCACGATCATCGCGAGGCCGATCAGGCCCGAGAGGCCGAGCAACCCGATGCCGGCGGCGGTGAGCATCTTCAGCGGCGTGTTGCTGAACGAGAAGATGCCGCGCTTGGCCCATTCGAGGTTGGACAACAGGTTGTTCGTGCTCGTGCCGAACATCCGCTTCGGGCGCACGTAATCGACGCCGGTCTGGCGGAAGCCGACATAGGCGCGCAGGCCCCGCATGAAGAGGTCGCGCTCCGGGCAGTTCAGGAGCCAGCCGACGACGCGCCGGTCCATCAGCGAGAAGTCGCCGGCATCGTGCGGGATGCGCACGTAGCTGAAGGCGGCGAAGACGCGGTAGAACGCCTTGTAGAGCAGGCCCCAGACGAACGGCATCTCGCGCTCGACGCGCCGGCCGTAGACCACGTCGTGGCCGGCGATCCATTGCGCGTAGAACGGCTCGATCAGCTCGGGCGGGTCCTGCAGGTCGCCGTCGAGGAGCACGACGGCCTGGGCGGTCGCCAGCTCCATGCCGCTGCGGAAGGCCATCTGCGAACCGAAATTGCGCGAATGCGTGATGCCGAGCACGTGCGGATCGGACACCGACAACTCTCGGATCCGCTCGCCGCACCCGTCCGGGCTCGCATCGTTGACGAAGATGATCTCGTAATCGACGTCGATCTTGCGGAACACCGCGGTCAGGCGGGCATGCATGATCGGCACCGCCTCCTCGTCCTTGTAGCAGGCGATGATCGCCGCGATGCTCCGGCGCCGGGTCGCGCCGGCCTTGGTGAGGCCGGACAATTCGGCCCCGGCCTCGCGCGTCCAGGCGGCGGTGCGCTCAAGCCCCTGGTTAAGCGGGGTCTTCGCCTCCCAGCCGAGCAGGCGCGCGGCCTTGTCGGGATTCGCCTGCCAGCGCGCGAGGTCCCAGGCGCGGGGCGCCATCGCGCCGAAACGCGGCGCCTCGGCGAGGCCGAACACGTCCTTCGCCGTCAGCGCCAGGTCGCCGATGGTGGTCTGCTGTCCCGTGCCGATGTTGAGCGACTCGCCGTAGAGGTCGAGCGACATCTTGGCGGCGGCCCGCACGAAGGCCTCGCAGGCGTCCTCGACATAGACGAAGTCGCGCGCGATCGTCGGATCGACGAGATCGGGATAGCCGCCCGCCAGCCCGCGGGACACCACGGCCGGGATCAGGCGGTTCGCGTCCTCGTAGGGACCGTAGACCGAGTAGAGCCGCAGGTTCACCACCGGCCAGCGCCGGGTCTTGCCCGCATAGGCGAGGAACTGGGCGGCCGCCGCCTTCGAGACCGCGTAGGCGCTGTTGGGCACGAGGGCCGCGTCCTCAGCCGGCGCGGCGGAGTTCAGGCCGTACTCGGACGAGGAGCCGGCATGGATGTAGGCCGCGAGCGCGCCGCTCCCGGCCAGGCGCTCGACGCGGGAGACGAGGGCGGTGAAGTTGGTGGCGTAGATCAGGTCGGCGTCGGTCTCGAACGAGTAGGCGCCGTAGGCGATGCAGTCGAACACCGTCGCCGGGCGAATCGCCTCGACGAAGCTCGCGGTCGCCGCCTTGTCGGTGAAGTCGACCGCGACGAGGTGCTGGGGATCGACGTCGCGCAGGCGCGGTGCGGGCAGGGTGCGGGCGACGGCGGTGACGTCGCGGCGCCGCGCCAGGATGTGGCGAAACAGGTTGCACCCGACGAAGCCGCCCGCGCCGAGCACGGCGATGGGGCCCTTGAGGGTGTCGATCCAGTCGGCCGGCGAGCCGTTCATGCGCGAAGCCTCGCGCGGAGCGAATCCGGATCGAGGCCGCTCTCGCGCCGGTGGAAGCCCTGCGAGCCGTAGGTGCCCGACGGGTAGCCGGCCGCCGCGACCGGGCGGAAGCCCGCGATCGCGATGCCGCGCTCCAGGCACCAGGCGGCGAGGCCCTGGCCGAGCCCCCCTTGCGCGACGTGCTCCTCGACGACGCAGAGGACGCGGCCGGGCAACGCCTCGACGAGGGCCGGCGGCGGCGGGCTCACGCTCAAGGGCAGCTCGCTCACCGCCCAGACCTCCGGCCCGTCCTCGCCGTCCTCCGCGAAGGCCGACCAGGCGAGGCCGGCCACCGGCCCGACCGCGACCACCACCGCCCCGCGCCCGGCGCGCAGGCGGCGCCAGGGCGCGTAGGCCGGCGCGGTGCGGCCCGCCGGCACCTCGCCGCGCCCGAGCCGGACGTAAGTGGGGCCTGGATCGCCCCCGGCCGCCTCGACCACAGCGGCGACGTCGCTGTCGAAGGCAGGCACGAAGATGCGCAAGCCCGGCAGGGTCGAGAGGACCCCGTAATCCTCCAGCGCGTGATGGGTCGGGCCCATCACCCCGTAGGCGTAGCCGCCGCCATTGGCGAGCATCCGCACCGGCAGGCGGTGGAGGCAGACGTCGTTGCGGATCTGCTCGAAGGCGCGGGCGTAGCAGAACGGCGCGATGGTGTAGGTCCAGGGCTCCAGCCCCTCGCTGGCGAGCGCGGCGGCCACCCCGATCATGTTCTGCTCGGCGATGCCGGCATTGAGGAAGCGCTCGCCCAGCGCGTCGCGCAGGGGCTCGAGGGCGCCGAAGCCGAGATCGCCGGTGAGGAAGACGAGGCCGGGGCGCGCCGCCCGGGCGACCAGCGCCTCGCACAATTCGCGCCGCATCAGGCCGTCTCCCCATGGCCGGGGATCGCGTCGCCGGGGATCGCCCCGCCGAGGATCGCTTCCTGCACCTGCTCCTCGGTGAGCGGCAGGTAGTGGCTGTCGAGGCGGCCGGCGATGGCCGGCACGCCATGGCCCTTCACGGTGTGCAGGACGACGACCACCGGCCGGTCGGTGCCGGGCGTGAGCGCGCGGCGCATCTGCGCGAGGTCGTGCCCGTCCGCCTCGCGGGTCTCGACGGAAAAGCCGCTCAGCGCCCGCCCGATCGGATCCAGGGAGGCGACCTCGCCGGTCGTGCCGAAGCCCTGGAGACGGTTGTGGTCGATCAGGATCGTCAGGTTGGACAGGCGCCGGTGGGCGCAGAAGATCAGCGCCTCGAGGGTCGAGCCCTCCTGCCACTCGCCGTCCGAGGTCAGGCAGAACACCCGGCCCGGCCGGCCCTGCAGCCGGGCCGCGAGGGCGAGCCCGGCGGCGAGCGAGAGGCCGTGCCCGAGGCTGCCGGTGCCGAAGCGGATTCCGGGAAGGCCGCGTCCGGGCGGATGCCCGGCCGGCGGATGACCCGGCAGCCGGGTGCCGTCGGCGTGGAACGTGTCGAGCTCGGCCTCGGTGAGGAGGCCCCGGCTCCACAGGGTGACGTAGAGCGCGCCCGCCGCGTGGCCCTTCGAGAGCACGAAGCGGTCCGCCTCGGACAGCATCTCGTGATGCACCAGCATCATCGCGTCCAGCGCCGAGAGGTTGCCGCCGACATGGCCGACGCCCGCCCTCCGGTGCATGGCCAGCAGCCGCCAGCGCGCGAGCGTCAGCAGGCCGGGCGCGAGGGAAGCCGGCCCCGCCGGGAGGGCGCCGTGCGGCGGGGTCTCCGCCCGAAGGGTGTGTCCGCGCCGTGCCATCCGCCCGAGATTCCGCTGCCCTCCGGCCACGGAACGACGGCCATGGTTAGCGCCCGGTTAAGGGGTGCGGACGGCCCGCGGCACCGCCGTCCTTCCGGCTCCCTCGACTGGCGCGGTCGCGGGCGGGAGGGGTCGGCGCGAGGCCGCCGGACGATCCGGCTTTGCTAGGGCGTTGCAGGTCTTGCTCGCTGACGCAGGGCAACCATCGCTGCATTAATCACGATTAACCACGTTGATCATGCGGCAGCGCGGCATCGTGTGAGTGGATAGTCCTGCACGCGAGCCTCGAGCAACTGCGGCGAGACCGTGGCGCGTTTACCTGCGACTCAGGTTTGCGTGTGAAATTGGCGGCAAGGTCGTTGGCGTGGCGGGGTTTGTTCGTGCGTTGCTTCAAGCTCCTGCTGCTGTCCGCCGTCTTGTGCCTGCCGCCGGCCCTGGCCGCGGCCGCGGAATGCGGACCGGAGGCGCTCGGCACGGCGCGCACCCTCGAAGTGCCGTTCACGCAAGGGCCGGTCGGCAAGGCGAGCTACGGCCGCACCCTGCCGCTCGAGCGCGGCGAGGTGGTGCTGACCTTCGATGACGGCCCGCTGCCCCGGCGCACGCAGGCCGTGCTCGACGCGCTGAAGGCGGAATGCGTGAAGGCGACGTTCTTCGTCGTCGGCAGCATGGTGGCGCAGTTCCCCGACACCCTGCGCCGGACCGCCGCCGCGGGCCACACCATCGCGAGCCACACCTGGTCGCACCGCTACCTCGACCGGGTGCGCAGCCCCGAAGTGCGGCGCGACCAGATCAACGGCGGCCTGGAGGCCGTCCGCACCGTGCTCACCGACGACGCGCCGGCCCTGTCGCCGTTCTTCCGCTTCCCCGGCCTCGGGCACAGCCCCGCCCTCGACCGCTACGCCACCGGGCAGAAGCTGGTGCCGTTCAGCATCGACGTCGACGGCGACGACTGGAAGAAGATCTCGCCGCAGGCGGTGATGGACCGGGTGCTCCGGCGCCTCGACGCGGCGGGGCGGGGGATCATCCTGCTCCACGACATCCAGCCCCGCACCGTCGCGATCCTCCCCGCGCTCCTGCGCGAGCTGAAGGCGCGCCGCTACCGCGTCGTCCACGTCGTGCCGGCGCGCGACGACACGAAGGCGGCGCTCGCAGCCCTCGATGCCCCGCAGGGCCGGCCGATCCGCCTCGCCCTCGACCGGCTCGGCGCCCGCATGGCGTCTTTGCGCGTGGCCGCCCGTCCGGCGGAGGGCCCCCCGAGACAGGTCGCCGAGGAGGCGCCGCCGCTGCTGCGGGCGGGCCTGTTCGAGGAGGCCGACGTCCCGCCGGCGCCCCGCGACCAGAGCCGGTCCGGCGAGGAGGTCCGCGTCGCCCTCGTCGCCGATGGCGGCCCGGCCGCCGGGCCCGCGCCCCAGGACGGCTGGAGCGGCTTCGTGGTGATCGGCACCGCCCCGCACGCCGCGGGCTTCCGCGCCGTCGCCGAGGCCGGACAGCCGCCCGCCCGCTGAGCTCCCGCCCGTCCCCCGCCCGCCGAGTCCCTCTTCCGAAAGCCACCACGATGCGACGTCTCGGCCGGCTCCTGCCCGCCCTCCTTCTCTGCAGCGCCGGCGCCGCCCAGGCGATGGGCGCCGACGAGTCGCCGGCGGGCTGGTGGGCGCCGACCCTGCGCGACTGCGCCGACCCAGCGAGCCCGCGGGCGTTCGAGATCCGGCTCAAGCCCGCCGCCGAGGCGCGGCTCGACGCGCACGACCTGCGCTGCCGGATCGACAAGGTCTCCGACACGGCGATCGGCTACCGCCTCCACATGCGCTGCTTCCGCTCGGCCGAGGACCTGCGGGCGGAGGCGAGGGCCGAGCCCCGGCAGATCGTCGTCGACGCGATCGGCCCGGTGACGATGCGGGCGGACGGGCAGCGCGTCTATCGCTGCCGCTCCCGCCCGGCCGCCGCGAACGAGGCCACGCGCAGCCCCGTCGCGGCGGGGGAGGGGCCGGCCACCGTGCCGAGCCTGCCGCTGCCGGACGCCCCCATGCGCCTCTCCGCGCTCGCTCCCGAGCCGGCGCCATTCCATCCCCTTGGCGCCGCACCGCTATCCGCGACAGGTCCCGCCGCCGCGCCGCTTCCCGCTCCGCCGGTCCCCGCCGTCGCGCCCCTCGCTACGCCCGCTCCGGCACCGGACGCGCCCGCGCGCCTGGCCGCCCTGCCCATCGAGCCGCTGCCGGCGCCCCCGGCGCCGCGCCTCACGCCCGCGCCGCCCGTCGCCCTGCCGGCCCTGCGGCGCGGCAAGGTAGTCGGCTACCTCGGCGCGCAAGGACCCGGTACCATCGTGGTCGATACGGCGGCGCGCCTGCTCTACCTCGTGCGCGGCGACGGCACGGCCGTGCGCTACCGGGTGGCGGTCGGGCGACCCGGCACGACCTGGAAGGGCGTGCAGACGGTCACCGCCAAGCAGGAATGGCCGCAATGGACGCCGACGCCGGAGATGCGGCGCAGCCGGCCCGGCCTGCCGCGCAAAGTCGCCGGCGGCCCGCGCAACCCGCTCGGGGCCCGGGCGCTCTATCTGGGCTCGACGCTCTACCGCATCCACGGCACCACCGATCCAGGCTCGATCGGCCGCGCCGCCTCGGCCGGCTGCTTCCGGATGCTGAACGAGGACGTGATCGAGCTCTACCGCTTCGTACCGGTCGGCACCAAGGTCGAGGTGATCTGACCGCCTCGCCGGAACGATGGCTCGTCGGCCCGATTGCCTCCTGTGACGGCACAGGCGCCGACGAGGAGGCATCGATGGTCCAGGATGACGACGAGCGGCCGGCGCCGATCTCGAACGGCCCCAACGCCCGTCCCAAGGACGAGACGATCGCCCAGACCGGCCCCGGCCTGCCCGACGACAGCAGCCCCCCGGTCGCGGTCGACGAGGACGAGGCGAAGCGTATCGAGGAGAAGATCCGGTCGATCTGAGATTCTGCTTGATCTGTTGCGCCGGTTGATCCGGTATACACATCAAACAACTCGCTTCGTCATCCCGGGGCTCGCCGCAGGCGAGAACCCGGGATCCATAACCGCCGAGGGTGCAAGACCGATCTGCACGCGTTCTGCTTCTTCCTGAACCGTCTGCGGTTATGGATCCCGGGTTCCGCTGCGCGGCCCCGGGATGACGCGGAGGGTTTTCATAGCGTTGCGCAAGAAGAGCAGGCTCTGGCGTGTCCCACCCTCATTCGGGGCCTGCATCTCTCTTCGTCACGATGGCAACGCCGCGGCGCGCATCCCCACTCCGACCGCCGCCCCATCACACCGGCAGCTCGAACGCCACGCCGACGCGGCCGCGCCGGCGCCACACCACGCGGCAGCGGCGCATCACGAACTCGCCGGCGATCGCCAGGGTGAACCCGTCCGGCACCGCGAGCCCGGCCGGAACCGTCAGTGTCGCGGCGAAGACCGTCAGGTTCGAGACGCGACAATCGACGGCCGGCGACGGCGCGTCGAAGATGATCTCACCGGTGGATCCCATCGGCTCGTCCCCCGATGCCGAAGACACGTTCATAATCAGGTTCCGGATATTGGCAGCAAGAGCGATTATCGCTCAACATGATCGATTGTTCTCGCCTGCAATCGACCGAAGGCGATAGGCACGAGGGATTAGGGCGCATGGCTCCGGCCCGGTCGCCCCCCGTGGACCTCCCGCGCCGCCTGTGGCGCGAAGCTTGCTCTCCGGCCGAGCGTGACCGTTTGTAACTCCGCGTACCGCCTTGACCGAGGGATCGGACCGGGGCGAACCTCGCGGGAGGGCCGGCCCTCTCGGGGCTCGGGCACGGCTCACGACCACAGGCCCCGCAGGCAGGACACGCCATGGACCGCAGGACGTTTCTGAAAGGCTCGGCCGCCCTCGGCTCGGCGACCCTTGGCGTTGCCGGCATGGCGCCCCAGCTTGCCGCCCCGGCGCTCGCCCAGCCGGCCAAGGTGCTGCGCTTCGTGCCGCAAGCCAACCTCGCCAACTTCGACCCGATCTGGGGGACGCAATACGTCGTCCGCAACGCCGCCGCCCTCGTCTGGGATATGCTCTACGGCGTCGACGCGCAGCTGAAGCCCCAGCGCCAGATGGTGGAATCCGAAGAGGTCTCGGTCGACGGCCTGACCTGGACCTTCCGCCTGCGGCCCGGCCTCAAGTTCCACGACGGCGAGCCGGTGCTGTCGAAGGACGTGGTGGCGAGCCTGACCCGCTGGATGGCCCGCGACCCGATGGGCATCATGATCCGGGCGATCCAGGCCGAACTGGTGCCAATCGACGACCGCACCTTCCGCTGGCAGCTCAAGAAGCCGTTCCCCAAACTCCTGCTGGCGCTTGGCAAGAACAACGCCCCTTGCGCCTTCATCATGCCGGAGCGGATCGCCAAGACCGACCCGTTCACCCAGATCACCGAGTATGTCGGCTCCGGCCCGATGAAGTTCGCCCGCTCCGAATGGGTGCCGGGCGCCCGCGCGGTCTTCGAGAAATTCTCGGACTACAAGCCGCGCGACGAGCCGTCCTCGTGGCTCGCCGGCGGCAAGCGCATGCTGCTCGACCGGGTCGAGTGGGTGATCATGCCCGATCCCGCTACCGCCTCGGCGGCGCTCCAGAACGGCGAGGTCGACTGGTGGGAGAATCCCATTCCCGACCTCGTCCCGCTCCTGCGCAAGAATGCCAACATCAACGTCGACATCGCCGATCCGCTCGGCAATATCGGCGCGTTCCGGATGAACCACCTGCACCCGCCCTTCGACAACCCGAAGGTGCGCCAGGCCGTCCTCATGGGCATGAACCAGGAGGATTACATGCGGGCGCTGATCGGCGACGACGACAAGCTGTGGAAGCCGCTGCCCGGCTTCTTCACGCCGGGCACCCCGCTCTACAGCGAGGCCGGTGGCGCCAAGATCGGCAAGGGCGACATCGCGGCGGCGAAGAAGCTGCTGGCGGAGGCCGGCTACAAGGGCGAGCCGGTGGTCTGCGTGGTGGCGCAGGACCAGCCGATCACCAAGAACATGGGCGACGTCACCGCCGACCTGCTCAAGCAGATGGGCATGAAGGTCGATTTCGTCGCGACCGACTGGGGCACCGTCGGCACCCGCCGCGCCTCGAAGACGCCGCCGTCGCAGGGCGGCTGGAACATGTTCCACACCTGGCACGCCGGCGCCGACTGCATCAACCCGGCGGTCTACCCGGCGATCCGCGCCAACGGCGACAAGGCCTGGTTCGGCTGGCCCGACCTGCCGCCGGTCGAGGCCGGCATCACCGAGTGGTTCGACGCCGCCGACCCGGCGGCCGAGAAGGCGGCGATCGACAAGGTGAACGCGGCGGCGGTGAGCGGGGGCGTCTACGTGCCGACCGGCTACTTCCTCGGCTACCAGGCGTGGCGCAAGAATGTCACCGGCGTGGGCAAGGGCCCGTTGCCCTTCACCTGGGGCGTGTCCAAGGCCTGAGGAACGCATCCCGTGTTCGGCTTCCTCGTCAGGCGCGTCCTCGCCGTCATCCCGGTGATGGCGGTGGTCGGATTGTTCGTGTTCAGCCTGCTGTCGCTGGCGCCGGGCGATCCGGCGGCCTTGATCGCCGGCGACCAGGCCTCGCCGGCCGATATCGAGCGCATCCGCGCCTCGCTCGGCCTCGACCGGCCCTTCCTGGTCCGCTTCGGCGAGTGGGCCTGGCGCATCCTGCACGGGGATCTCGGCACCTCGATCTTCACCAACCTGCCGGTCACCACCATGATCGGCCAGCGGGTGCAGCCGACCGTGTCGTTGATGCTGGTCACGCTGGTCTTCGCCGTCCTCGTCGCGGTGCCGCTCGGCGTCGTCGCGGCCTGGAAGGCGGGGCGCCTCGTCGACCGGCTGGTGATGGGGGCGGCGGTGCTCGGCTTCTCGGTGCCGGTCTTCGTCGTCGGCTACCTTTTGGCCTACGTCTTCGCCCTCGAGCTCGGCTGGCTGCCGGCGCAAGGCTATACGCCGATCGAGCAGGGGGTGGGGCCGTGGCTCGCCAACCTCGTCCTGCCGGCGCTGACGCTCGGCCTCGTCTACATCGCGCTCATCGCCCGGGTGACGCGAGCGACGATGCTCGACGTGCTGCAGCAGGACTACGTCCGCACGGCGCGGGCGAAGGGCGTGGCGCAGGGCGGCGTGCTCTTCGTCCACGCGCTGAAGAACGCCGCGGTGCCGATCGTCACGGTGATCGGCATCGGCATCGCGCTCCTCATCGGCGGCGCCGTCGTCACCGAGACGGTGTTCGCGATTCCGGGCCTCGGCCGGCTCACCGTCGATGCGATCCTGCGGCGCGACTATCCGGTGATCCAGGGCGTCGTGCTGCTGTTCAGCTTCACCTACGTGCTGATCAACCTGGCGATCGACCTCCTCTACACCCTCATCGACCCGAGGATCCGCTATTGAGCGCCGCCCACCCGCTGGCTGCCGCGCCGCCGGCACCCGAGGCGCCCCCCGGCCTCGCGGTCGCCCCGCCGCTGCCCGACCTCTACCCGCCGCGCAAGGCCCTCGGGCCGGTCCGCCGGACCTGGAAGCGCCACCCGACCATCGTAATCGGCGGCGCGATCCTGCTGCTCGTCGCCCTGATGGCGATCCTCGCGCCCTTTCTCTGGACCGTCGACCCGACGGCGATCAGCCCGTCGCGCCGCACCCGGGTGCCGTCGGCGCTCTACTGGTTCGGCACCGACATGCTCGGGCGCGACATCTATTCTCGCGTCGTCTACGGCGCCCGGGTCTCGCTCCTCGTCGGCTTCGCGGTGGCTTTGCTCGCCTCGCTCGCCGGCCTGGCGATCGGTCTCATCTCCGGCATGGTGCGCTGGGCCGACGGGATCATCATGCGGATCGTCGACGGGCTGATGTCGATCCCGCCGATCCTGCTCGCCATCGCGCTGATGGCGCTGACCCGCGGCTCGGTCGAGAACGTAATCCTGGCGATCACGGTGGCGGAGATCCCCCGCGTCGCGCGGCTCGTGCGCGGCGTGGTGCTGTCCCTGCGCGAGCAGCCCTATGTCGAGGCGGCGGTGACCACCGGCACCCGCATGCCGATGATCATCTGGCGCCACATCCTGCCGAACACGCTCGCGCCGATGACCGTGCAGGCGACCTATATCTGCGCTTCCGCGATGATCGCCGAGTCGATCCTGTCCTTCATCGGCGCCGGCGTGCCGCCCGCGACCCCGTCCTGGGGCAACATCATGGCCGAGGGCCGGGCGCTCTGGCAGGTGAAGTTCTATATCATCCTCTTCCCGGCGATTTTTTTGTCGCTCACCGTGCTCGCCGTGAACCTCGTCGGCGACGGGTTACGCGATGCCCTCGACCCGCGGATGGCGAAGGATGCGTGAGAGCCAGCCTGTCTCCGACGGCTCTCCTCCCCTCCGACGTCGTCCCGGGGCCGCGCAGCGGAACCCGGGATCCATAACCGCCGAGGTCCCCGAAGAGATCGGGACGCGGCCCACCTCATCCTGCGCCGTCAGCGGTCATGGATCCCGGGTTCTCGGCTGCGCCGAGCCCCGGGATGACGCGGAGGGTGGCAGGTCTGGGGATTGCCAGATCTTGTTCCTGTCCGAGAAACTCCCCCGGAGACGACGCCCATGACGCTCCTCTCCGTCGAGAACCTCCAGGTCCATTTCCGCACCCCCGACGGGGTCAACCGCGCGGTCGACGGCGTCTCCTTCGCGATCCAGTCCGGCGAGACCCTGGCGGTCGTCGGCGAATCCGGCTGCGGCAAGTCGGTGACCTCGATGTCGATCCTGCGGCTCCTGCCCGAGCCGCCGGCGCGGCTCGCCGGCGCGATCCGGTTCGAGGGGCGCGACCTCCTCGAACTCCCCGAGCGCGAGATGCGCCGCATCCGCGGCAACGCCATCAGCGTGATCTTCCAGGAGCCGATGACCTCGCTGAACCCCGTGCTCAGCGTCGGCCGCCAGATCGGCGAGACCCTGCGGCTGCACCAGGGCCTGTCGCGCAAGGAGGCCGAGGAGCGGGCGGTCGAGATGCTGGCCCTCGTCGGCATTCCGGAACCGCGGCGCCGGGTGCGGGAGTATCCGCACCAGCTCTCCGGCGGCATGCGCCAGCGGGTGATGATCGCCATCGCACTCGCCTGCTCGCCGAAGCTCCTCATCGCCGACGAGCCGACGACGGCCCTCGACGTGACGATCCAGGCCCAGATCCTCGACCTGATGCGCGACCTGAAGCGCCGGGTCGGTGCCGCGATCATGCTGATCACCCACGATCTCGGCGTCGTGGCGGAGGTCGCCGACCGGGTGGTCGTCATGTATGCCGGCCGCAAGGTCGAGGAGGCGGCGGTGCGCGACCTCTTCCGCAGCCCGCGCCACCCCTACACGCGCGGCCTGATGGGCGCGGTGCCGCGCCTCGGCGCCGCCGAGCTGCCGGGCGCCGCCCAGCGCCTCGCCGAGATCCCCGGCATGGTGCCGAGCCTGAAGACCCGCATCGACGGCTGCGTCTTCGCCGGCCGCTGCCCCTCCGTGACCGACCTCTGCCGGACCCACGCCCCGGCCCTGGAGCCGAAGGCACCGGGTCACCTCGCCGCCTGCCACTACGCGCCGAAGGACGCGCTCGCCGCGTGAGCCAGCCTCTTCTCGCGGTCAACGACCTGCGCAAGCACTTCACCCTCGGCGGCGGCCTGCTCGGCCGCCATGCTCGCAGCCTCAAGGCGGTGGACGGCGTCTCGTTCACCCTGGAGAAGGGCGAGACCCTCTCCCTCGTCGGTGAATCCGGCTGCGGCAAGTCGACGGTCGCCCGCAGCCTGATGCGGCTGTTTCCGCCGACCTCCGGCCAGGTGGTGCTCGGCGGCACGCGCATCGACGATCTCTCGGCAGGCGCCCTGCGCCCCCTGCGCCGGCGGATCCAGATGGTGTTCCAGGACCCGTTCTCCTCGCTCAACCCGCGGATGCGGGTGCGCGACATCCTGGCCGAGCCGATCCGCAATTTCGGCCTCGCCAAGTCCCGCGCCGATCTCGACGGGCGCCTGTCCGCCCTGATGGAGCGGGTCGGCCTGCCGCGTGAGGCCCTGTCGCGGTTCCCACACGAATTCTCCGGCGGCCAGCGCCAGCGCATCGGCATCGCCCGGGCGCTCGCCGCGGAGCCGGACCTCATCATCTGCGACGAGGCGGTCTCGGCGCTCGACGTCTCGGTCAAGGCGCAGATCGTCAACCTGCTCCAGGACCTGCAGAAGGAGCTGGACCTGGCGCTCCTGTTCATCTCGCACGATCTCGCCATCGTCGAGCACATGACGCATCGCGTCGCGGTGATGTATCTCGGCAAAATCGTCGAGATCGGCCCGCGCCGGGAGATCTTCCTGGCACCGAAACACCCCTACACCCAGGCGCTGCTCTCCGCCGTGCCGGTGCCGGAGCCCGATGCCGGGCGCACCCGCATCGTCCTGCGCGGCGACGTGCCGAGCCCGATCGACCCGCCGAGCGGCTGCCGCTTCCACACCCGCTGCCCGCACGCCTTCGAGCGCTGCCGCACCGAGGAGCCGCGGCTCGATCCGGTCGGCGCCGACCATCATTTCGCCGCCTGCCACCTCGACGGCGCCGCCCTGCCGGCGCGGGCCGCGTGACCGCCCCGTCCTGTCACATCATCAGGGGAAGAACCGTGCAGCACGAGCTGATCCTGCGGGGCGCCCGCATCATCGATCCGTCGCAGAACCACGACGGCCTCGCCGACGTCGCCTTCAGCAATGGCCTCGTCTCGGGCTTCGGCCGGAACCTGCCGGCGGGGGAGGGGACGGAGGTGCGGGAGATGAACGGGGCGATCGTCACCCCGGGCCTCATCGACCTGCACACCCACGTCTACTGGGGCGGCACCTCGCTCGGCATCGACGCCGACGAGTTCTGCCGGCTGTCCGGCGTCACCACCTCGGTCGATACCGGCAGCGCCGGGCCCGGCAACTTCCCGGGCTTCCGCAAGCACGTGATCGAGCGCGCCGAGGCCCGCATCCTCGCCTACCTGCACGTCTCGTTCGCCGGCATCTACGGCTTCTCCAAGACCGTGATGGTCGGCGAGAGCCAGGACATGCGCCTGATGGCCCCCCGCGAGGCGGTCGCGGTGGCCGAGGCCAACCGCGACGTGATCATCGGCATCAAGGTCCGGGTCGGCGCCCACGCCTCGGGCACGCAAGGCACGGCGCCCCTCGAGATCGCCCTTCAAGTCGCCGAGGAGACCGGCCTGCCGCTGATGGCCCATATCGACGAGCCGCCGCCGAGCTACGAGGCGGTGCTGGCGATGCTGCGCCCCGGCGACGTGCTCACCCACGCCTTCCGGCCGTTCCCGAACTCGCCGGTGACGGCTCAAGGAGCGGTCAAGCTGGCGGTGCGCGAGGCGCGGGCGCGCGGCATCCTGTTCGATATCGGCCACGGCAAGGGCTCCTTCGCCTTCAAGACCGCCCGCGCCATGCTCGCCGGCGGCTTCCTGCCCGACACGATCTCGTCCGACGTCCACGCGCTCTGCATCGACGGCCCGGCCTTCGACCAGGTCACCACGATGTCGAAGATGCTCTGCCTCGGCATGAGCCTCACCGAGGTGATCGCCGCCTCGACGGTGAATGCCGCGGTCGCGCTCCAGCGCATGGAATACGGCAGCCTGAGGGTCGGATCGCTCGGCGACGCGACGGTGCTGGCCGTGCGGGAGGGTGCGTTCGACTACGTCGACGTGCTGGGCGAGCACATGACGGGGGACCGGCGGATCACGTCGGAGGGCGTCGTGCTGCGCGGGCGGTGGTGGCATCCGGTCGAATAAGATCTCGGATTGATCTGTCCTGGAACCAGTAAAGCGCGGGATCCCCTCTCCCGTGTGGGAGAGGGGTAGGGGTGAGGGTGGCTCGGTTTCAAAATAGAACTCGACCGTTTAGCTGCCAGCACAATGGTTCGTGCTTTACACGGAAGCGTGTCACCCTCACCCCCGGCCCCTCTCCCACACGGGAGAGGGGAGACGTGCTTTGTTCTTATTCAAACAGGTTCAGACGGGAATCGAATTGTTTCCCAGACAAGAACACCTCCCGCTCCGCCTCCACCACCGCATAAATATGCTCCGCGACCGCCCGGATGCGGGCGAGGTCGCGGCTGTCGGCGTGCATCATCAGCCAGAAGCTGCGGGTGAGCGACACCGCGTCCGGCAGCACGCAGGCCAGATCCGGGCGCCCGGAGGCCATGAAGCAGGGCAGGACCGCGAGCCCCAATCCCGCCACCGCCGCCTGCAGCTGGGCGTTCAGGTTGGCGCTGCGCAGCCGCGCGCCGGCCCCCGGCGCGACCTGGTGCAGGTAGTCGAGCTCCGGCGAGTAGAGCAATTCGTCGATGTAGCCGATGAAGCGGTGCCCTTCGAGGTCGCGACGCTCGGCGATCGGCGGGTGGCGGTCGAGATAGGCCGGGGCGGCGTAGAGCTTGAGCGTGTAGTCGGTGAGCTTGCGCCCGACGATGCGGCCCTCCGGCGGCAGGCTCAACCCGATGGCGATGTCGGCCTCGCGCTTCGACAGGCTGAACAGCCGGGCGGTGGCGACGAGCTCGATGTCGAGCTCGGGATGGCGCTCGATCAGCGCGGTGAGGCGGGCGGCCAGGAAGGCGCTGCCGAAGCCGTCCGGCGCGCCGATCCGCACCGTGCCGACGAGCTGCGAGCCGGCGCGGCCGATCGCCGCCTCGCCGTGGATGATCGCCGATTCGATCGCGTCGGCGGTCGCGACCAGCGCGAGACCCGCCTGCGTGGCGGTGTAGCCGGAGGCGCGGCGGTGGAAGAGTTTTTCGGAGAGGCGCCGCTCCAGCCGGTCGATCCGCCGGATCACCGTGGCGTGATCGACTCCGAGCCGGCGGGCCGCCGCCGAGACCGTGCCGGCCCGGTGCACCGCGAGCACGAAGCGGTAATCGTCCCACACGTCTCCCTTGGGGCCATCCGGTTCCCGCATCCGCGCACACCCGTTCCGCTCTCACGCCCCTTCCGCTATGGGGATCGCCAGGGCAAGGTGGCCCCCACAACATAGTCGATCCAGGGAGGATCCCTCATGGTGCGCGAAGTCGGGCACTTCATCGGCGGCGAGCATGTTCCCGGCCGGTCGGGCCGGTATTCTGACATCTACCAGCCGATGACCGGCGAGGTGGTCGGGCGCCTGGCGCTGGCGAGCCAGGCCGAGATGCGCGCCGCGATCGAGAACGCCGCCAAGGCGCAAGTGGCCTGGGCCGCCACCAACCCGCAGCGCCGCGCGCGGGTGATGATGCGCTTCCTCGACCTCGTCGCGCGCGAGATGGACAGCCTCGCCGACCTGCTCGCCCGCGAGCACGGCAAGACCATCCCCGACGCCAAGGGCGACATCCAGCGCGGCGTCGAGGTGGTGGAGTTCGCCTGCGGCATCCCGCACCTGCAGAAGGGCGAGTACACCGAAGGCGCCGGCCCCGGCATCGACATCTACTCGATGCGCCAGCCCCTCGGCGTCGTCGCCGGCATCACGCCGTTCAACTTCCCGGCGATGATCCCGATGTGGAAGTTCGCCCCGGCCATCGCCTGCGGCAACGCCTTCATCCTCAAGCCCTCGGAGCGCGATCCGGGCGTGCCGATGCGGCTTGCCGAGCTGATGATCGAGGCCGGGCTCCCGGCCGGCATCCTCAACGTCGTCAACGGCGACAAGGAGGCGGTCGACGCGATCCTCGACGACGACCTGATCCAGGCGGTCGGCTTCGTCGGCTCCTCCGACATCGCCCAGTACGTCTATGCAAGGGCGACCGCCACGGGGAAGCGCGCCCAGTGCTTCGGCGGCGCCAAGAACCACATGATCATCATGCCCGACGCCGACATGGACCAGGCCGTCGACGCCCTGATGGGCGCCGGCTTCGGTTCGGCCGGCGAGCGCTGCATGGCGGTCTCGGTGGCGGTGCCGGTCGGCGAGAAGACCGCCGACGCCCTGATGAGCAAGCTGATCCCGCGGGTCGAGAGCCTGAAGATCGGTCCCTCGACCGATCCGAGCGCCGATTACGGTCCGCTGGTGACGAAGGCCGCCCTGGAGCGGGTGCGCAACTACGTCGAGATCGGCCTCAAGGAGGGTGCCAAGCTCGCGGTCGACGGCCGGCCCTTCAAGATGCAGGGCTACGAGAACGGCTTCTACATGGGCGGCTGCCTGTTCGACCATGTGACGCCGGAGATGCGGATCTACAAGGAAGAGATTTTTGGCCCCGTGCTGTCGGTGGTGCGGGCCAAGGACTACGCCGAGGCGCTGCGGCTGCCCAACGAGCACGAATACGGCAACGGCGTCGCGATCTTCACCCGCGACGGCGACGCGGCCCGCGACTTCGCCGCCAAGGTGCAGGTCGGCATGGTCGGCATCAACGTGCCGATCCCGGTGCCGCTGGCCTATTACACCTTCGGCGGCTGGAAGCGCTCGGGCTTCGGCGACCTCAACCAGCACGGGCCGGACGCCGTGCGCTTCTACACCAAGACCAAGACGGTCACCCAGCGCTGGCCGTCGGGGGTGAAGGAAGGCGCGCAGTTCTCGATGCCGGTGATGCAGTAAGTACGCGGGTCTCCCCCTCCCCCCTCTGCGGGGGAGGGTGCCCGGCGGAGCCGGGGCCGCGGGACGCAGTCCCGCCGAGAGGGGCAGCGCGACGCTGTTCCAGTCGGCGCCCTTCACGACGGCGCCGCCATATTCGGAAGCGGCGTCCCCTCTCCCGGCTCGCTCTGCTCGCCACCCTCCCCCGCAGAGGGGGGAGGGGAAATCGGTGCCTTTTTCGGCGCCGGGCAGAGATGACAATCAATACAGAACAGGAGGAACCTCCGCCATGACCCTGTTCACCCTGCCCGAGGACCAGATCGCCATCCGCGACATGGCGCGCAGCTTCGCGGCCGAGCGGATCGCGCCGCACGCCCTCGACTGGGATGAGCGCAAGCATTTCCCCCTCGACGTGCTGCGCGAGGCAGCAAGCCTCGGCATGGGCGGGATCTATATCGCGGAGGAGCATGGCGGATCGGGGCTGACCCGGCTCGATGCCGCCCTGATCTTCGAGGCGCTGAGCCTCGGCTGCCCGACCGTCGCGGCCTTCCTGTCGATCCACAACATGGCCGCCTGGATGATCGACAGGTTCGGCTCCGCGGCCCAGCGCGAGCGCTTCCTGCCCGCGCTCTGCCGGATGGACAATGTCGCCGCCTATTGCCTGACCGAGCCGGGCTCGGGGTCGGACGCCGCCGCGCTCCGCACCACCGCCCGGCGGGAGGGCGACCATTACGTCCTCAACGGCGCCAAGCAGTTCATCTCAGGCGCCGGCGCCGCCGACGTCTACGTCACCATGGTGCGCACCGGCGAGGCTGGCCCGAAAGGCATCTCGACCCTGGTGGTGCCCTCCGACGCGCCCGGCCTGTCCTTCGGGCCGAACGAGCGCAAGATGGGCTGGAACGCCCAGCCGACCCGCGCGGTGATCTTCGAGGAATGCCGGGTCCCGGTCGAGAACCGCCTCGGCGACGAGGGGATCGGCTTTCGCATCGCCATGGCGGGGCTCGACGGCGGCCGGCTCAACATCGGCGCCTGCTCGCTGGGCGGCGCGCAGGCCGCGCTCGAGAAGAGCCTCGCCTACATGGCCGAGCGCAAGGCCTTCGGGCAGCGCCTTGACGCGTTCCAGGCGCTGCAATTCCGCCTCGCCGACATGGCGACCGAACTCGAGGCCGCCCGGGCGCTGCTCTACGGCGCGGCCGCCGCCCTCGACCGCAAGGACCCGGACGCCACCCAGCGCTCGGCGATGGCCAAGCGCTTCGCCACGGATACCGGCTTCCGGGTCGCCAACGAGGCGCTGCAGCTCCACGGCGGCTACGGCTACCTCTCGGAATACGGGGTGGAGAAGATCGTCCGCGACCTGCGGGTGCACCAGATCCTCGAGGGTACCAACGAGATCATGCGGGTGATCGTGGCGCGGGGACTGGTTGGAAATTGAAAGGTGGCTGCGTCACGCCGGACGCGTCGCGAGAGCCCGGCGAACCCCCTCGGGATCATGCGCGATGACCGTGAGATAAGCCTCGGCGGGTTGGTCGGGAACGGTGCGGCCCAGCTCCCAGTCCTGCAGAATGTCGAGCGGGATGTGGTAGCGCGCGGCGAACTCGTCCTGGGTCAGGGCGAGCGCCCGCCGCAATGTCCGGACGCGGGGCAGGCGTCGGGCACCGGCCAAGTCGTCCGGGGTGGTCGGCTGCGCATCCGGGTCGGCTGCCGCCGCCTTTGCGACCTCCGCGTCGGTCATGGGCCGTGGTGGTATCGTCGCGAACGGCGTCTCGCTTCCATCCGGATGGCACTGTACGACGGTGCCGTCAGGGTGAATTCTCGCGGAAATAACGGTCTCGCTCATGTCGCTCTGCCCGTCGCGCGGAGATCAGGCGGATCTCCTCACCTCGCTCAGTATAGGTCACGAACAGGATGACGCCGTCGCACATGCCGAGCATGTTGATGCGCTCCTCTCCGTACGCTTCCCTCTCGTCGATCTGCTCGACGGCGAAGGGGTCACGAAACACTTTCAGGGCGGTTTCGAAAGTGATGCCGTGACGGCGCAGATTCGACGCCGCTTTCCGCGCATCCCAGCTGAAGCGCTCTGCCATGGATGTACGGATTCTCCGAAGGCGGTTCAACCAACCATAGGGCAAGAGGGAACACAACGATGACGCAGATCGCCTTCCTGGGCCTCGGCAACATGGGCGGCCCGATGGCCGCCAACCTCGTGGCGGCGGGGCATGCGGTGACGGGCTTCGACCTGATGCCGGAGGCGCTCGACGCCGCCCGCGCCGCCGGCGTGTCGGTCGCCGAGAGCGCCGAAGCCGCGGTGGTGGGGGCCGAGATCGTCGTCACCATGCTGCCGGCCGGGCGTCACGTGCTGGCGGTCTACGACGCGGTGCTGCCGCACGTGGCACACGGCGCTCTGCTGATCGACTGCTCGACCATCGACGTCGCCAGCGCCCGGGCGGCGCACGAGAAGGCGCAAGGACGCGGCCTTGCCAGCCTCGACGCGCCCGTCTCCGGCGGCGTCGGCGGCGCCAAGGCCGCGACCCTGACCTTCATGGCGGGCGGCACGCCGGACGCCTTCGCCCGGGCTGAGCCGGTCCTCGCGAAGATGGGCCGCAAGGTGGTTCATTGCGGCGAGGCCGGTGCCGGCCAGGCGGCCAAGATCTGCAACAACATGATCCTCGGCATCTCGATGATCGGCGTCGCCGAGGCCTTCGTGCTGGCGGAAAAGCTCGGCCTGTCGCACCAGGCCCTGTTCGACGTCGCCTCGACCTCCTCGGGCCAGTGCTGGTCGCTCACCACCTACTGCCCGGTCCCCGGCCCGGTCCCGGCCTCGCCCGCCAACAACGACTACAAGCCGGGTTTCGCCGCCGCCCTGATGCTGAAGGACCTGCGCCTCGCCCAGGAGGCCGCCACGGGCGCCGGGGCCGCGACGCCGCTCGGCGCGCATGCCGAGGCGATCTACGCGGCCTTCGAGGCGGCGGGGCAGGGCGGCACCGACTTCTCCGGCATCATCCGCCACCTGCGGGAGGCGGGGCGGGAGTGAGCCGCTAGAGCGCTTCACGATTGCGTTGCAATCGCGAAGCGTAACCGGGGCAAAATCGCGGGCGGTCAGGCTGGTGAGGTCTGCCTGACCAAGTCTGCGAGAGGTGGGATGGGTGGCCCGTGATCGGGGATGCCGAGGCGGTCGCCGAGGTAGCGGAAGAACGAGATTCCGAGCTTGGTGCAGGTCTTCATGAGACCCAGCAGCGCATCGCGGGCGGCCCGCCCAGCCACACTCATCGTGCCGCCCGAGATCCGCCGCTTGGTCACGCAGGCCCGGATGTCGTTCTCCGATCCATTGGTGTGCAGCGGGATGTCCGGCCGGTCCAGCACCCGCAGAAGCTCTGCCTTGTTGCGGCGCAGCCGCG